>JBDMYC010000135.1:0-13683 GCA_039770535.1 Flavobacteriales bacterium
CCAAGGAAGCAAAAACCTTAATTAGTCTTTCGGCAGAAGCCAATGTTAAAGTTCAAATTGGTCATGTTGAGCGTTTTAATCCAGCTTTTCTTTCAATTCAAGATAAGATAGAAAGTCCTATGTTTGTGGAAAGCCATAGATTGGCAGAGTTTAATCCAAGAGGAACAGATGTTTCTGTGATTCACGATTTAATGATTCACGACATTGATATTATTTTGAGTATTGTGAAATCTAACGTAAAAAGAATCAGTGCAAATGGAGTTGCAATTGTAAGCGAAACACCAGATATTGCTAATGCTAGGATAGAATTTGACAATGGCTGTGTTGCTAACTTAACTGCTAGTAGAGTTTCATTGAAAAACATGCGTAAAACAAGAATTTTTCAGAAAAATGCATACATCAGTGTAGATTTTTCTGCTAAAGATGCAGCTTTGATGCAGCTAAAAAATGTAGAAGGAGAAACAGATCCTTATTCAGTAGTATTGGACTTAGGAGAAAACAAAGGCAAAAAAGAAATTGTTTTTGAAAAGCCAGCTATCCAGGAAAATAATGCAATAAAAGATGAATTGCAATCCTTTGCGAATTCAATCATTAACAACACCCAACCTCTTGTTACTGTGGAGGATGGATATAACGCATTAAGGATTGCCTCAATCATTATGGAAAAAATGAAATTCTCAGGAGAAAAATTCTCTTCAAATTTGTAAACTTTAGCACACTATTTTTTATAATTATGGCGTTTGTATTAAATTAGCACTCGCTTAAGCTTTTACAGCCTTTTTTCTATGAAACAACTTTTATTTACGCTTTTTTTACTTTCGCTCATTGGTTCCTGTCAGCTATATAATCCTGATGAAATTGTTCCTTCATATATTTATATTGAAGACATAAAAGTGAAAGCCACACCTCTTCAAGGAACTTCTACAGACAATATTATTGATGCATGGGTTTATGTAGATGGTTCACTCATTGGAGTTTACGAGTTGCCAAGTAAAATTCCAATTCACACTGAAGGTAGTTATAACCTGCAAGTTTTTGGAGGAATTAAACGAAGTGGATCATCATCAGTAAGGAAAATACACGATTTCTTTCAATCGTTTGATACAACCATGAATTCTGTAATACAGAATATCGATACAATAACGCCAACAATCGAGTATGAGCCAGGAATTACGATTTGGCTAGAAGATTTTGAAGATCCAGGAATAAAGTTTAATATTCTTCCATATAGTGATACTAATTTACTTATCACACTCGACCCTACAGAAGTATTTGAAGGAAATGGTTCTGGAAAAATTGAATTTGAATCCAATCACCTCTTCTTTGAGGCGAAAACAAGTGAGTCTCTTTTCAATTCATTTCCAAAAGCAGGAAGACCAGTTTATCTGGAATTTGACTACAAATCGAATGAAGTAATAACAACCGGAATTTACCATAATAATATTTCTGTTGCGGCTGTAAAAGAAGAGTATTACAATCTTAACCCAACTGACACTTGGAAAAAAGCATATTTAGAACTGACTGATGTGGTAAGTCCACAAATTAGAGCAAGTGTATTTGACATTTATATCGAAGTAGCTAAAAGTCAGTCAAATCAGCCTCTTGTATACATAGATAACATCAAAGTTATTTTCTAAAAAAATGAAGAAAAAGAGCTCGATTAAATATCTATTTCTGTTCAGTGATTATTTTGCGGCTCTTGTTTCGTGGTCTGTATTTTTCTACTACCGAAAAACACAGATTGAAAAAATCCCATTCGAATTTACAGAACGTTTCTACCTTGGCCTTTTCATCATTCCAATTCTATGGATTATTAGTTATTGGCTCTTTGGCTCATACGATAATGTGTACCGAAAACATAGAATGCAGGTATTCTCGAGGACAATAAGTTCCTCATTCATAGGTACTCTGTGTATCTTTTTTCTTTTTATTCTAGATGATACAGTCACAGTTTATTCTGATTATTACACTTCGTTTATCGTCCTTTTTTGTTTACAGTTTTTTCTCACTTTGATTGGTCGATTTATAATCACAACCAATATTGTAAAGAACATTCACCAGAAAAAGTACGGGTTTAACACTATTATTATTGGAGGAAACGAAAAAGCATTTGAAACATTTAATGAAATAAATGATGGAAAAAATTACGGAGGAAACATTTTCTCAGGTTACATCCGAGTAAATGGAAAAGATACAATTCTTAAAAATCACATTCCTGAATTGGGAACTTTGCCCGATTTGCATTTTGCTATCCAGAATAATGATATTGAAGAAATAATAATCGCAGTAGAATCAAATGAGCACAAAATCTTAGAAAAAATAATCAATGAAGTAGAAGGCTATGATTTAATTATTAAGATTATACCTGACACGTACGACATTCTCTCTAGTAGCGTAAAAACAAGCAGTTTATTTGGGACACCATTTATGGAATTGAAAACGGATATTCTCCCAAAATGGCAAAAAAGAATCAAAAGAGGAATGGATGTTTTTCTTTCTATTATTGCCATTGTAATACTAATTCCCGCATATATTTTTATTCCAATTTTAATAAAAAGAAGTTCAAAAGGCCCTATTTTATTCAAACAAATAAGAATAGGATTGCACGGAGACGAGTTTGAAATTTTCAAATTCAGAACAATGAAGATTAATTCAGAAGAAAATGGACCTCAATTATCGAGCGAAAATGACCCAAGAATTACAAAAATTGGAAAAATACTACGGAAAAGCAGACTAGATGAAATCCCACAATTTTTTAATGTTTTGCGAGGTGAAATGTCATTGGTTGGACCAAGACCCGAGAGGCAGTTTTTTATTGATAAAATTATTGTGGAAGCTCCTCATTATAAACATCTTCATAAAGTACAACCTGGAATAACCAGCTGGGGCCAAGTAAAATATGGATATGCAGAAAACGTAGCTGAAATGGTACAAAGATTGAAATACGATATGCTGTATATTAAAAACCAGTCTCTTTCTTTGGACTTAAAAATCTTGCTTTATACGGTAATCATTGTATTGAAAAGGAAAGGAAAATAATTATTATTCTCCGATATGAACCAGAGCATCTCCTTGGTTTACAACAGGATTATTGTTTAATCCATAAATATATCCATTTTTTCTAGCCTTGATAATTTTGATTGTTTTGTCGTACGGAGTTGATATTACTCCCAATTTTTCACCTTTCACCACATATTGACTTGGAACTACAGACGGTTCAAATATACCTGAAAAAGAAGCTCTTACCCAATGTGCCTCTTTAATGACTATACTTTCTTTGATTTTGACATCAAATTTGTCAATCATATTTTTATGGGCTAAGATATTTTTGATTCCATTTTTTCCAATATTGATAGAGTTTTGATCCAATCTCAAAGATTCGCCTCCTTCAAAGACGAGCATAGGCAGATTTCTCTTGTTGCACTCTTTCCTTAAAGATTTTGGAATTAATCGAGATTTAATAATAAAATCAGCACCAAACTCTTTTGCTAGTTCAAAATTTTCAGCAATTGTGCCATCAATTCGTACCTGAGGTACGTTATGATTTGATTTTCCTCCTGTATGAAAATCTATGCCAAAATCTACCAATGGCAAAATATGCTGAGTTAATTTTTTTGCTACTCGTGATGCCAATGAACCATTCGAATTCCCTGGAAAACTTCTATTAATATCTTTTCCGTCAGGAACATCTCGTGAATAATTTATGAAACCATATACATTTAATAAAGGAATTGCGATCACGTTCCCACATTTCAAGTTATCATAAAATCCTTCATTAATTGATTTTCGAACAATCTCAATCCCATTTATTTCATCACCATGTAAACCACCCAAAACCAAAAGAGTTGGACCAGGTTTTTTACTTCTAAATACATGTGCAAAGATATCGATATGGGTGCCAGAAGGAAGTTTTGAAACACTTAGCTTAACTACTTTATTCTGACCTGCTTTAATTTCAATTTTATTTATTATCATTTAATTAGATTCTATATATTCTACAATTGCCTTAGCAATATCTATATCTGTATATTTCTCTATTCCTTCTAATCCTGGCGAAGAGTTGACCTCCAGAACCAATGGTCCTCTGTTAGATTGCAAAATATCTATTCCTGCGACATCTAAATTTAATATTCTTGCAGTTTTAATTGCTAAAAATTTTTCAGCACTTGTAAGTTCTACCTGCTCGCCTCTTCCTCCTCTATGTATGTTAGATCTGAATTCTCCCTCGCTTGCTATTCTTTTCATTGCTGCCACGACTTTTCCTCCCACAACAAATGCTCTCACATCTGTTCCTTTACTCTCTGCAATGTATTCTTGCAGTAAATAATGAGTGTTGGATAAATTGAATTTCTCCAGTATTTTTTTCGCTTCGTTTTTATTCTCGAGGAGATAAACACCAAGTCCTTGAGTACCCTCCAAAAGTTTAACAATGAGAGGAATTCCTCCCACTTGATTTATCATATACTGAAAATTCTCTTGATAAGGAGCTGGAAAATATGTTTTTGGTACTTCAATATTATTAAATACCATATTTTGCGAAGCTCTCAGCTTGTCCCTGCTTTTTAGTAATCCTTCTGCCGAGACCACAGTTTTTACTTTCATCATTTCAAATTGCCGCAGCACATTGGAACCGTAGAATGTGGCGGATGAACCTATCCGGGGAATTATATAATCTGGCTTTTTAAGTTTTTCTCCTTGATAGAATATATGAGATTGAAAACCAATTTTCAATTCACACTTCATGTGATCAATAATTCTCACTTGATGTCCATTTAGTTTTGCCACTTCAAACAGCCTTTTAGTTGAATATGAGTCGCTATGACGAGAAAGAATATATATTAACATGGCTTTTGAATCTCCTCTAATTTCATCATTTTTTCTGTTGATGCAAAATTATCCTGACAAAAAACTTGAAATCTATCGCAGAAAGTGTTGTATTTCACCAATCAATTGATCAGAAGAAATAACACCAGATTTTCTCCATACAATCTTTCCTTCCATAAAAAGCACTAGGGTTGGCACGCCTTTTACTTTAAATCTATTTGCAGCTGCTTGATTTTTGTCTACATCAATTTTAACTACTGTAACTTTATCTTCCAACTTACTTTTTGTCTCGACCAAAATAGGAGACATAGCTTTACATGGACCGCACCAAGTCGCAAAAAAATCGGCTAATACAGGCTTTTTTCCATTTATTAATTTTACAAAATTTCCCATAATCTATAAATTAGCAGAGTTCTAAATTTTAAGTATTTTACGAAAAAAAAAGCATCAATTCTTTCAAATTGATGCTTTCAATATTATGATTTATGACTAGTTTGACTGCACTTCAGTTTCAACTTCTACAGCTTTTTCTGTTTTAGCTGACATTTTAGACTTGCAGCATGCTCCTTTTTTTGAAGACTTAGAGCAAGACTTTCCTTTAGCTACCTGCTTAGTTCCTGCAACTGCAGCAGATTTTGCCGTGCTTGCTTTCATTGCTCCTGTACATGCTTTCTTTGAAGTAGAACACGATTTCTTTGCTTCCATTTTTGCACATTCTTTTTTAGAAGTACCTTTTGCACAACATGCTTTCTTTGCAACTGTTGTTGATTCTGCTTTTTCAACTGCTGCCGTTTGTGACATTCCGTTAAAAGACAATGCCATTGCTGCCATTGTTAGTCCTAGAGTTAACAATATTTTTTTCATCTTCTTAAGTTTTAAAATTTAATTACATTCAAATATAAGCAATTATTATTCCACAAAATTTTATTTTATGTTAAAATTCTGCTATCGTGGTAAGTGAGCCTTGAGTTTTATCTCCAATTTTGGTGATAATTTTTGAATCAAGCGGTAAAAATAGATCTATTCTAGATCCAAATTTAATGAAACCAAACTCTTCTCCTTGGTCGCAATCTTGACCAACTTCACTGTACGTCACAATTCTTCTTGCTACTGCTCCTGCAATTTGTCTAACCAAAATTTCAGTGCCGTTTTCATTTTCTAGAACGAGGGTGCTTCTTTCGTTCAGAGTAGAAGACTTTGGGTGCCAAGCTACCAAATATTTGCCTGGATGGTATTTATAGTATTTTACTTTTCCTTTAATGGGATACCATTGCGCGTGAACATTTAAAGGAGACATAAAAATGGATATTTGTATTCTTTCGTCATTAAAGTATTCCGGTTCATGAGTCTTCTCTATAATTACTACTTTTCCATCCGAGGGTGCGATTATTTTACTAATATCCATGACGGGATTTCTTGGCGGCATTCGAAAAAACCAAATTATTAAGAAAAACAATATAGCACCCATTACTGCCAATATCCCGACAATCCAAGCTATTGGGATTAAGTAATTTAATAGTGCTAAGAGTCCTGCGATTATTAATGCAGAAACTAAAATAATAATATGTCCTTCTTTGTTAATTTTCATGCTGTTAGATAAATAGTAAATAAGTTAAAATAATAGGTGAGCTGAAGAAAATACCATCAAAACGATCGAGTACCCCTCCATGCCCAGGCAATAAATTTCCAGAATCCTTTACTCCTGCACTTCTCTTGAGAAGCGATTCGCTTAAGTCTCCCAAAGTCCCAAATACACTAATAATGAAAGCCATAATTATCCAATGCATTGCTGAACTTTCTGTAAAATACGAAAATAAAAAACCTGCAAGAATTGCAAATGAAATGCCTCCAACGAGTCCTTCCCACGTTTTTCCGGGAGAAACCCTTTGAAACAATTTATTTTTACCAATTGCCCTCCCAACTAGGTAAGCCATGGAATCACTAGTCCATAGAATTATAAAAAATCCAGTAAGCAAACTCCAATTTTCACTCAACCCTATTTTATCATAAATCACAGTATTGAATGAAATGTAATTCAAAGCTGCAAAAGGTAGCGTAATATACAGCATACCAAATAAAGTACTACTAATGTTTTGATAAGGTATTGTGTCTTTTAAAAACAATTCTTGCACTACTAAAATAAGCATCAGAGGAACTATGAGAAATAGAAATTTATCATCTAAAATCTCAAAAAAAACAAGAGTTAAAAGAGAATAAACCACCACGTTCACAAAGGGGCCGTATTTAGTATTGTTAGATAATTCTTTCTTATTTAGAATTTGATAAAATTCGATAGTACCCAAAGTAGAAAAAACGAGAAATAAAAGGGCAGCACTGTACTCATGCCATGAAATACATAGAATGATGGTGGCCACGAAAAGCACACCAGTTATGGAACGCAATACTAGGTTACTCAATAGTTTTTTTTTGTTAAAGTTGGTTACTCTTCTTCAGTTTTGTCTTCTTGAGCTTTTTTCTCTAAAGATGCTAAAGGCTCTTCTTTCTTGAATGGTCTTTCTCCCAGAACTCTTACTAAGTCATCTTTGAAAATAACCTCTTTTTCAAGTAATAATTCTGCTATTTGAGTAAGCTTATCTTTGTTTTCTGTCAAGATTTTTTGAGCTCTTTCATACTGAATCTCAATCATTTTACTCACTTCCTCATCTATTGTTTGAGCCGTGGTATCACTGTATGGCTTTGTGAAGCCATTGTCCTGCGAATTGTAAAAACTGATATTACCCAATTTATCGTTCAATCCATAAACTGTAACCATTGCATATGCTTGCTTGGTTGCTTTTTCCAAATCACTTAGAGCGCCAGTAGATATTTCATCAAAGATTACTTTTTCAGCTGCCCTTCCTCCCATTGTTGCGCACATTTCGTCAAGCAAATGGTTTGTGGTTGTCAATTGTCTTTCTTCAGGTAAATACCAGGCCGCACCTAGACTTTTCCCCCTTGGCACGATCGTTACTTTTATTAATGGCGAAGCATATTTCGTTAACCAACTCACAGTAGCATGACCTGCTTCGTGATAAGCTATTTTTTCTTTTTCTGATTGTGTGATTAACTTGTTTTTCTTCTCCAATCCGCCAATTAATCTATCTACTGCATCCAAAAAATCTTGTTTTTCGACAACATCTTTCTTTTTTCTTGCTGCTATTAATGCCGCTTCGTTACATAGGTTTGCAATGTCAGCTCCAGAAAATCCTGGAGTTTGTTTTGCCATAAACTCTACATCAAATCCTTTTTCAAGTTTCAAAGGCTTTAAATGAACTTCAAAAATTTCTTTTCTCTCGTTCAAATCAGGCATATCAACATGGATTTGTCTGTCAAATCTGCCCGCTCTCATTAGGGCCTTATCCAGAATGTCTGCTCTGTTAGTAGCAGCCAAAATGATTACACCACTGTTGGTTCCAAATCCATCCATCTCAGTAAGCAGTTGATTTAGAGTATTTTCTCTTTCGTCATTACTACCCATGTTAGGATTGTTACCTCTTGCTTTTCCTATTGCATCTATCTCATCTATAAAAATAATACAAGGTGATTTTTCTTTAGCTTGTTTGAACAAATCTCTAACTCTACTTGCTCCTACACCCACAAACATTTCAACAAAATCAGAACCTGACATAGAAAAGAAAGGAACTTTTGCCTCTCCTGCTACTGCCTTTGCCAATAATGTTTTTCCTGTTCCTGGCAATCCTACGAGCAATGCTCCTTTTGGAATTTTTGCTCCTAAAGACGTGTATTTCTTTGGATTTTTGAGGAAATCTACAATTTCTTGAATCTCTTCTTTTGCCCCCTCAAGCCCTGCAACATCCTTGAAAGACACATCTACGCTTTTTCCTTTTTCAAACAATTTGGCTTTAGACTTTCCAATGTTGAAGATTTGGCCTCCGCCACCTCCACCTCCGCCAGATCCACCTGTCATTCTTCTCATAATGAAGAACCACAGAGCAATAACTCCCACGAAAAACAACAGACTAGTCAACCAACTATAATCTTCTTGCATCCCAAAAGCAATAGTAAATTGCTTGTCTGGCCCCAATTTATCATTGATCGCTTTCAATTCTTTATAAAACTCTTCATTTGGCGGAGCATCAAATACATAGTGTATTTTAGCTTTGTTAAATATTGTTTGGCTTCTGAATTTGCTGTATTCATCATTACTTTCTATTACATCTCTCTTGAGAGTCACTTCAGCTAAACCTGTGTTTTTAACATAAGTAATTTTGTCAACATGACCTTTTTCTGCTAATTCCTGAAACTTACCGAAATTAATATCTCTATTTCCAGTGGGTGCACTCCCAAATAGGCTAAATCCAATAATAGCTGCTATTGCAATCCCATAAATCCAATAGAAATTGAATTTAGGCATGCCTGGTTTTGCATTTTTTTTGCTAGGTTGTGGTTTTTTATTTTCTGCCATTTCGTTATTTAATCTTCAATATTTGTAATTTTTGCGTCTGCCCACAATCCTTCTATGTCATAGTGGTCCCTTGTTTCTTTGTAAAAAACATGAACCATCACGTCAATATAATCTAATAAAATCCAAAGCGAGTTATCTGCTCCTTCTTTGTGCATTGGTTTCTCTCGAAGTTGTTCTGAGGTTACTTTTTCTATTGATTTTGCAATAGAATCTACTTGCGTGTTTGATTCCCCGTGGCAAACTACAAAATAACTCGTAATTGCGTTTGGAATTTCTTTCAAATCTACGACTCTGATGTCGTGCGCTTTTAGGTCTTGCATTCCTTCTACTATACTGTCTACAAGTTGCTTAGTATAGGTTTCTGATTGTTTATTCATTTATTTTTTTTACGTACCGTAAACTTACTACATTTTTTCAAGTTGTGCATTTAAGAATTTTCTTTTTTTGCACTTATTTTCAAACAATTCCTTTTACTTTAGCAAAAAGCTAATGCCATGGATGCTAATTTATTTATTGGAAAAAAACTAATTGAACTTGATTCTGTAGACTCTACCAACAATTATCTGTCCAAATTAATAAATGAGACAAATGTGCCAAATGGCTCGGTAATTTTGGCACACAATCAGACAAAAGGCCGCGGACAAAGAGGTAATGATTGGGAAAGCGAAAACGGAAAAAATCTAACATTTAGTATTTATCTCAAAACTAATTTCGTTTCATTAAAAAACAACTTCTTATTGAGTATTGTAATTTGTAACTCCGTTCATAAATTGGTTTCAAACTATTGTAATAACACTCGAATAAAATGGCCTAATGATTTACTAATTTCTGGTAATAAAACAGCAGGAATTTTAATAGAAAACACCCTTAAAGGAGCTAACCTAAATCATTCAATAATTGGAATAGGATTGAATGTAAATCAAACTATTTTTTCAGAAAATAGTAAAGCAACTTCTATGTTTTTAAGTGCTAAAAATGATATAGATAAAAACTATTTGTTAAACCAATATTTCAAGATTTTGGAGATAGAATTTCGAAAATTAGAATTGAATAAAACAGAAGAAATTAAAGCCTATTATTTCTCAAATCTTATTGGTTACAAAACAGAATTAAATTACCTAATTGTGAAAGAAAACAAAGAAGTAAAAGGAGAGATTTTGGAAGTGAAAAACAATGGTTTTTTGGTCATGAAAATTGATCAAAATGAAGTTAGGGAATTTGAAATGAAGGAGGTGAAATTACTTTAGATAACCTCTTTTTTATCTGTCATCCCCGCGAAGGCGACAATCTTAATCATCAGGTTATAGTCTCGTTTTAAGATTCCTGCCTTCGCAGGAATAACAATGACTATTTTAAAGCAGAACAAAAAAAATCCTCAATCACTTTCGTAATTAAGGATTCTTCAAATTAATCTCAATTTATTTGTTACATGTGTATCACTTCACCATAAGCAGCAGCAGCCGCTTCCATTACAGCTTCGCTCATTGTTGGGTGAGGGTGAACAGTTTTGATGATATCATGCCCTGTAGTCTCTAGTTTTCTTAGTGCTACTAGCTCTGCAATCATCTCCGTTACGTTACTTCCAATCATGTGTCCTCCAAGTAATTCTCCGTATTTAGCATCAAATACTAATTTCACAAAACCATCTTTGTGTCCTGCTGCACTTGCCTTTCCTGAAGCAGAGAATGGGAATTTCCCCACTTTTACTTCGTATCCAGCTTCTTTTGCTTGAGCTTCTGTCATTCCTACAGAAGAAACTTCTGGCGAACAATACGTACATCCTGGAATGTTTCCATAATCTAATGCATCTGGATTGTGACCTGCGATTCCTTCTACACAGATTATTCCCTCAGCTGACGCTACATGAGCTAAAGCTGCTCCGGGAGTACAATCCCCTATTGCGTAGTATCCTGGGATATTAGTTTGGTAATTTTCATTTACCAAAATCTTTCCTTTGTCAGTTGCGATTCCTACATCTTCTAATCCAATGTTCTCAAGATTTGCAACAATTCCTACAGCAGAAAGTACAACATCACATTCTATTTTTTCTTCTCCTTTTTTCGTTTTAATAGTAACAGAACATCCTTTTGATGTTACATCTACTTTCTCAACAGAAGAGTTTGTCATTACTTTAATTCCTTGCTTCTTGAAGCTTTTTTCTAATTGCTTAGAAACATCTACATCTTCTACAGGAACAATGTTTGGCATGTATTCTACCACAGTAACTTCAGTACCCATTGCGTTATAAAAATAAGCAAATTCCACTCCTATTGCTCCAGAACCAACTACTACCAATCTCTTTGGTTGTTTTGGCAAGGTCATTGCATCTCTGTATCCAATGATGTTCTTTCCATCTTGCGGTAAGTTTGGCAATTGTCTTGATCTTGCTCCAGTTGCAATAATGATACTAGCTGCAGAATATTCTGTGATAGAACCCTTAGCATCTGTTACAGCAACTTTTTTTCCTGGCATTACAACACCAGTTCCTTCTATTACTTCAATTTTGTTCTTTTTCATCAAGAATTTCACACCTCCGCTCATTCCTTCGGCCACATCTCTACTTCTTTTGACAACAGCACTAAAGTCATGTTTTGCCTCTTTTACAGAAATTCCGTAATCGGCAGCATGATTTATATATTCAAAAACATTTGCACTTTTCAACAATGCTTTTGTTGGAATACATCCCCAGTTAAGACAAATACCTCCTAAACTCTCTTTCTCTATCACAGCAACTTTAAGTCCTAATTGTGAAGCTCTTATGGCTGCAACATATCCTCCAGGACCAGTTCCTACTACTATTACGTCATAATTCATGTGTGTTCTTTTTTAGATTGTGAATGCTAAATTAATAAATCTGTAATTAATTGTCGTTAGGTTTACAGAGTATTTATTTTTTTGACCAAAAAAAACCTCTAAAAAATTAATTTCAGAGGGTTTTTTATCAATAATCAAAGGCTTAATTTATGGAAGCGCATTGATAGCCGTCTTGATGGCAGCTGCAGATGATGGCGCAAGTGGATTGATGGTCACAATTATATTGTTTGTAACAGTTGCAGGCGTAATAGAATAATGAGGAACTCCCCCAATTGAGGCAATTGCAATCAGATTTATACCTTGTGTAACCGGTATTTTATAAGGACTGTAAGTATTTAAATAACCTCCAGAAAAACCGTAAAATCCAGTGACTGAGTTTAGTCCATTAAATGAAATAAACACTTTACATGTCAAATTACTTAATCCTGCAGGGATAATTGCTCTCACATTCGTCTTTGGATTCGGATCATTGTAAAAGTAATCGCAGTTTATCCATTGCAAAGAATCAAAAAAGCAGTAGTAAGAACCTCCGCCACCTGTAGTTTGTCCATTACCTTGGATACGAGCAGAATCCGCTTCATCCCAAATCAAAGTATCGTTTGATTCGTCTCCGTAAAAAATTCCCATGTTTGGATTAACACCATTTGGTGCAGGAACATTAACTGCATAACTGACACCTGTTTTCAATTTGAGAGCTGAACCATTTTGTGTTGCATTCACATAAAATTCTCCTCCAGAAATTAATGGGTCTATTTGTCCACTCGAAGATCTTCCCAGCGTTAGCACATCTGCCAAAATCATATCTGATTTGTCAAAAATTTCTATTAATTCAATATCAACCATCCCACTTACTGATGCTCCACTCTGAGTTTCAAACGAATTGGGATAAAATTGTAACGAAGTTCCACTATTACCGGTAATAAGTGTTGGAGCAACAGAATTAATAGAAAAATTTTGAATTAAATTCTGCTTATTTGTTTGAAAAAAAGAGGACAACTCTGTGCTAGAACCATTTCCTCCTGAAGAAATAGTTTGATCGAAAGTTTGCGTGTCTTTTTTACAAGCAAATACGGTTAAAATTGCTGCGGCACTTGTTAGTACCATTTTTGTTTTTAGATTTTTCATGATATGTATGTTTAATTAATATTGATTTCTATTACTACTACAAACGAGGTTTGAAAAAGTAACCCTTTCAACTTTTTGACTGGTTCGAAATATTAACGCTTAGTTATATAAGGGGTAATTGGCTGCCTTCAGTTTTACTTAATGAAACAGCTTGATTTTATGGATGACGGATTCTATTTCTAATAAAAAACACTTAAAAGTCTCTTTTATCAATCTTTTTTCTAGATTTCTTCGTTTCTCCTTTTTGCTTTTTATCCTTCATCCTTTTCTCTTTCTCAGCTCTTGGTACTTTGGATTTTCTTCTTGGCTTATCTAATTTAAAAGCCTTTTCAAGAATAGTTTTAAGTTTATAAACTGACTTTTTTTTATTCTTGACCTGAGATCTGTTTTCTTCTGTAGAAATTCTCACTATATGACCCGAAATATAGGATTTAGCTTTTGTTTTTATCAATTCTTTTTGAGAGTTAGTAATACAATTAGACTCCATAAAATCC
>JBDMYC010000136.1:0-22055 GCA_039770535.1 Flavobacteriales bacterium
CATTCAAGATGATAAATTTCACGCCAACTCCTGCAAATTCTCCTCTCAATTCTTCTTCTTCACGGTTGTATTTTCTGTAAGGAATATAAACTGAATGGGGATCTAGGTTAGACAATAATTGTTTGATTGTTTTGTCTGTCAGTTCTTTACTAGAGATGGAATCTACATAATCACTCTCAATAATGTCCATTACTTGGAAAAGTTTCTTTTTGGAATCCATTCCCTTGTCAGGCGAAATTGTTGCATTGTTGAAATAAGAAAAGTTATTTTGTTTACCTAAATAAAATCCACAAGCAACAGCAATGGCTATGAATAAGGGAAAGAAGTATATGATTTTTTTCATTAACTAAAGTTGTTTTTAAATTTCAATTTTATCTAAATCGATACCGGCATTTTCAAGAAATTTAAGCCCAGAATCATCCTTGTATCCTTGTGTGTAAACTACTCTTTCTATTCCGGCTTGGTGAATCAGTTTTGCGCAATCTTTGCAAGGTGAAAGTGTTATGTAAAGTGTTGCGCCTCGGGAACTGTTGGTCGATTTAGATAATTTCATGAGTGCATTTGCCTCTGCATGAAGCACATACCAATGAGTTTCTCCAGAATCATTTTCACAACAATTGTCAAATCCGGTTGGCGTTCCGTTATATCCATCTGATATAATTACTTGGTCTTTTACGATAATCGCTCCCACTTGTTTTCTGGTGCAATGTGATAATTTGCTCCATTCTTTAGCCATGTTGAGGTAAGCTGTGTCGTATCGTAATTGTTTTTCTTTTTCCATGGTATAAATTATTGTCGAATTTAACGAAAAAATAGTTTAAAAAGAGGCTTGAGAATTCTAAACTGAACTAAATCTAATTCCTTATCTTTGAGTATGGAAAAAAAGGCTTCTTCTCTACCTATTGGAATTTTCGATTCTGGAATTGGCGGGCTCACAGTTGCGCATGCAATTAGTAAGTTGATGCCAAAAGAGAATATTGTTTATTTTGGAGATACAGCTCATTTGCCTTACGGAGATAAATCACCAGAATTAATACACTCGTTTGTCCAAGATATTTCTAAGTTTTTGATTCGTGAAGAGCATTGCAAATCGGTAGTTATTGCTTGCAATACAGCTTCGGCTACATCCTATGAGTTTCTGAGAGATAAGCATTTGGGTAATTTCCCTATCATTAACGTGATTGACCCAATTGTGGAGGCAATTGTAGCAGATAATTCCATAAAAAAGGTAGGGTTAATTGCCACAAAAACTACGGTAGAATCAGGAGTTTATCAAGAAAAATTAAGAAGAAGGAATCCTGAGGTAGAAATAGAAGTGCTGGCAACACCACTTTTGGCTCCCATGATAGAAGAAGGATTTAGCCAAGATAAAATAAGTCATACAGTAATAGAGAATTACCTTTCTAATCCAAAATTCGAAGATATTGATGCTTTGATTTTGGGATGCACTCATTACGTTTTAATCGCAGATGAGATTAGCGAGTTTTTTAATGGAGAAGTCAAATTGTTCGATTCAACAGATATTCTTGCTTTGAAATTGAGAGATATTTTGGATAATGAAACTATACTCTCAGATGAAAAGACTCAAGAGAATAAATTCTATGTGTCCGATTTAACCAAAGGGTTTGAAGATTCTGCTTCAAGGTTTTATGGAGAAGATTTGAAATTGGTATTGAAGAAATTGTAGTTTTTTTATCTTTCTTGACAGTCACTTCTCGCTACAAATTTCATCTCCGCAAAGCTCCAATAAAATTCACTCGAAATGACAGATTTGTAGATTTATATTAAAATTTTTATTGGTAAGACTAGCTTGTCATTTCGAGTGATTTCAAATTACGGCAGCAAATTTTAAATTGTATCGAGAAGTGACATAAACTTCTAACTTCGTGCTTCCAACTCCTTAATTTTTCTTCCTGAAGAAAATATTCATAGGAACTCCCTCGAAATTATACAATTTACGCAATTGGTTTTCTACAAAACGTTTGTAATCCTCACGGATGTACTGCGGTAAATTACAGAAAACTGCAAAACTTGGTGTATAAGTTGGTAATTGTGTTACAAACTTAATCTTAATGTATTTCCCTTTGTAAGCAGGAGGTGGAGTTCTTTCTATAACAGGAAGTAACTTGTCATTCAGTTCAGAAGTAGAAATTTTTTGTGTTCTATTTTCATAGACTTCAATCGATTTTTCTAGCGCTTTGTGTAACCTTTGTTTGGTAACGGTAGAAGTAAAGATAATTGGCACATCATTAAATGGAGCTAGTCTTTTTCTAACAATTTCTTCCATTTCTTTGATGGTATTTGTTTCTTTATCATCAACCAAATCCCATTTGTTGATTAGAACAACAACTCCTTTTTTGTTCTTTTTTATAATCTGAAATACGTTCAAATCTTGATGTCCAATTCCCTCAATGGCATCAATCATAAAGATACACACGTCACTTTCTTCTATCGCTCTTACCGAACGTAATGTGGAGTAAAACTCAATGTCTTCTTGTATTTTTGCTTGCTTTCTTAGTCCGGCAGTATCAACCAAAAAGAAATCAAACCCATACGATTTGTACCTTGTATTCAAAGTATCTCTTGTAGTTCCAGAAATTGGCGTTACAATGTTTCTTTCTTCCCCAATCAAAGCATTAATCAAAGATGATTTTCCTACGTTTGGTTTTCCAACAATGGCAAATTTTGGTACTCCCGAAACATCTTCTAACGCATGTTCTGGTTCAAAATCGCCCACCATTGCATCTAATATTTCTCCTGTTCCACTTCCATTTATTGAGGATAAATTATATACTTCTCCCAATCCAAGGCTATAAAACTCAGCCGACATGGTTTGGTGAAGAGGTGAATCTACTTTATTGGCAATTAAGTATACTTTTTTGTCAATTTTTCGGAGCATATTTGCTACTCTCATATCCAAATCAGTAGTTCCAGTTTGTGTGTCAACTACAAATAAAATAACATCAGCTTCATCCATAGCCAAGTGAACTTGCTTGCGGATTTCTCCCTCAAACACATCTTCTGACCCTTGCACGTAACCTCCTGTGTCTATCACAGAAAACTCAACTCCGTTCCATTCCGATTTCCCGTAGTGACGGTCTCTTGTTACTCCACTAGATTCCTCTACGATTGCTTTTCTCTCTCCTGTAAGTCTGTTGAATAAAGTAGATTTCCCTACGTTTGGTCTTCCTACTATTGCTACTATATTTGCCATTTATGCTTTCTTTAATCTGCGAATTTACGATTAATAGTTTAGATTGCAGATTGGTTTGCTTATAACCTTTCTTTTTATCTGTCATTCCTGCGAAGGCAGGAATCTTATTCATCAGCCTTTACCAAGGGTTTTATTTTTAATTATAAGCTTTTATGCCATTATTTGGCTTTGTTCATTTTTTCCATTGATGAAAAAACGAACCAAAAAAATCTAGAATTTTCTAAGGTTTTCCGAGAATCATCAGTTGTATTTTCAACTTTTTCCCTCTAGGGACTAGAGTGAGGTCTGAGTTATTTGCTACTCTTGAAGCACACTGACGAAAAGTTCAAAATCAACTAAATTATTTTAATTTGAGATTTCCATTCCTATCTATTTCATATTTATCTCTTAATTTTACCCAGTTTTTGCCTATATCTGATTCTAACCAGTCACCATAGTCTTCGACAAAACATGGGTGCGTTTCATCAATCAAATCTTGGAGCGTCATTAATTCTTGATTTAGATATGTAAACTCACCCTTATTCTTTTCAAAATGATTGATTAATTCATTTTCAATTTTTTTATAATCAAGATCAACAATTTGATTTTCCTCAACAAAAAAAATATTTAAACTTTCTAAGATTAAAGAGATGTAATTTTTCAAAGGATAAGTTCTGTATGCATTTTCTTTTTCAATAAAATCGAAACTGGATAAATTTAATACCCAATCACTTCTGTATAACAGATTATTATGAGGGAAAGATAGATATTGAGTAATCATTTTTGGTTTTTTCCTTCCTCTTGTTTGGTCTATTAATATTAAGTCATTTGGGTTATCTCCATAGCACGAAATACTAAAGATAACATCAAAACCTATTTCAATTTGAGCTAGCTCTTGGCTTATTTTTTTGCTTATATATTGGTCAACTTTATAAGAGTGATTAAAGATATAATCAGGTTCCATTTGAAAACTAGAGATGTAAAAATTCATAGAATATTTATTTTTTAAACCCTTTCTTCTCCAATAACCATTTGATATCTGGTTCTTGTCCTCTAAAATCTTTGTACAGTTTCATTCCTTTTTCAGAACCTCCTTTGCTCATCATGGTTTGGTATTTTTTGGCTACAGTTGGGTCAAATAAGTTTCCTGTTTCTTTAAACGCTTGAAAACAATCTGCATCCAATACTTCTGACCATTGGTAACTGTAATATCCTGCAGAGTATCCGCCAGAGAATATGTGGGAGAAATAAGTACTTCTGTATCTCGGTTGTATCACATCAATTAATCCAAGCTCTGTCAATTTTGAAGCTTCAAATTCATTCACTCCCATTTTTGTTGGAGTTTCCAAAGTATGCCAATACATATCTAAATAAGCTGCTGCCATATATTCGGTAGTTCCAAAACCTCCGTTAAAACTGTTTGCGTCTTTCAGTTTTTTAATCAGTTCTGCAGGAATTACTTCTCCTGTTTTGTAATGTTTTGCAAATAATTGCAATACTTCTGGTTCTCCCATCCAGTTTTCCATCACTTGAGAAGGAAACTCTACAAAATCTCTAGGAACAGCTGTTCCCGAAAGGCTTCTGTATTTCACATTGGATAATAATCCGTGAATGGCGTGTCCAAATTCGTGAAATAAAGTTTCTGCTTCTCGGTAAGATAAAAGAGAAGGAGAACCTCCAGATGGTGCAGGATAATTGAAATTGGTCGTTACAATTGGGTGAATCATTCCATCTACATTGCTTTGTTTACGGATGCTATTCATCCAAGCTCCACCTCTTTTGCTGTCTCTCGCAAAATAATCTAAATACATAATTCCGCAGTGAGAACCGTCTCTGTTTTTCACCTCATACACCAATTGCTCTGGATGCCAAGTGGGTAAATCTGTTCTTTTCTCGAAGGTCATTCCAAATAATTTATTTGCCAAAGCAAACACTCCATTTGCCACTGCATTTACCTCAAAATAAGGTCTAGTTTCTTCTTCGTCAAAATTGTAGCGTTCTTTTCTCACTTTTTCTACATAGTATCTCCAATCGTGTCCTTTTATGTCGCCTTCATTTCCGTCTGCTTGGTAAATTTTGTTCATTGCTGCTTTCTCTTCTTTCGCTTTCGCTAAAGCAAATGGCCACATTTTATCCATAAAACTCAAAACAGCTTCAGGTTCTTCTGCCATATTATTAGCTAGTACTCTTTCTGCGTGATTTTTGAATCCTAGCAGTTTTGCTTTGTCAATTCTTAAGGCAACAATTTCTTTTATCAGTTTTTTATTGTCTTTGTCATTATCGTTATTAGCTCTCTGTGCGTATGCATCATACAATAACTTACGCGCTTTTCTATTTGGAGAATTTTGTAAAAAAGGATTGATACTTGGTCTCTGCACTGTAAATGACCAACCCGATTCGTGTCCTCTGTTTTTAGCTTCTTGTTTTGCCAATTCTCTCAAACTAGAAGGTAAATTTCCTAAATCTGAAGAATCAGTTGTGTGGTATTCAAATGCATTGGTTTCATCCAATAAATTATCTCCGTATTGTAAAGTCAAAGAAGCTAATTTTCCATTTATTTCTTTCAGAGTTTCTTTATCTTCTTTATTTAAATTAATTCCTGATTTAGTAAAATTGGTGTAAGTTTCTTCCAACAAATAAGCTTCTTCGGAAGCTAATTCTAGCGATTCTTTCTGGTCGTAAACGGCTTTTATTTTTGCAAATAAATCTTCATTTAGCATTATATTGTCATAATGCGCAGTTCGGATTGGTGCTAATTCTGAGTCTGTTTCTTTCAAAACATCATCTGTATTAGCAGCTTTCAGACAAGAGAATAAAGAAGAGACTTTGGTCAAGTTACTTCCTGCAAATTCTAGTGCTTCAATGGTATTGGCAAATGTTGGAGTTTCTTCGTTCTTTATGATAGCTTCAATCTCAGCTTTGTGCTCTGTGATTGCAGTTTTGAATGCAGGTAAATAATCTTCGCTTTTTATTTTATCAAAAGGAGGTAATCCAAAAGGAGTATCCCATTCCTGGAGAATCGGGTTTTTGTTTTCCACTGTTTCGTTATTTGATGTTGGTTTTGGATTGTTGCAAGCAGTTAATGCTATTGCTGAGAGTGCTAAAAGGAGTGATTTTTTCATTTTTCTGTTCGTTTGTATAAATGTAATTATTTATTACAAATATTTCTTTTTTTTAAGAATCTCGTTTCACAGATTCCGTTCATTCAAAGGAATGACAAAAAATAGAAATCGGAGAAACAACTAGAAACAAAAAAACCACCAAGATTTCTCGAGGTGGTTTTAGTAAAAATAGGAGTTAAAAAATTATTTAGCTTCCCAAGCTTTTATGTTTCTTTCAATGTAGTTTGCCCATCCTTTAGATTCTGCTTCGGTTGCTAATTCAAAAGCCTTTTTTGCTGTTTTTATTGCGTCTTTCATGTTTCCTTCGGCTTTGTAGATGTTTGCTTTTGTCCACATTGCTTGGTGTGATTTTTTCACTTTCAAAGATTTGTCTGCGTAGTTTAGAGCAGTTTTGTAATCTTTCATGTCGCTCAAATAAGATGCTGCACTTGAATATACTTTGTCCAAGTCTTTTCCTTCTTTGATTGCTGCAGCAATATTTTCTTTTGCAATAGCATCCGTATTTACAGTAAAAGGAACCTCTACACTTAGTTTTTCCCATTGGATAGCAATTACTGCAGAAGTTGCAGTGATTTTGTCAAATCCAATTGTGAAAGTTTCTGTCAAAGAATTTACCATTGCTTTGGCATTCATTCTCACTACATCATTTTCTTTTTTGTATCCGCTAAGTCCTTGCAATACAGCATCAGAGTTTACGATAATTGTCCAATCTCCGCTTTCTGCAGGAATCGCTTGCATAGAATATTCTCCTTTTGCCAATTCTTTTCCTCCAAGTGTAATGGGTGTAGAAATTGTCAGTTTTGTAGCCATATTTGCTCCCAATCTCCACATTTCATCATATTTCACCAATTCACCAAAAATAGTTCTTCCTTTTGCAGAAGGTCTAGAATATTCAATTTTTACATCTGTTAATCCTACTTTTTGATCTATTGTCCCTGTTGGGCTTGGTTTTGGTAATTCTTGTGCTGTTGCAGAAAATGCAAAAAGTCCTGCTGCTAATACTGTTATTATTTTTTTCATTTGTTTTATATTTTATGTGTTGTTTTTATGTTATTTATAAACAGAGATTGAATCAAAATTCCTGCTATTATTACTGTTCCACTTCCTATTAAGTTGTAGAGTAAATATCCTAATTCTATTACTTCGTAAACCGTAAGAAAGTGACACAAAAGTACAACTATTTGTCCAATAATTCCACCCACAAATGCGGCAGTGCCTCCAATGTTTTTGAAAAAGAATGCCAAGAGAAATACACCCAAAATAGTTCCGTAGAAAAGAGAGCCTAGAATATTTACTAGCTGAATCAAATTCTCGAACAAGCCTGCGGTTAATGCTATGATTATTGCCAAAATTCCCCAAGCTACAGTTAGTAGTTTGCTGACCATCAAATCTTTTCTTTCGTCTCCCGAATCTTTGAAGAACTTTTTATAAAAATCTATGGTTGTAGTGGATGCTAAAGCATTTAATTCTCCTGCTGTAGAGCTCATTGCAGCCGAAAATATCACTGCGAGTAACAAACCGATTAATCCTTTTGGTAGGAAGTCGAGGACAAAAGTAAGAAAGATGTAATCGCTATCTTTTGATTCGTAATTGCTGTCAATTTTGCTCATTTCAGCTTTGTAACTTTTTCTCAAAGAGTCTTGTTGTGCTTGAAGAAATTGAACATTTTTAGTGTTGGTTTCTGGAGCTAATAATTCTGCTTTTTTCTTCTCAAAAATTACATTATAACTATTTTCTATCGAGACTAAGTTTTCCTGTTTTTGAGTTTCTACGTTAGTTGCCGAAGTATTGAAGATAATAGGAGGTTTATTGAATTGAAATGAGACAAAAACCATTGCTCCAATGAACAAAATAAAGAATTGCATTGGAATTTTGAGGATTCCGTTAAACATCAATCCCATTCTGGATGCTTTTAAAGTTTTTCCTCCCAAGTATCTCTGCACTTGCGACTGATCGGTTCCAAAATAGGACAAGAACAAAAACAAACCAGCAATCAATCCTGACCACAGGGTGTATTTTTCTTTGAGGTCGAAAGTGGTGTCAATGATTTCCATTTTCCCCAATTTCCCTGCAATGTCTATTCCTTGGGATAGTCCAATTGTTTCGGGGAAACTATCTAATACATAAAAGAAAGCGGCAAACATTCCTCCCATGATTATCGTCATTTGCCATTTTTGTGTAAGCGAAACAGCTCTACTTCCTCCCGAAACAGTGTAAAAAATTACCAAACCACCAATCATCAAACAGGTCAATTGTAGGTTCCAATCTAGTAAAGTAGAAAGAATAATGGCTGGCGCATAAATCGTTATTCCAGCTGCCAATCCTCTAGAAACTAAGAATAAGAAAGCAGTAAAAGCTCTTACTCGCACATCAAATCTTTGTTCAAGGTATTGGTAGGCCGTGTAAACTTTTAATTTATAGTAAATTGGCAAGAAAAATACTGAAATTAAAATCATTGCGAGTGGCAGTCCAAAGTAAAATTGGACGAATCCCATCCCGCTTTCATAGGCTTGGCCAGGAGTGGAAAGAAAGGTGATTGCCGAAGCTTGAGTCGCCATAATAGACAAGCCAATTGTTGCCCAGTTTTCTTGGTTATTTCCCTTGAGGTAACTTTCTAGGTTTTTGTTTTTGCGCGTTTTCCAGGAACCATACAGAACAATGGCAAGTAGCGTAATTAAAAGGACAGCCCAATCTATATAACTCATACTGTGTAAAGATTAGTGATGAACAAAAAAAGAGCAATTTGCACTGCAAGAAAAATCATAAGTCCCCAATACCAAGTTTTCCAGTTGGTGGTGTCTTTGGATGGTGTTTTTTTATATTCTTCTTGTTCTTCCATTCTATTGTTTTTTAGATGAATAACTCAAAATATTAGCAAATAATCGATAAGCACCTTCTACACCATTTGGCAATTCTCTGAAGAACGAAATTCCTGTGTATACAAATTGTCCTTCGCCATATTTGGTAACGATAAGCGCTCCTTCTTGGTCGTCTTCGCCTTTGTCGTGCCAAGAGAAAAGTGGAGTGTAAGATTTATCCCAGTTTCCTGCAAAATACAAACCTCTTTCTTGCACCCAGTTTTCAAAATCGTCTTTGGTAATTTTGTTTGGTGTATTCAAGATTGGATGTTTTGGTGCTAAAAACTTCACTTTTGCATCTTCTTCAGTTACTCTTTTTCGTGTCAGTTCAAAGGGAACAGGGCCAAAAGGTTTCATTGTTTTTCTTCGCGAAGCTGTATTGTATTGCATCACCACATTTCCCCCTTTCTTGACGTAATCGAATAGTTTTGTATCAAAATTTCTCAGTTCTGGGTGTACGTTATAAATTCTGATTCCTAAGACTACAGATTGAAATTGAGACAGATCGACTCCCGCAAGATCGGACACTTCGAATATTTTTACTGAGAAACCTAACTGCTCAATGGCAGCCGGAACTGCATCTTCAACTCCTTTGATGTAAGCAATTTTTCCTTCTTTTATTTTTGCGTCTATTTTTACACATTTTATTTCGGCATTTCCAAAAATCACTTGGGTAGGAATATGATCGTAAGCAATTTCTGTATAAGATTTTACAGTTTCACCCCTGGTGTTAGTCAATTTTAATTCTCCAGCTTCACTTTTATCTGTGGACTTCAAGGTGATTTCGAGCCATTTTTCTTCGTGTGTTTTTTTTAGCTCAATCTCAAATTCTGTTAGGTTGGCTTCCCATCCTTTGGGTAATTCTATGTTTATTTTATCCTTCAAATTAGGAACAAAAGAATGAACTTTAAGTTTGATTACTTTCTCAACTCCAGGTTTTAGAATAGCAGTTTTTTGATCAAAATTTACAGAAAAGCTTGGCGTTTCGATCACTTCTCTTCTTTTTTCACCAAATGAAGGAATTCTCCATTTGTAAACTCCATCCAAAGGAAATCTCACGGTATCGTTAATCACCACCAAAGTAATTTCTTTACTGAAACTAGCAAACGATTCGGGTTCCAATAAATTCTTTTTGTCAGCAACTTGAAACAGAGTGGAAAAGCTCTCATTCAACCAATAGGGATTTGAAATAGCTTGGTTATTTTTTAATAAAACTGTGCTTTTGTAAGTTTCATCTTGCTTCAAATCAACAGATTGTTCTCCTGTGACTATCGAGACTGGTATTTCTGATCTATTCAATACTTCTAATTTGAAAAAGCTAGAATCTTCGTTTTGGTAAACAAAATCAGTAGCTAGTAGTTCGGCATAAATTCCAAGACAATTCAAAATTAAGTCGGTACATCTATTCAGTTTTTCTGTTTTAAAAAAAGAGTTAGGCAGTGCACTAATCGAGTTTTTTATCTCCAATAATTCAGGGACATTATTTTCTGGACGAACAAAATCAAATCCATTCACTAAGGCATTCAGTCTATCCTCAAAACCTTGATCAATAATCTTGGACCAAGATTTAGTGTTTTTTTCAAAAAATGAATTGGTTAATTTTTCTCCTTTCAAGTGTTCAAAATATTCTTTTCGAGAACCTCTTTCTACAATTGCGCCAAATCCTTGACATTTGTGTTGAGAACGCGCAATTGTTCCAATTTCATTATAGGATTGACCCAAATGAGCATTGTAACCTCCAATATCGGTAATTAAGTAGTTTGGGTTATTCACAGCTTCTTCTGCTATATTTTTGCCCCACCAGACCGAAGTATTCCAATACAGGGAAGTAGTTTGCCAAGTTCCAAATTCTGCGACTTGCTCGGGTTCGTATCTTTTGTTGGCTGCTTTTTCAAAAGCTTCAATTGCCAGCATGGCAGAAGCAGTGTGATGCCCGTGACCACCTCTTTTGTCTGGAGGAAAACGTGTTACGATTACATCTGGTTTGAATTTTCTTATCATCAAAACTACATCTGATAGCAGCTCTTTTTTGCCCCATTTATCAAACGACTCATCTGCCGATTTGGAATAACCAAAATCTACCGCTCTTGTAAAATATTGCGAAGCACCATCATAGGATCTTGCAGCTAATAATTCTTGAGTTCTTAAAACTCCCAATTGTTCGCTCAGTTCGTTTCCAATTAGGTTTTGTCCTCCATCTCCACGAGTCAATGAAAGGTAGGCAGTTTCTGCTTTTTCGCCCAAAGAAAACCAAGCCAAAGCTCTCGTGTTTTCGTCATCTGGGTGAGCTGCAATGTAAAGAACTCTTTTTAGAGATTGTAATTTCTGAAGGTCAACAAATAGCTTTGAAGCAGGTTGATTCGAAAAGGATAAAAGAGTACTAAATAAAAATAAGGATAATAATATGTTTCTCATGAAAAAGTTTGTCTCTAATTTTAATAAGTGAAGTTAACAAATTAGAACCGCACTTTCGTTATTTTTTTTTATTGAATAGAAGGAGTAGAACTGGCAGTAAGTATAGATCGCAGAGTAAGGCGGTTATCATTCCCACGCACACTAATAATCCTGTGATATAAGTAGCAAAAAAAGTAGAAGAAATCAAGACTCCAAATCCTGCTACGAGAACCAAAGTTGTCAAGAAAATTGCACCTCCACTTGTTCTGATTGTATTCAAAAGGGAAGTTTTGTTGTCGTTTCCATTGTCCATTTCGATTTTGTATCGACCTAAAAAGTGAATGGTATCGTCAACAGCAATTCCAAATGCAATGGTGTATACAATTGTAGTGGCGATATTCATCCCGTAACCGAACCATCCTACCACTGCCGTGATAGTCAGAAGTGGAATAATGTTTGGAAAAAGAGAGTAGAATCCTACTGCAATTGATTTGAAAATATAGGAAATGATGAAGAAAATAAAAACGACAATAATCAATAAATTCCAAATCATGCCTTCTGAGACATTTACATTGGTTTCGTCAATAATGAAAGCAGTGCCGCCAAAATTAATCTCCAAATCGGGAGTATTTTCTTTCGCATATTTGATAAAGTCCGCGTTCAATTTCCTTGTTTTGTAACTGCCAGGATCTTTGGTTTTGGTTTTGATGAAAGTGGCATTCGTTTCAAAATTCACAAAACTCGATAGCATCAGGTCTGAGCTGTATTTTGTTAATTTTCTTTTGATTTGTTTGAGTTCATAGTCATCTTCAGGAATTACATAGAATTCGGGAAGACCTCCATTTAGAGCTCTGTTTACTTGTTTTGCTCTTGCCGCTAGACCCACATCCACGGTTGCTCCATATTCTTTTTCGATAAAAAGTTCTAGCTTGTTAAGTTGGTTCATTATCTTCTTATCAAATAATCGTGAAGAAGAATCGCTCAATTTAACTGTTACAGTCAAGTCTCTAATTCCGTACATGTCTTTCTCCATGAAATTCATTACGCGCGAGATTGCATCTTCTTTATCTAGGTTTTCGAACACATAATTATCGTGCTTCACTTTTGAAATCCCGATTCCTGTTATTATCAAAAAAATAACAGATGCCACAATTACCTTTTTGGTATGAATTTTCTGTGGAGTTAGTTTTTCTAACGTATTATGCAAGGTTATTTTCTTGGCAGAATAGAGTAGAATGGGCAATATGAAATAGGCAAGCACAAAAGCATAGCAAACACCCACTGCCGTGAAAAGAGCAAATTCATTGAAAACCTTGATGTTAGAATTGGCAAGGGATAAAAAACCAACCGAAGTTGTCAAAGTAGTTAGAATAATAGCTTTCAGAATATCTCTTTGAGTAACGGTTATTTTTATCAGTTTATCTTGAGATTTTTCTTCGCTATAGCGCGAAATAATGTGAATCACATCACTGAGTGAAATCACTCCAACTATTACAGGAATTGCCACTGTAAGTACATTTAGATTTACCCCAAAAGCTGCAATAGTTCCCATAATCCAAATGATTGAAGCAACCACAATGACAAAAGGAATAAAGATACCAGCAAGCGACCTGAAAAAGTAGATAAGGATCAGAATAATTAGGATAAATGCGATTCCTACCATTCTCTGGGTGTCTTTTTTTATTTTGGTAGTTATGAGGTGATTATTGTGAATTGTATTTACAAATACTGTTTCTTCAATTTGTAGATTAGAGGCAATTTTCTCCACGTCTTTTTTCAAAGCAAGAAGCGAATCTAGCGGAAGCGAATCGGTAATTTCTAGGTAAAAAATAGCCGATTTATTTTCTTCTCCAATGTACTTGTTTTTGATGTCGGGAATTGAATCTAGCTCTTTGAAAGATGCTTTAAATTCCTCTTCAGAATCTAATCGAAGAACAGAATAGGGTATTGCTCCAAATGCAGAAAAAACAGCTAATTTTTGGTTAGTGACCGAGTATACTTCCTTTACAAACCTGTTGTTTTTTAGTTGTTTGGTAAGCGAATCAATTTTGATAATAGTAGAGTAATCAATTTCTTTCTGATTTCGCACTCCAATAATTACATTGTCAGGAATTTGGTTTGGAAATTGGCTAAAAAATTGTTTGTTAAATAGATACACCTTTTCTTTTTTATCGAAAAAGTCTTCCATTTTGTGACCAAATTTTATTCCAGGTAGAGTTACATTGAATAGTTTAAGTCCAGTAAGATTTAAAGCAAAAAATAGGGTAATAATTGAAAACAGAAATAAGACTAGTTTTCTATGTTTTGTTGCGAAAATCAAGGGCTATTTTTTTGGTTACACAAATTTAGAAATTCCAAAACTAGAACGACTGTATTCTTAGTTTTATTTTAACCAAAAGTATTGTTATTTTTATAAAAATATCTTCAAGTAAAAAGCTATGCCAATTCTTCCATTCAAAAACGTAGAACATATCATTTATGAGCACCAAACCAAAGGAAAGTTGGTTGCTGTAGAAAAAGAAGAGTCGAAAAAAGTGGGTGTTTTTAAAAAGAAATTTAAAGGAAAGAAAACAAAGCCAAGCGAAAAGGTAACAGGACATTGGATGATTAATGACGAAGAATACAATTCTTTGAAAATAGATTTTACCAAAGAAGTGAAAGTTGAGATTAAAGACTTGGTGATTTTTCCGCTAAAATAGTGACAACCTTGAACAAACAAACCCAAACAGTATTAAAAAATGTATTTGGTTACGATAATTTTCGTCCACTTCAGGAGGAGATAATTGACCGAACACTTGAGGGAAAAGACAGTTTTGTGTTGATGCCAACTGGTGGAGGGAAATCTATGTGTTTTCAGATTCCGGCAATTGTTCAGGAGGGAATTACGATTGTTGTTTCGCCACTTATTTCGTTAATGAAAGACCAAGTTCAGGCTTTGAAAGCCAATGGAATTAAAGCAGATTTTTTCAATAGTAGTATTTCGCCAGAGGAAGAAAATTTGGTGATTGATAGAGCTATGAAAGGCGAATTACAGTTGTTGTATTTGTCTCCCGAGAAATTAATTTCAGTAAGTAATACTTGGCTCAAATCACTGGATATAAAATTGGTAGCAGTAGATGAAGCGCACTGTGTAAGTATGTGGGGACACGATTTTAGACCTGAATATACTCAGCTAAAAGTATTTAGAAATTCGCTTCCCGAAGTGCCTTTTATGGCATTGACCGCTACGGCAGATAAATCGGCAAGAAAAGATATTGAAGAACAATTGGGATTGAAAGATAGTAAATTGTTTATCTCCTCCTTTGACCGAAAAAACTTGAGCATAGAAGTAAAAGGAATGGTTCCTAAAAAGCAAAAGCTCACGGAGATAAAGCGATTTATAAAATCAAAAAAAGGGGAAGGTGGAATAATTTATTGTTTGAGCAGAAAAAAAACGGAAGAGGTTGCTGGTTATTTGGAAGCAGAGGGACTTTCTGTTGCTCACTATCACGCAGGAATGAATGCGGATGACAGAGAAGAAGTGCAGACAAAATTCATTAATGACGACATCAAAATAATTGTGGCTACCATTGCATTTGGAATGGGAATAGACAAACCCAATGTGAGGTGGGTGATTCATTATAATTTGCCAAAAAACCTAGAAGGATATTACCAAGAAATTGGTAGAGCGGGAAGAGATGGTTTGCCTTCGGAGACGATTTTGTATTACAACATGGCAGATTTTGTGATGTACAGCAAGTTTGCCGATAACGGAGCAAATTCTGGGATGCAAAAGGAAAAGCTGAACAGAATGTTGCAGTTTGCTGAGGCAAAATCTTGTCGAAGAAAAATCTTATTATCCTATTTTGGAGAACATTTAACGGAAGAGTGCGGAAACTGTGATGTGTGCAGCAATCCTCCAACTAATTTTGATGGAACAATTTTGGCTCAAAAAGCATTGTCTACAGTAGTTCGATTAAAGGAAAAAGAAGGAATAGGAATGGTGGTGAATGTATTGAGAGGTTCGCAGAATGCAGAGATTCACGCTAAAGGGTATTCTACAGTAAAGACTTATGGAATTGCCAAAGAAACTAGTTTTTATGATTGGCGAGATTATATGGTTCAGTTGGCAAATCAAGGTGCTTTGGAAATTTTGTACAGTGAAAACTCTTCGCTCAAGATGACCGAAATAGGTTGGAAAATTGTGAAAGGAGAGCAGAAAATCCAAATGACAAGACCAGTTCAGTTGAAAGATAAGGAGACACTTAAAAAGAAAAAACCGATTAAAATTTTGGCTTCAAATGAGGTGAATAATGATTTATTTGAAGAATTGAGAAGTTTAAGATCTACGATTGCGAGAGAAGAAAACGTTCCAGCTTACATTGTGTTTGGAGATAAAACTTTGAAAGAAATGGCGGCTGATTTACCTATTACAGAAAATGCTTTTTTGGCAATCTCGGGAGTTGGAATGAATAAAATGGAACAGTTTGGGGAGGAATTTATGGAGGTGATTCGTAAGTATAAAACTAAAAAGCAAAGCAATCCGAAAACGAAAAAAATCCCTACAACTTTAACTACTTTTTATTTGTACAAACAGGGATTAACCCCCGAGCAAATTTCGCACAGAAGAGAGTTGCAGTTGATGACAGTTTATTCGCATTTATCACAATTATTTTCTGAAGGGAAAGATATTGATTTATCCAAATTTGTAACTACTGAAGTTATAGAAAAAGTGAAAGGAGCTTTTGATAAAAATGAACGAAAATTTGAGTTGAAACCAATTTTTGAATCCTTAGATGAGGAAGTGCCTTACCACGAAATAAGAATTGCTCTGGCATTAATCTTAAAAGATGAATAAAGCGATTTTAAATAAAGAAGTTCAAGACTTTATTGATGTAAATTTACGTCTTGATGTCAATAAAGTAGTATTGAAATCACAATTATTTGCAGAGGTAGAAAACCGTGAAATTGCGGTTCAGATTTCTGGAAAATTGAAATCTAAGTCGAAATTACCAACTTGGTTTAAGACAAAAAAAATTATTTATCCAGCAAAGCTATCAATCGAGCAAACCTCTTCTGAAGAAACTGCAAAGTATAAATCGAGCCTAGTTTCGGGAAAAAGCTTAGTAGATTTAACGGGTGGATTTGGAGTGGATGATTACTATTTTTCTCAGCAATTTGAGTCGATTGTTCATTGCGAAGTAAACGAGGAATTATCTCAAATCACAGCACATAATTTCACTCAATTGGGAGTAAATAATTGTAAGTTTTTTGTGGGAGATGGAATGGAGTTTTTAAAAAATACGGAGCAAAAATTTGATTGTATTTATGTAGATCCATCTCGAAGAAGTGAAGTAAAAGGAAAGGTATTTTTAATGGCCGATTGTTTGCCAGATATACCGAATAATTTGGAGCTGTTGTTTTCAAAGTCAGATAAATTAATAATGAAGACTTCTCCGCTTATTGATTTTTCGCAAGGATTAAAAGAGCTAAAATCAGTTAAAGAAATTCATGCAGTGGCACTTAAAAATGAAGTGAAAGAATTGTTGTGGATTTTCGAAAAAGAGTTTGTTGGTGATGTAGAAATCAAAACGATAAACTTGGACGATAAAGGAAATCAAGTTTTCGATTTTGTGTGGGAGGAAGAAGGAAAACAAGAATGTGAATTGGCTTTGCCACAAAATTATTTGTACGAACCTAATTCTGCCATAATGAAATCGGGAGGGTTTAATCAAGTAGGAATAAGGAATGATGTTGCAAAACTCCACAAGCATTCGCATTTGTACACAAGTAATGATTTGACTGACTTTCCTGGGAGAAGATTTAAAATAAAAGAAATTATTTCGGCATCTGGAAAAGATCTAAAAACAAGATTGAAAGGGATGAAGGCGAATGTAAGTACAAGGAATTACCCTCAAAAAGTGGAAGAGATTCGTAAATCGCTTAAGATAAAAGATGGGGGAGAGGTTTACTTGTTTTTTACAACAAATTGTGAGGAAGAGAAGATTTGTTTGGTTTGTGGCAAGGTTTAGTTATTTGTAATCTTCAATCTTTATCTCGTTTTCGCAAAAGAAAGATTCATCTTTTTGGTTGTTAGATGCTACAAACACGATTCGGTCTTCGAGGTTGTTTTGAATAAGGTTTTGATACCATCTTATTGCATTTGCATCTAAGTTTGAAGTAGGTTCGTCTAATAACAAGATGGGAGTCTCAGATAAAATGGCAAGACCCAATTTCACTCTTTGTTTCATACCCGAAGAAAAGTTTTTTATCTCTTTGTCTTTTGCTTTTGCGAGTTCAATGATTTCAAGAAATTCTTTGAGTGAAACGTTATTTCTCAAGGGTTTTAATTTCGTGTAAAACGAAAATAACTCTTTGATGGTATAGTCCTCAAAAACAGAAATATAAGGAGAAGTGTAAGAGACAGATTTGTAGATGTTTTCGGCATTTATCACTTTTTCATTTTGATAAATAACTTTTCCTTCGGATGGAGTTTCAAAGCCAGAAATTGTTTTTAGTAACGTAGATTTTCCGGATCCATTTGCTCCTGAAATCACATAAGAATTAGGAGAATTGATTTCAAGATTTAAGTTTCTAAAAATCCACTCCTTGTTGTATTTCTTACCCGTATTTTCAAGAGAGATTTTCATAAAATAAATTTAATTAAATCCTCTCATTATCCCTTTTGTCTCTGCATTGATGAAATCAAGAATTTCTTTTTTTTCATTTGAATTTGGTAATTCTAGGTCAGCAATTTTGAGTGCCTGAGTAATGTTTTTGTTTTGAACGTAAACTACTCTGTACACATCTTCAATATTAGTAATTTGTTCGTTTGAGTAGCCTCTTCTTCTCAGTCCAATTGCGTTTACACCAACATAAGAAATTGGTTCTCGGGCAGCTTTTACGAATGGAGGTATACTTTTTCTTACCATACTTCCTCCTGCAACAAATGCGTGCTTCCCAATTCTTGTAAATTGCTGTACTCCAACCATTCCTTCGATTATCGCCCAATCTTCTATTACCACATGTCCGGCAATATTTACTGAGTTTGCTACTACACAATTATCACCCATGATCGTGTCGTGTCCAAAATGTGTGTAGGCCATAACTAGACAATTATCACCAATTTGAGTTGTCATTTTGTCTACAGTTCCTCTGTTTATAGTAACGCATTCTCTTATTGTTGTATTGTTGCCAATAATCACAGTGGTATCTTCGCCTGCAAATTTCAAATCTTGTGGTACAGCAGAAATTACAGCACCAGGAAAAATCTTACAATTTTCACCAATTCGAGCTCCGCTCATAATTACAGCACCAGGACCAATCCATGTTCCTGCGCCAATTTCTACATTATCTCCAACTGTTGCAAAAGGCTCAATAATAGCAGTTTCTGCAATTTTGGCATTGGGATGAATATTTGCTTGTGGCTGACTCATATTAGTTGTTTTTTTCTTTCACAATTTGTGCGAGCATTTCTGCTTCAGATACAATTTCTCCGTTCACATAGGCTTTTCCCTTCATATTGACTAATCCTCTTCTGATTGGACTCATTAGTTCCAATTCAAAAACGATTGTATCTCCAGGAATTACTTTTTTCTTGTAACGTACGTTATCTATTTTCAAAAAGTAAGTTGAATAATTTTCAGGATCTTCCACATTACTCAAGGCAAATACGCCTCCAGTTTGAGCCATGGCCTCAATTTGAAGAACACCTGGCATTACTGGATTATCTGGAAAATGTCCTGTAAAAAACGGCTCATTCAAGGTGCAATTTTTTACTCCCACAATACTATTTTCTTTAATCTCCATGATTTTATCTACCAACAAAAACGGGTACCTGTGAGGTATTAATTTGGCAATATCATTGATATCTAAAAGTGGTTCTTTGGTGAGGTCAAAGTGTTTTGTTTTGCTTTTTTCTTCAGCAACCAAAATAGATTTTAATTTCTTTCCGAATTCTGTGTTTCCATAATGTCCGGGTCTTGCACTCAAAATATGGCCTTTAATTCTTCTTCCGACTAAGGCTAAATCTCCAACAATATCAAGTAGTTTGTGTCGAGCTGGCTCGTTTTGAAAACGTAGTTTTGTCGTATTTAATACTCCAATTCCATCTAGTTTTATTTCTAAATCTTCTTTTCCAAGTAAGGTTCTCAGTTTAGAAATTTCTTCGGGAGAAACTTCGTCTCTTTCAACCAAAACAATTGCATTGTTTAAATCTCCGCCTTTAATTAATCCGGCTGCAGCTAATTGTTCTAACTCTCTAAGAAATACAAAAGTTCTGCAAGGTGCAATGTTTTCTTTAAATTCAGAAAGATTCATCATAGATGAATGTTGAGTTCCAAGAGCTGGAGATCTATAATCTACCATTACAGTAATTCTGTAGTTTTCATCTGGCACAGCAAGGAATTCGATTCCTCTTTCTTCCACTTCAAATTTTATGGTGTCTTTTATTCTGTAGTATTTTCTGTCAGCATCTTGATCTTCAATTCCTGTGGATTCAATCGCTTCCAAAAATAATTTTGAACTTCCGTCCATGATTGGAATTTCGGGACCATTCACTTTTATTACTGCATTATCAATTCCAGAAGCATAAACTGCAGCCAAGACGTGCTCTGTCGTGTGAATCACAGTTCCGTTCTGTTCCAGAGTTGTACCTCTTTGCGTTTCTGTTACTCGGCTAACATCAGCATCAATCATTGGCTCTCCTTCCACATCTACTCTCTGGAATTTGTAACCGTGATTGGCGGGTGCCGGATGAATTGAAAGCGTGGTCGGTTTTCCTGTATGTAGTCCGATCCCCTCTAATGATACAGGGGCTTTTATTGTTTTTTGCTTATCTGTCATAAATATGTTTCTGAATTAGTTGGAAAGTTTCTTTTCCAACGCATCTACTTTTCTTTTCAAATCTGGAAGTCCTCGGTACACAATGTAAGACCTTTTGTAATCTCCAATTGGAAATGCTGGCGAGCCTTGTAAAATCATTCCTTTTTCCTCAATTGAATGTCCTATTCCTGATTGAGCAGCAATCTTTACTTCATCTGCAATAGTAATGTGCCCTATTATTCCTACTTGACCGCCAATCATACAATTTTTACCAATTTTTGTTGATCCTGCAACTCCCGTTTGGGCAGCTATTACTGTGTTCTCTCCAATTTCTACATTGTGAGCAATTTGAATTAGGTTATCTAGTTTTGCTCCTTTTCTTATAATTGTAGAGCCCAAAGTAGCTCTATCAATAGTTGTATTTGCACCAATTTCTACATGGTCTTCCAAAATAGCATTTCCTATTTGAGGAACTTTCGCGTAATTTCCTTCACTGTTTGGAACAAATCCAAATCCATCTCCTCCTAGTATAACTCCAGAATGTAGCGTGCAACTTTTTCCAATCAGGCAATCAGAATAAACTCGTACTCCGGCAAATAAGATGCTCTCTGCTCCAATTTTTACGTTATCACCTATAAAGGAATTTGGGTAAATTTGAGCATTTTCACCAATTAGCACATTTTCACCTAAAGTGGTGTTAGCTCCAATGTATACATTTGCTCCTATTTTTGCAGATTCAGGAACGAAGCTACTAGGATGAATTCCCGTATTTTTTCTTTTCACTTGGTTGTACATTTCCAGTAGTTTTGCAAATGCAGCTTGTGCACTTTCTACTTTTATTAACGTGCAAGTTTCGGGGATATCTTGAGCTGGCTCAAAACTACTATCAGTAATGACAATAGATGCGCCAGTCTTATAGAGGTATTGTTCGTATTTTAAATTAGACAAAAAAGAAAGAGTGCCAGTGGTTCCTTCTTCTATTTTAGATAAGTTTGAAACCGAAATGTTTTCGTTTCCAACTATCGTTCCTTCTAGTAATTGAGCTATTTGTGTCGCAGTAAATTCCATCAAAACAAATGTAATAATAATATTAGGAATTCCGCAGTCGAAAAAGGGATAGTAATAACAATGTTTTGTTAACTATCACTCGCATCTTAAATAACAACTCCTAGCTCTTTTATTAATGGAACTTCAATTGCGTTAAAGATTGAAATGGATTCAGTTAAAAAAATGTATTTTTTGTCATACATTTTTTTATCAATGTAAAAACTGACCCAAAATTCATTACTCAAGGCAAATAATTCCTCAGGTATTGTTTCAATTTTTTTAAAAGATTTAGGTTCTAGTTCGTCTAATGAATGCCTGAATGTTGCTGTTTTTTTTTGCTCTCCGCCAATTTCTCCATATCCTCTGGTCGACACTAAAACTCCTTCTAGTTTTTCGTCTTTATTGTTGATAATGTAGGCGTTCCATTCATATTCGCCATTTGCGTGTTCTTTGGCTATTACAGCAATATAAACATCTTTAACTTCGGGCTGAATTATGTCTTTTTTCATCTAGTTTGTTCGAGTCTTTTTTTATGATTTCTTTACCACATCAAAATCAAATAGATTGGCAAGATTTATTAATAACCTGTCTTTCACTTCTTTTATGTCAATTTCTTTTCCAAGTTCTTGCTGCATAGAA
>JBDMYC010000137.1:0-12394 GCA_039770535.1 Flavobacteriales bacterium
AAAGCATCATGTTTTAACGTGTTGTAATTAATTTTTCGGGGAATTCCATTGAGGTTACCAGAAAGCACTATTTTCAGATTATTACCTACTAGTGTATACTGCCTATCATAAGGAAATTCATCTTTTGTATTGGAAAACAAAATTTGATTTTTCACACCCTGTACTTCCATAAAGACAGCAGGATTCTTTGGTTTTTGAATAGTTAGATAAAATCTACCCTCATTTTTAGCAATCTTCATAATTGTAGTATCTCCATTCCTCCCATTTTTGATTGCATATTTCATACCTATATATGAATCATTGTTGACTTTATCCCAATTCTCAACATAAGTTTGACCTAAACGTCTGAAAGAAGTAGAGTCTACCCAGACGCCTTGCAACCAGTCTAAATCAATTGATAATAGCTGCTCTCTATTGGTTTCAGTATTTTGATCAACATCAGGATTTACATCACAAGCGATAAAAAAAATACCAAAAAGAAAGAATACAACTATCCTATTTAACATCACTGATTAATTTTAATTTTTGCTTGATAGTTTCTATCTCCTGCTTATTTCTGTTAATTTTTTTCTGAATATCAGCAATCATTTTATCTGCTCCTTTTGAGGTTCCAAAAAATCCAATGTTATTTTCATACTGACCTATTTCAGCTGCCAAGTTGTTAAGCTTCCTTTTTAGGTAATCTTTTTCCTTGGTAATCGTGGTAGAATTTCCTTTTTTGACCATTCCATCTAGTTTAGATTTATAGGTCAATCTAGTTTTTTGTTTTCTATCTAGTTTCAATTTATCATAATGGTCATCCAAAGCAGATTTATAAGCATTATAAACTGCGTCTTTCTCTTTGAAAGGAACATTACCTATTTCAAGAAATTGCGTGGAGAACTCTTTTAATTTTTGAATTGCTTCGTTCGAGTTATCTGGTAATTTAGCTTTTATAATTTCTTCAATTACAGCTTTTTTCTTCGCTAAATTCTCAGCTTCTATAGTACCTCTATTCGCAAAGTATTCCTTTTTATTATTGAAAAAGAAATCACAAGCTTCTCTGAATTGAGCCCAATATTTTTGATCTCCTTTTCCTGAGTAACCAACAGCTTTCCATTTTTCCTGCAATCTTTTGAGTTCAATGGTTGTGTTTTTCCAATCATCAGAGAGTTTTAATTCCTGCGCTTTGGCAATTATCTCTTTTTTTTGATTCAGATTTTTAGAGCTGTCTTTCTTTAGGTTCTTAAAAAACTCATTCTTTTTTCCAAAGTACAAGTCAAACTCTGCTCTGAATTCCTCCCAAGTCTCCTTATTTTTCTCTCTAGAGATTGGCCCTACTTTTTTCCATTCCTCTTGTAACGCTATAACTTTTTCTGTCGTAGTATTCCACTCTTTTATGGATGCAGGAGTTAACTGCGAAAGCTCCTTTGCTTTTGCTATCAACCCTTTTTTCAGTTCAAGATTTGCGGTTAACTTTTCTGCTTGCTCAACATAGAAAGCTTTCACTTTATTTCTAAGTTCGTTCACATTACTCCAAAACTCTTCTTTTAATTCTTCCCATTTATCCTGAAAAGTAGGACCAATTTCGTCCCATTCTGTGATATGAGTATTTAATTCTTTCTGAAGTGTTTTTATTGTTTTTTCATTGTGCAGTTCTTTCAGGTCGAAAATAATCTTGTTTTTCAAAGAATAATTTCTTTTCAAATCGTGCTCCTGAATCTCTTTGTAAATATTGATATTGTAGTTGAAAAAATCATTCAGTCTGCTATATTCAGCCTGGATTCCCTCAAAACTTGCGGAAGGAACATTCCCAACCTCTCTCCATCTTTCTTGGATTTCTTTTCTTTTGGCGAAAGCCGCTCCAATATTTTCTTCGTTTTCAACTAAATCTACAAACTCTTTTAAAATTGCTTTTTTGGAGATCAAGTTTACTTTTTCTTCCTCCCCTTTTTTCTTTTTAAACGCTTTTCTCCTGTCTTTAAGAGTTACAATTAGCTCTTCAATCTGGGTCTCCATTTTTCTGTTCTCCAAAACCAAAGCCAATTCCTCTTCTGTTTGCTCTTTTTCTTCACCTTCTTCTTCCTCTGGCTTTTCTTTGTGCTTCTCTTCAGAAATTAAAGTTTTGTATAGTTTAATTTGCTCATTAGCCTCTGCATTTATTGCAGCAACATCTTCGTTCTGAAGTAATTCAGTTAGTTTTAAAATAATTTCAGCTTTCATGGTAGTAGTAATTTGCGAACTATTTGTTCTTAAATTTATTAATTGCGTTTTTTGAAAATTCAGACAACACTAGTTCTCCGCTCATTGCAGCTCTTTGCTTCAGTAAATCGTCCCAACCCTCTGTTCCTTTCCAAAAAATTTGTTTCAGCAATCTCATTGCTTCTGGGTTTGACTTATTTAGTTTATTGGCCAATTCATCCACAGCTTTGTCCATTTCATCTATACCTTCATACACTTCCGTGTACAATCCTTTTTCTTTTGCCCATTGTGCAGTTTGCCATTCGGTAGCGTTTATTGCAAGCTGGCTCATTGCAGAAGTACCAATTTTTCTTTCAACAGCAGGTCCAACCACAAAAGGTCCAATCCCAACTGCCAATTCGCTCAATTTTACAGAAGCAAACTTTGTCGCCACACAATAATCCACTGCACTAGCAACTCCTACTCCACCTCCTACTGCTTTTCCTTGCACTCTTCCAATGATTAGTTTTGGACAAGTTCGGCAAGCGTTTATCACATTAGCAAACCCAGAAAAGAATACTTTTCCTGTTTCCAAATCATTAATATCTATTAATTCATCAAAAGAAGCTCCAGCACAAAATGCTCTCTCTCCTTCTGATTTTAAGATAATCACATTCACAGATTCATTTGTTCCCAAATCTGTAATCGTATTTGCTAATTCATTTAATAATTTACCCGGAAGTGAATTACTTAAAGGATGAAAAAAAGTAATGGTTGCAATTCCATTTGCAATCGTTTTGTCTACTTTTCCTTGTTCTAATATATCTGCCATTCGTTTTCTATTTTCTTATTATAATTAGAGTAAACTCTCTTCAATTTTTAAAACTAGCTCAAAAATATGATTAATTCATCCAATTGACAAACATTAGCTTTTTCTATCTCTACAATTCCAGAATAAAATCATCATTTGTGGAGACCAACTTGGTTAATATACCGAGTTTATGAGCCGAATTTATGTGCTGAACTGAGTCATCTACAAACAAAGTCTCTGAAGGTGACAGATTATTTTCTTGCAGTATTTTTATAAATCCAGATTTATTGGGTTTTCGTTCGCCAAACTGATGCGAATAATAGGTTTTCTTAAATACCGAATTGAAATCACTTTTTACTTTAACAATGAACTCGTTATAATGAGTTTCGTTTGTATTACTGTATAAAAATAGATTGTAGTTTTTACTCAATTGAACTAATTTGCTTAGTCTCTCTTGAGGCAAATCTAGTAGCATTGCATTCCAAGCGATTTTATGTTCCTCAAAGCTGAATATTCCTTTTGTGACAGCAATTGTCTCTTTGTAAAATTCCATTTCGGATAACTTCCCAATTTCAAACTCATTAGAAAAATCACTTTGTTTGAATTGAGAAAAAATTGACTCGAAATTTTCTACACCTAACTCCTTAAAAGCATCTATTGTTTTGCTGTAATCGAGATTCAAGATTACTCCACCCAAATCGAAAATAATGTTTTTTATTCCTATTAATGAATCGTTCATGAAACAAAAGTACAAGAATTATTTATGTGGAGTGTGAGGTTGAATCCACATCCTTAAAATTTCTTGCCATTCGTATTTGGTTTCTCTAAAATAAAAGTGTTGAATTTCATTTTCTCTAAAAAGCACTCTTAGTTTTTCATTTCCATCTTCATCCCAATACACAAAATCTCCATTCAATTTTCCGTTTTCTAATGTTGCTTCAAACATTAAATTTCCATTAGAATAATAAGACTTTATAGAATCGATTAGACCATTTTTGAAAATTATTTTACTGTCTATATTATTGGTATCTTGATAATTGACAAACTCTGTTGGAATTCCTTTGACAATTTTGTAATCAAAAAATTTATACAAGTTTTCATTACTACCAGATCGAGTTCTCGATTTTAAATCGAATCTTATTATTTTATCAAAAAGCTGATTGTTGTAACCGCCAAATCGACCTCCCATTATTCTCATCCCTTTGAAAGTTCCGCAACCACAATCTCTGAAAATTGTGATGTTTCACCTTTATAAGCAACCTTGTACATATAAGAATAACCTTCTCTTTTTTCAATTCTGAATTGATGGTAAGGAAATTCTACTTCTAAATTATTTTTTAAAATAGAATCTACAAAAAGACCAAGTGTATCGAAAAATTGAGATAAATTTAGCCTTGCTTCAATAAAACTTTTATCTCCAAACTGGTAATTTGCTTTGTATAAGAATAACTTCGTTTTTATTTCTTTTGATACAATTCGAGTGCTATCCCAAGTTGTTTTCCAGCCATTAACTGAATCTATTTCTACTCTTTTTTTACTCAATAGTGTATATTGAGTAAAACAAGTAGCCGAAACAAAAAGATAAGTCAGAAAAAATATGACGTATTTCATTTTAATAAGAATTGAACAATTCGAGATGAATTTATATCAAAACAAAAAAAGATTTTGATTTTTAACTTATTACTAACTATATAAAAGGGAAAATAATTAAAAATCTAAATACTTTCATAAAGCATTTTTAATTCCTAATTTTGTTAGACAATTTTGACAAAAAATAAGATTATGAGCAAATATGATGTAGTGGTAATTGGATCAGGACCTGGTGGATATGTGGCGGCAATAAGATGCGCACAACTAGGAATGAAAACTGCACTGATAGAAAAATATGACACTTTGGGAGGAACTTGCCTAAACGTAGGTTGTATTCCATCAAAAGCAATGTTGGATTCTTCGCATCATTATCACGAAGCAACTCATAATTTCGAAAAACACGGAATTGATGTAAAAGGAACCGTGACTCCTAACATCAAACAAATGGTGGCTCGTAAAAACGAAGTAGTTTCTCAAACTACTGGTGGAATTGATTTCTTGATGGACAAAAACAAGATTGACGTATTGCACGGAATGGGTTCTTTTGTGGATAAAAACACAATTAAAATAACGAAAGACAAAAAAGAAGAGACAATTACTGCTAGCAAAGTAATCATTGCAACAGGTTCAAAACCTAACTATTTTCCAGGAATGGAGCCAGACAAAAAGAGAATTATTACATCTACTGAAGCATTGGAATTGAAAGAAATTCCTAAAAAAATGATTGTGATTGGAGGTGGTGTGATTGGACTAGAACTAGGACAAGTTTATGCAAGACTGGGAACTGAAGTTCACGTAGTAGAATTCATGGATTCTATTATTTCTACCATGGATAAAAGTTTAGGAAAAGAATTGATGAGAGCTTTGAAAAAAGAAGGATTCAAATTTCATTTTAATCACAAAGTAAAGAATGTAACTAACAAAGGAAAATCTATTGTTGTTACTGCTGACAATAAAAAAGGAGAAGAAGTAACTCTTGAAGGAGATTACTGCTTGGTTTCTGTGGGAAGAAAAGCTTATACAGACCAATTGGGATTGGAGAATGTAGGCATTACTACTGACAAAGCTGGAAGAGTAGAAACTGATGCACAGTTACAAACAAATGTTCCGGGGATTTATGCAATAGGTGATGTGGTGAAAGGTGCCATGTTGGCTCACAAAGCAAGTGAAGAAGGAGTTTTGGTAGCTGAGATTATGGCTGGACAAAAACCTCACATCAATTATAATTTGATTCCTGGTGTGGTTTACACTTGGCCAGAAGTGGCTGCCGTAGGGCAAACAGAAGAGCAATTGAAAGAAGCTGGTATTGAATACAAAGCTGGTTCTTTCCCAATGAAGGCATTAGGAAGAGCAAGAGCAAGTATGGATATTCAAGGATTTGTAAAGATCTTGGCAGACAAAGAAACAGATGAAGTTTTGGGAGTTCATATGATAGGACCAAGAGTTGCAGATTTAATTGCTGAAGCTGTTGTTGCAATGGAATACAGAGCAAGTGCCGAAGATTTGGCAAGATTCTCTCACGCTCACCCAACTTATGCAGAGGCTGTGAAAGAAGCAGCATTAGCTGCTACTGAAGATAGAGCATTGCATATATAATAAGAAGAACAAACACATGTTAAGCTCCGATTCTAGATATAGTTTCGGAGTTTTTTATATTTACGAATAAATCAAATTGCCATGAAAACAACTATTCTATTCATATTAAGCCTCTCAATGATGAGTTGTGGAGTAAAAAAAGAATTGGTTAAGTCTCAAGAGAAAAACACTGAGTTGAGAAATAAAATAACGAAACTTGAAAACGAAATTTTAATTTTGGAGAAGGATAACATTCGATTATTTAAAAAAGGAAATGAAAACGAGAAAAAAATAAGACAACTGGAAGAGAAAATAAACCCTTCTCCAAAAACAGCCAGCTTGAATTTTGCGGAAGTTAAACCCGAGTTCCCCGGAGGGAATAGAGAAATGATGCTGTTTATTGTAAGAAACATAAAATACCCTGAAATTGCAATTGAAAATAATGTTCAAGGCAAGGTTTATGTTGAGTTCTTTGTGAATATTGACGGTAGTATTTCTGAAACTAAAGTGCTCCGAGGAATTGGGTATGGTTGCGATAAGGAAGCGATAAGAGTTGTTAATTTAATGCCTAACTGGAAACCAGGACAGCAAAAAGGGAAACCAGTGAGAGTTAAATTCAGACTACCTGTAAGCTTCAGGCTTCAATAATTTAACTCAATCGATAAGAACTCCCTGGCAAAGCTTTTACCAATCCTGCGAATTCCATTTGCAATAAACCAAATGCCAGAACCGAAGTAGATAATTTTGTTTTCATACTCAATTCGTCCATCCCGATTGTGGTTTCTGAATCGAGTGAATCGTAAATTAATTGTTGGTCCGGTGGTAAATCTATAAATAATTGTTTTTGAATGGCTTTAGGCTTCTTTGCATCCAATTCCCAATTCATAAGGTAAACAATATCTGCCGAGCTATTTAGCAAATGAGCTTTATTTATTTTTATCAAATAATTACATCCTTCAGAAAATTCGTCTGTGACTCTTCCTGGAACTGCAAAAACATCTCGGCTGTAGCTGTTTGCAATTTCGGCTGTGATTAATGAACCTCCTTTCTTTGCGGATTCTATAACAATAGTGACATCTGCCAAGCCCGCAATTATTCTGTTACGAGTTGGGAAATTTTGCCTATCGGGATTTGTTCCACTCATAAACTCGGTTAATAAACCTCCTGTTTTCATCATTCTGTCGGCAGTTGGCTGGTGAGTTTGCGGGTACAACCTGTCTAAACCGTGAGCTAAAACTCCTATCGTTTCTATCTCATTTTTCACACAACATTTGTGCGCATGAATATCTACTCCATATGCCATTCCGCTTATTACCAGTACATTGTGAGGCTTTAGTTTTTCTAAGACAGTAGTACAAATGTCTTTTCCTCTTTGGGTTACCTTTCTTGTCCCTACAACACTCACAATTTTAGGATTATTGAAATTAAGATTTCCCTTTCCATACAGAACTATTGGAGCATCTTCGGTTTGTTTTAGGTTTATTGGGTAATTTTTTTCGGAATATAAAAATACCTGAATGTCATTTTCTTCAATGAATTTTATCTCTTCCTCAACTCTATCTATTATTTTTTTGTCGGATAATTGATTGAAAATTTTATCCACCAATACAGTTCCAATTCCAGGAATTTTTGATAATTCTGATTTGCTTGCTTTAAATACAGAAGTAAAATCTCCACAATATGCCAAAAGCTTTTTGGCGTTTACGTGCCCGACTCCGTCAATAAGAGTGAGCATCATTGCGTGTTTAATTTCTGCGTTTATCATAAACTATTGTTTGTACAATTTTTGCACCTTCAATTTAGGGTTTTTATCTCAAATTCTTTAATTTTCATTACATTTAATGAATAAATCATGGATTTTTAAAATTCCAAGCTCCAAATCACAGACACCAACAAGGAAATTCAAAGCGCCAAATTCAAAAAATTCTATGAAGACATTTTTACTTGCATTCTTTTTGTTTATTTCTTGTTTTGGGTTTTCTCAAGCTAATTTTACTGGAACTGTTAGAGATGCTAAAAGTAAAGAACCTATCCCGTTTGCAATAGTTGTTTTGGATAGCAATAAAACTGCAGCTCAAACAGATGCTCAAGGTAATTTTATATTTGAAAACTTATCCCCAAACAGCTACATTGTCACAATATCTTATGTTGGCTATAAAACATTTTCAAAAAGATATACACTTAAATATTTCGAAAACACTATTAGAGCAATTGAACTCATCCCCAAAGACATAGAATTAAATGAATTTATTGTTGCTGCGAAAAAATACGAGCAAAAAATTGCAGACGAAACTGTTTCTACCACAGTAATTGATAATACCTTAATAAAAGAAAAAGCAACTACCAATGCCAAAGATGTTATAGATCAAGTTCCTGGAGTTCATATGCAAGAAGAGCAAGTGAGCATAAGAGGTGGAGCAGGCTTTAGTTATGGAGCAGGAAGTAGAGTCATAATGATGGTAGACGGAATTCCCATGCTAACAGGAGATGCTGGCGATATAAAATGGAACTATTTACCCATAGAAAACATCAATCAAATAGAAGTACTGAAAGGTGCTTCGTCCGTTTTGTATGGTTCATCTGCCCTGAACGGAGCTATAAATATTAGAACTGAATATCCTACAGAAACTCCTAAAACGAGTATCAACTTAATCTCGGGAATGTATGACAAACCTTTCGGAGAAAGAGATCTAAAATGGTGGAATGGATACAGAGGAACTCAAGGAATGAACTTTTTTCACGCTCGTCAAGTAAACAAACATTTTGATTTGGTGATGGGTGGTAACTTCTTTAACGACCAAAGTTTTAGAATAGGAGAAAGTGAAAAAAGAGGAAGATTGAACATAAATACTCGTTTTTTGAGTAAGAAAAAAGCCGGTTTGTATTATGGTGTGAATGCCAATGGCCAGCTCAGTGATGTCGACATCTTTTTTGTTTGGAAAGAAAAGGACAGTGTGCTCACTCCATCACCAGGAACTAATTCGGTTTCAAAAAACAACCGATTTAATGTGGATCCTTACATTGAATATTTCACCAAAAAAGGAGACAAACATTCATTGAAAACGAGATGGTTTAATACAGATAACAACAACCAACTGGATCAATCTCAATCTTCTACTTCTAATTTATTGTATGCCGATTACCGATTCAAAAAAAACATAGATAGCTCATTCAAAGTAACTTCTGGAGCTACTTTTATCAAAACTTATGTAAACTCTACGCTCTACGGAAATCACCAATCCAGTAATTTTGCTTTGTATTCTCAATTGAATAAAGTGTTTTTTGACAAACTAACCGTGTCCGCAGGAGTTCGTGCAGAATCTTTTGAAATTGATGGAAACCGTGAACAAATTAGACCCATTGTGAGAGCTGGCCTCAATTATGAAATTGCAAAAGCTACTTTTATTAGAGGGTCATTTGGGCAAGGATACAGATTCACGTCCATTGCCGAAAAATTTGCCAGTACTAATCTTGGTACTCTCAAAGTATTTCCTAATCCAAATTTACTCTCTGAAAGTGGATGGAGTGCCGAATTAGGAATCAAACAAGGATTGAAATTGGGAAATTGGAAAGGATTCATAGATGTTTCGGGGTTTGTAAACGAATACAGCAACATGAATGAATACACTTTTGGATTTTTTGATACGGTTACTTTTGAACAAAAACAAACAGGAACTACAGCTGAGTTTGGCGCTTCTTCGCGTAATGTAAATAAAGCTCGAATCACAGGAATTGATGTTTCCTTGGTTGGGAAAGGAGAAATCAGAGGAACTACACTTACGGTTTTGGCAGGTTACACTTACATGAACCCAAAGGCAGTCAATCCCGATTCCGTGTATCTAAATTCATTTTCGTCACTTACCACTAATTACGTTTATGACAAAACTCTTGATTTGAATTCTGATACAGTGAGCGATAATTTAAAATATCGTTTTAATCATTTATTGAAATTTGATATTCAGTGGGATATCCGAAATTTTTCTGTAGGATTGAGCTATCGTTTCAATAGTTTTGTGCATAATATTGATGAATCATTCAATGTTTTGGGAATCTTTAGTGGAGGAACTTTTCTGGGAGGATTGGATGACTACCGCAAAAGACAAAGAAACGGAACATCCATTTTTGACTTGCGTCTTTCTTGCCAAATCAATAAGTTAATTAAAGTAAATGGAGTCGTAAATAACTTATTTAATGTGGAATACCAAACGAGACCTGGCTGGGTAATGCCACCAAGAAATTATGTCCTACAGGTGAATTTTTCTTTTTAAACCCTTAAATTTGGTACGTGAAAAAACTACTACATCTACCCTTAGCGCTTGTTTTACTGCTCTTTGCAACTAAAACTACATTTACTCAAGTCTATAATTTCTCAAATTCTACCTCAGCAAATGGCCTTCCGAGCAATATGACCACTGCGCTAATTCAAGATTTTAGGGGTTATTTATGGGTGGGAACCGAAAATGGACTAGCAAGGTTTGACGGAACTAACTTTGTTAATTATGATAAATTTCAGGGATTGAGTGAAAATGCCATTGCAGATTTGAAAGTAGATGAACATGGAAATATTTTTGCCTTTCACCCCAATAAATTTGTTACCAAAATATCTAAAGATTACAACTTTGAAATAATAGACAGTACAGCAGACAAATCCAACTTAATGAGCACCACTGCACTGCAATGTGAAATCGAGAAAAAGAGAATAATTAGAATTAAAGATAAAAGAAACAAGGAGATTTTCTCGATTTCGTCTAAAAATGGCCTGATAAATGACCATATAAATGATGCTGTTGTAGGCCGTGAAAACATTTTATGGATTGCAAGTGCTAACAATGGAATTTATAGTCTACCTCTCCAAAACTTCCCTGTGTACGAATGGCCCTACCCTGACTTTGTTAGTCAATACAGACTGAATGCCGAGACGAATTTGATTACGTTTAAAAATCACATTGTAAGACTGCGATTTAATGGAGAAAAACCAGAGTACTCTCTCGTATTTTCATCTACAAGAAAAGAATTCAATTGCGCAGTTATTCAATTTGGAAAGCAACTTTTTTATGGAACTGACAAAGGCATGTTTCTGTACTTCAGTGAAACTGGAAAAGAATTTTCTTTTGATGAGATGGCAGATAAAAACGTGACACACATTGAAAAAATTGGCAATGGTGATTTACTTATTATTGCCGATAATAAAGTGTATAGATATATTGTATATGATAATGAAATAGAGCTAGTTGAAGGAACAAAAAACTTTCTAGCATACTCTATCCAAAAAGTAAAAAATACAATTTACGTGACCGGTAAAGAGAATATATATCAGCTAAAAAACAAGAAGTTCATACCTTTACTAAACACGCATGAAATTGCAAAATCACAAGATTTTATTCACATTTCTCAAACTGCTAATAACGAATTATGGCTTTCTGCTGCTAATGGCGGGGTATTTCTTTTCAATCCACAAAGCGATAAACTTGAATATTTCAATGAGGAAAAGAACCTACCTATTTCGGCTACAACAAGTACTATTGAAGAAAACAACAACCTGTGGATTAGCGCGCAAGGTGAAATAATCTGGTATGACATCAAACAAAATACCTACAGTCGTTTTGGAAATAAATACTTAAATGAAAAATTATTTGTTCCTTTTACCATCAGAAATAAGGAAAACTACTACTTTTTAACTCGCGAAGGACTTGTTCAAACTTTTGACTCTGAATCATTTGAGGGATCTGACAATATTTTAAATATCACAGACATTCTAGTCCAAGGACTACCTGTTGCTTCAGATAGCCTTATCGAATTAAAATATAATAGCTTCCCCATTCAATTCAATTATCAATCGATTAGCCTGAAGGACAAAACTTATTACCAAGTAAAACTAGAAGGAAAAGACAAAGACTGGAGCACTTCAACTCTGAAGACGACAAGCTCTTATGAGAAACTAGAACCAGGAGACTATACTTTTCGGGTACGAACAACCGGCCCCATTAATGAGGTTGTGCTTAATACAGAAAAAATAAAATTCACTGTACTTCAGCCTTATTGGAAGACAGCTATTTTCTTTTATATTCTTCTTATTGTTATAAGTGTACTCGTTTTGATGTTTTACGTATTTAGAATTTTGACTTTGAAACGTAGATCAGAGAAATTGGAGAAATTGATAAACGAAAAAACCTATGTCCTTTCTGCTCAAAACCAAAACATTGAGCAGTTTTCCTACTCTCTTTCTCATGATTTAAAAAATCCTATTAACAACATCAA
>JBDMYC010000138.1:0-22466 GCA_039770535.1 Flavobacteriales bacterium
ACTCCATTAACTACCTTTTGTGCATTTATGGCATACTCCGCAATATAAATACCCATTTCACTCGGTGTAACCTCAGGATCAAACCCAGGGAATGCAGCACTTAGCATTTCTGTACGAACAGCTCCCAAAGCCAAACAGTTTACCTTTATACCATCTTCTTTAAAATCTTGCGCAAGACATTCAGATAATATTGACAATGCACCTTTAGAGGAACTATATATCGAAAGACCAGGAAATTTTACGGAACCTGTGACACCTCCAACACTGCTTATATTTAGTATGTGTGCATTTATTCCTTTCATTAATCTAGAATGAAAAAATTGCACGCATTTGATAACTGATATATAATTGACTTGGAGAACTTCCAAAATCTCTGACTCTTTAATCGCCAGAAAATTTTTGTTTAATAGTAATCCAGCGTTGTTTATCAGCACATCAATGACCTTTACTTCACTAAATATTTTCTCTAGCTTGTCTTTCTTGAAATCTTTCAAATCAAAAACTATTGGCACGATTCTACCAGGAAATAGTTCCGCTTGAGCTTGTAGTTTGGCTAAATTATCTTTATTTCTCGCCAAAGCATAGACTTTGTGACCCTGTTTAGCAAATTCTAGTGCTGTTGCATACCCTATTCCTGAACTCGCTCCTGTAATGACAATATTTTTGCTCTCACTAATCATCAAAACTAACTTTTATGGAACTAGAAGTTGGTATAGCTTGACATGTCAGTATGTAACCATCTTCTACTTCCCCTTCCGTTAAGGCATAGTTTATTTTCATCTTTGCAGTCCCTTCCAAAACTTTTGCTCTGCATGTACAGCAGACACCTCCTTTACATGAATAAGGCAGATCTAAGCCCTGATTAATTCCTTCATCTAATATATTGTCTGATTTAGACATATTATAAGTGTATTCGAAATCATCATCATCAATCACAATGTGTATGTTGGCTTCCTGAAAGTCAGTTTCAATTTCGACTTCTTTGCCTTCTGCTGAGGCCGTGAACAACTCAAATTTTACTGAAGCATCTGGTGCACCTTGGCTAATTAGGTATTCTTTGGAATCCATTATCATTTGCTCGGGACCGCATAGGTAAAATTCAAATGAATTCACATTTAGCACTCCTAGCTGCTTCATTAATTCCAACTTACCTTTATTGATTCGACCATCAAAATTTGTATCTCCAGAGGATTCTTTTGTATACAAACTGTGCACAGTAAGGTTTGATGAATCGCTACTTAGCTCTGCTATTTCATTTCTAAAAGCTGCTGACTCTTTCGTTTTATTTACATAAAACAAATCAATTGTACTTTCAGCCTCTGTTTTCAATATTTGTTTTAAAATTGAATAAATTGGAGTAATTCCACTTCCGGCCGCAAATAGAGTGTAGTGCTTTGCATTTTCTGGAGAGAGATTAGGTACGAAATTTCCTTGAGGTGTCATTACCTCCAATGAATCTCCTGCTTTGAGCGTATCATTTGCATATGTTGAGAAAATACCATTTTCGACCTTTTTTACTAAAACGGCTAATTGATTTTCAAATGGAGCCCTCCAAATTGAATATGCTCTTTGTACATTTTCGTTATTTATTGTTTGCTTCAAGGTGATATATTGACCTTCTTTAAAAATAAATTCATTTTGAAGGTCCTTAGGAACATCAAAGGTTATAGATACTGAATCTGTAGCTATTTTCGCTACTTCTTTTACTGTTAGTGTATGGAAATTACTCATTCAAATATAGTTTTTGTTAATTATGTAAATGTATACTTTACTTTTAATATTGCAATTTGTATCTTTGGTTGAAATAAGGATATCATAAATGCTTTGCAAATCTAAGTATAGATTTTCGTTAAATCAATTTTAGCAGCAATAACTATGACTCCTTTTGATTTGTGTAATTAAACTAAAACAATTTGTATGACTGAACTAGAATTATTTGAACAAAAAATAGAGAATGACGTAAAAATTGAGCCTAAGGATTGGATGCCTGAAGATTACAGAAAGCATTTACAAAGACAAATGTCTCAACATGCACACTCTGAAATAATTGGTATGCAGCCGGAAGGAAATTGGATTTTACGAGCTCCAAGCCTCAGGGCAAAGGTGATTTTACTTGCAAAAGTTCAAGATGAGGCAGGTCACGGGCAGTATTTATATTCTGCTGCAGAAACTTTGGGGAAAACGAGAGATACCTATATTGAAGAGTTACAAAGTGGAAAAGCTAAATACTCCAGTATATTTAATTACCCTACTCTTTCATGGGCAGATATGGGAGCTGTGGGTTGGCTTGTAGATGGAGCTGCGATTGTGAATCAAGTTTCGCTACAAAGAACGTCTTACGGACCATACGCAAGAGCAATGGTGAAAATCTGTAAAGAAGAGAGTTTTCATCAGAGACAAGGTTATGAAATAATGGCAGAGATGGCAAGAGGTACAGCTGAACAGAAAGCCATGGCTCAGGATGCATTGAATAGATTTTGGTGGCCAAGTATAATGATGTTTGGACCCCATGATGGAGATTCACCAAGAAGTGGAAATGCAATGAAGTGGAAGATCAAGAGAGAAACAAATGATGATTTACGTCAACAGTTTATAGATAAAACTATTGCTCAGGTTGAGCTAATTGGACTTACTGTTCCTGATAAAGATTTGAAGTGGAACGAGGAGAGAGGAAGTTATGACTTTGGAGAAATGGACTGGGATGAATTTTGGAATGTAGTCAAAGGAAATGGCCCTTGCAACAAACAAAGAATTGAACATCATATTTCTGCGCATGAAAATGGAAGCTGGGTTAGGAAAGCAGCTAATGCATATGCAGAAAAAAATGGGTAAAAAAGATATTAGTAGATAGATACTATATGTCAGACTTTTGAGTCTGTCAATATAACGAAATAAAAATATTAAATTAATGAGTAAAGATAATCAAGGGCAAGTTTGGGAAGTTTTTGTACAAGCAAAGCCAGGACTGGCGCATAAGCATGTTGGTAACATCCAAGCAATGGGTAGAGAAATGGCTTTACAAAATGCCAGAGACATGTATGTAAGAAGAAAAGAAGGAATCAGTATTTGGGTTGTGAAATTTGAGGACATTGTTGCTTCTTCACCAGAAGATGCGGGAGCTTTCTTCGAGCCAATGAATGACAAAGCTTATAGACAGGCTACTTATTACGTGATGCCTGAAGGATCTAAGCACATTTAACTGTGCTTGGTTTTTAAATTAAATAAAACTATTGTAACAAAATGACAAACGAAAATTTCATCCATTTCCTTTTTAGATTAGGAGATAACTCATTGATACTAGGACAAAGGTTAGCCGAATGGTGCTCAAAAGGACCTACTTTAGAGGAAGATGTTGCTCTTACTAATATTTCTCTTGATAATTTTGGCCAAGCTAGAATGATTTTTAGCAAAATTGCTGAAATGGAAGATAATGGAAAATCAGAGGATGATTATGCCTTTAGAAGAAATGAAAGAGAATTTTTTAATGCTTTGATTACTGAAAGACCAAACGGTCACTTTGGCGATACCATTGCAAGGAGTTTCTTATTTGATGCTTTTCAATATCATTTTTATACAGAATTATGCAACAGTACTAATGAATTTCTGGCAGGACTGGCAGAAAAATCTCTGAAAGAAGTTAAATATCACGTACGCCATTCGGGTGAATGGATTGTGAGATTGGGAGATGGAACAGAGGAAAGTAAGAAGAAAATTCAAGAATCGATTAATGATTTATGGGCTTATACTGGCGATATGTTTGCAACAGACAGCCAGATTGTTGCTTTGAGCGAAGAAGGAATTACTCCTGATTATAAAGCTATTCAGTCTAATTGGAAAAATACAGTGAAAGAAGTTCTAACCAGAGCTACGCTAACTGTGCCTGAAGATCAATACATGCAAAAAGGAAGCCTTGAAGGAAGACATTCGGAATTCTTAGGCCATCTATTAGGCGATATGCAGTATTTACAGAGAGCTTATCCTGATGCGAAGTGGTGATTTAGTAAATAGTCTTTAGTAAATAGAATATAGAAAAAAGATTAAAATTCTTCTTTTATTATAAATGAATAACACAATTACAGATACAGAAAAAGAGATTTGGGAGATTTTGGATACTATTCCAGATCCTGAAGTTCCTGCTATTTCTATTGTTGAATTGGGCGTGATAAGGAAAGTTACTCTCGAAAGAGATAAAGTAACTGTAAACATCACCCCTACTTATAGTGGTTGTCCCGCTACTGAAAGATTTAAAGCTGATATTATAGAATTTCTTACAAAGGCGGGCATTGAGAATATTGAACTAATTATGCAGTATTCACCAGCCTGGACTACCAATTGGCTTACAGATGAAGCCAAAGAAAAGCTAAGAAAATACGGAATTGCTCCTCCCATTGATGGAACGGAAGACAAAGGTTTTTTGTTTGAAAGTGGACCAAAAGTAGTTCCTTGTGTGAAATGTAATTCTAAAAATACCGAAGTAACTAGCCAGTTTGGTTCGACTGCTTGTAAATCTTTGTATAAATGTAAAGATTGCTTGGAGCCGTTTGAGTATTTTAAATGCATATGATTTTGGCTAAGGCCAAAATTTGTAATCTCAAGCTTTAATTAACAAATTCCAAAGTATTAGTTGAGAAAACTATTCTACGAACACAAAGGTCAAATTGAGTCTTTGTGTTCGCTATAATCAATCTTTGCGACCATCTATTTGTGAGCTTCTATTCCGAGTCCTAGGAAAGAAGAAGATAATAATAGGAAGAAAAAATAACCCGCTTCGAAATCTAAACTCGTATTGAAATAAGATTGATTGTACATAAACAATGTACCTAATCCAATCATTCCAATTACTGTGAACGTAAACCTTCCAAATTTCTTGGTCATCAGAAACAACACAAACTCTATGAAGAGGACTGAGAAACCAAGAAGAATGATAAGATTAACAGAATCAATCAAAGCAGCAGCTACAAAAGTAGGCAGATAAATCAACAACCAGTAACTTGCTTTCTCAGTCGGAAACCTTATTATTAAAAGTAAAGTCTGCATCAATGGGAAAGAGAATAAAGCTAATAAGACCATCAAAAAATACCCTAAATAGAAACATGCATATCCTAATGCAATATGGGAAACTACCCACAATAACATCCAACTATAGCTTATTTTTTTTGTCGTTTTAAACATACATTACCAATTTGATCATAAATATCCAACTTACCAATTAAATTCACTTAATAATTAGTAATTTAACATAACAAAAATATACTAATTGGAATCAACAGAAAACTTCATTACCTACAAATCCTCAGCAGGATCTGGGAAAACTTATACTCTTGTAAAAGAGTTCTTAGAGATTGTTTTTCAGTCGAGTAATCCTACTCGATACAGAAATATACTGGCAATAACTTTTACTAACAAGGCTGCCAATGAAATGAAAGAAAGGGTAATTGAAAACCTGAGAGAATTAGCCCAAGAGGAAGACAATGACTTGATTTTGGATTATGAAAAGGCTTTTGGGATTCAGAAAAATGTGTTGAGAGCGAAAGCAAAAGCAGTTTTACAATCTATTCTTCATAATTACAGTGACCTCAAAATTTCTACGATTGATAAGTTTACTTATAAGATAATAAGAGCTTTTGCAAAAGATTTGAATCTATCGACCGATTTTGAAATAGAAATGGACAGTAATAAAATACTAATCGAAGCAATCGATTTAATCATTTCTAAAGCTGGTGAAGATAAAAGGTTATCCAAAATATTACTCGAATTTTTGAATTCGCAGATAGAAAATGAGAAAGATTGGCGAATAGAAAAGTCAATTTTTGAGTTTTCGAAGGAACTGACAAACGAAGAAAGCGAGCCTTTTTTGGAAAAATTGAAAGAAGTTACGGACGAAGATTTCGAAAAAATTAGAAAATTCATCTCCTCTGAACTCAAAAAAGAGGAAGAAACTGTAGTAGAAAAAGCAAAAAACGTGATCGATTTGTTCGAAAAAAATGGATTGACTGTGAAAGATTTTAGCCGTGGCACCATATTCAATTACTTTTTGGCGGTCTCAAATGGAGAAATTGATAAGCTACTTTCATCCACTGCTACTCTCGATAATGCAATAAACGAAAACATATGGTTGCCAAAAAGTGCAAAAGCTGATGTGATTTCAACAATGGAAAGTATTTCTGAAGAAGCAAGATCTTTGTATTTTGATATAAAAGATGCTTCAAAAAACTACTTCTTTTATGACTTATTGAATGAAAATGCTTTCAATATTATTTTGATTAAGGAATTATATGAGGCAATTAATACCATAAAAGAGGAACAAAACATTCTTTTGATCTCGGATTTCAACAAACTGATAAGCGAAGAAATCAAAAATCAACCAGCTCCCTTTATCTATGAAAAGATTGGAGAAAGGTATAAAAACATAATGATTGACGAGTTTCAGGATACTTCTGTATTACAATGGCACAATTTACTGCCCTTGATTGATAACTCACTTTCCATTGGAGAAAAGACATTATTGGTGGGAGATGCCAAGCAAGCTATCTACAGATTTAGAGGAGGAAAAGTGGAGCAGTTTGTAGAATTGCCAAAAATCATAGATAAAACAGACGATATTTTCCTTGAAGAAAGAGAAGAAACGCTTAATCGTAATCACAAAGACGAATTTCTGGAGACGAATTGGCGATCGCATTCGCAGGTTATTGAGTTTAATAATTGGTTTTTTGACGAATTGAAAGAGTTTTTGGAAGAAGATAAGCAAAAAATCTATTTCAAACAGAGGCAAGAAACGACCAAAAAAGACAAAGGATATGTGGAAGTTTCTTTTTTGCCTTACGACAAAGATGAAATTGAAGATGCATATTTAGAAAAAACCAAAGAAAAAATTGACGAATGCTTGGAGGATGGATTCGAGATGAAGGACATTGCAATTCTTGTGAGTAAAAATAAATACGGAAAATTGCTCTCGAATTACTTGGTTGAAGAGAATTATAAGGTTTTGACTTCGGAAAGTTTATTAATTGAGGAAGACAAAGAGGTGAATTTTGTGATTAGTTTCTTGAAATTTATTCATAATAACAATGAGAATTCGGCAAAACTAGAGATGATAAAGTACTTTTTTGAAGACGAAAAGTACAGCCCAGCCCTACTCTCCTATTCCAAAAAGGTAAAAAACAAGGCTGATATTAATATAAAAGAACTGTTGGCTAAGCTAAATCCTGAATTTGATTTAGTGAAATTATTCGAATTATCACTTTATGATTTGGTAGAAACCATCATAAGGCAGTTTATAAAAGATTCGGAAGAAGGGAACTCCTTTTTGATAAAACTACTGGATGTTGTTTATTCATTTACATTAAAAAACAATGATTTACAATCTTTCTTGACTTATTGGGAGAATAATTCGAACCGTATTTCGCTAGAAACCCCTGAAGATAATGCTATCACAATTATGACGGTCCACAGAAGCAAAGGACTGCAATTTCCTGTGGTAATTTCTTCATTTACCAACTGGGAATTTCATTCCAGTATAAATATTCCAAAAAAATGGGTAGAATTAGAAAACAAAATTCCTCATTTACCTATCGGAATTCTTCCATTGAAATCTAAAATACTGGGGACTGACTTTGCGTACTTGAAAGAAATAGAAGACGAAAATGTGAAATTGGATAAATTTAATCAATTATATGTAGCACTCACCAGACCAGAAAAACGATTGTATGTCATTTCGGATGATAGCGTGAGAACAAAAAAAGAATATAAAACGAAAAATATTCATCCTTTCCTTTATAGAATTTGCTCTACTCACGAGAATTTTAACGAAAATGAATTGATTATTGGGGAAAGAATTAAAGAAACGAAGAAAGAGAGAAGCGGAAAGAAGGAACAAAATCTCGAAATTAAAACTGTTATTAGCACAAACTGGCGCGAGAAAATCAGAATTAGTCAGCAGTATAATGAAGTTTGGGGGGAAGAGAACTACAAAGAAAGAATTGCTTACGGGAATATGATTCATAATTTATTGGCAAAAATTGAAACTAAGGACGATATAAAGCCAGCAATTGTAGAATTTGCTGAGCAAGGGTTATTGAAAAATGAGGAAGTTGAGCCTTTGGTAAGTGAAATCAATGAACTACTTGAAGACGAAAAAGTAAAACCTTGGTTTTCCGGAGAAGGTAAAATAATGAATGAAAAAGATATTTTATCCAAAGATGGGAAGCTCTATCGCCCAGATAAAGTAATTTTGTACCAAGACAAAACTGTAGTTATTGATTTCAAAACGGGAGAGAAGCAAGATAAATACGCTAAACAGATCGGTAATTATGGTAATTTACTTGCCGAAATGAATTACCCCAACATAGAAAAGTACCTTTTGTACACAAAAGATAACTCAGTAGAATTAGTTCCGTAACTAAAAAAATAAATGAAATAGGTTCTTCCTAGTAGTAAACACGATTAAAAACAACAATGAAAAAGATATTTTATACCTTAATATACACACTAATTATAAATGCCTCTTTTGGGCAAGTAACTCCAGTAAAAAAAGGAGCAGAAATCACATTTTTGAACAAGACTTTTGATTACGACACCATAGAAAGATACTCAAACGGAACGCGCTCCTTTACTTTTTACAACACAGGAGATGCACCACTGGTGTTAAGAAAAGTAAAATCTGGATGCAGTTGCACAGTTCCAAGCTATACAAAAGATACCATTCCACCAAAGGGCAAAGGACAAATTAGCGCAAAATATAACACGAAAAAATATGGCAAATTCAACAGGAGTTTAACCGTATATTCAAATGCTGCCAATGGAGCGCAGAAAATAACAATAAAAGGAGTAATCATTGACTCAAAGAAAAAATGGGGAATAGAACCAAAACAAAAGAAATAATGAGTTTTAGCATAGAAATTAAGCATTATAAGGATTTTGGTTTAGATGATTTTCACGATATCATTTCATTGCGGATAGAAATTTTCTCTGTAGAACAAGAGGTTTTTTATAACGATTTGGATGGTTACGACAAAGATGCTTATCACTTAATTGGTCGCGATTCTGAGGGGAAAATTATTGCTACAGCAAGAATTCTAAAACCAGGAGCAAAATACGACAAAGCTTCTTTTGGCCGTGTAGTTATAGATAAAACTGCAAGAGGAAATGGTTTTGGTCACGAAATGGTGAAAGCAATGAATATTTTTATTGCTGAGAAATTCCCTAATGCAGGTTGCAAAATCTCTGGTATGCTGTATTTAGAAAAGTTTTATGAAGGACATGGATACGAAAGGTCAAGTGATGTGTATCTAGATTGTGGGATTGAGCATATTGATATGGAGAATAATAATTTGTAATTAAAACAAACTTTTTTGTTGTTCTTGTGAAATAGCAATCAAATCTACTTCCACAGTTTTGAAATTTTGAATTTCTGACCCATTCAGCCATTCCTTTTCATTTTTTTGAGTCAACACAATTGGCATTCTCTTCTTCATATTATGTATTTCTGCCATCAATTCATTGGCTTCGGTTGTGATGATAGAATAAGAATTAACGATTTCATTTGTAAAAGGATTCACCCAAGAAGAGTAAATTCCTGCAAAAGCAAATAATTCCTCATTTTCCAATCCAATCAAGAATTTTTCCTTGTTTCTTCCTTTAGAATCGTGCCATTTCCATTCGTAAAATCCATTGGCAATTACCAAACACCTTTCGTTAACCGAGTCTTTAAAAGAAGGTTTTTCTGTTAACGTCTCTATTTTTGCATTTAAAGTAAATGATCTTATGTCTTTATTTTCTGCATAACTTGGAATTAATCCCCAGTTGTAATTCTGAATTACACCTTTTTTATCATCAGTAATTACGGGTGATTGAGAAAAATTAAAGCCAGAGATTTGATTACCCACATGAATTTCTGTCTGCGGATTAACCTTTGCCTTGAATCTTTTGGTTAATTCTTTGGGCGTCTTGGTTTGTTTGATGTGGTAGCACATGGTTTTAAAATTATTCAGACGTCCTACCTTCCGGAAGGCGAGGCGGGTGACTTTTTATTGAAAAATCCCCTCAAGGGAATATGTAATTTTCTCGTGTTAAGATTCCGGCTCGGAGGCCGGAATGACAGTGAAAATATATAATGAGCAGTTCAGAACAGGCCGTTTAAGATTCCCGCATTCGCGGGAATGACAGTGAAAAATGTGATAGGTGTTACCCAATCAATCCCAAAATCTCCTCTTCAATTTCTTTACTCTCCCAAATCTCTTCAATATTAGGTTTGTCCATTACTTTTTTCATCAAAGCATCTTGTTTCATTCCTGTTTCCCAAGCTTCAGAATATCGAATATTACTGAAAGAAACTTGGCTGTACAATGGCATCCATTTATCTGGATGGGCTGCAGAAAATTTAGCCTCTAATTTCTTTTGCAACAAGAATTTAGGGTCACCCACAAAATCTCTCATTACATGATAATTGTACACTGATAAATCTTGTAAAGCATCTCCATCTGGCTTTCTTTCTTCGTATTCTTTAAATACTTCTTCCCAGTTTTCATTGTGCTTTTTCATCAAGTTGTACATTACGTAACAATCTTCGAATGAAGCATTCATTCCTTGCCCGTAGAATGGAACTGTGGCATGAGCAGCATCTCCAAGCAAAGCCATTTTTCCACTTGTCCATGGTTTACATCTTATTATTGAAAGCGAAGAAAGTGGGTGTTCGTGCCAATTCTCAACCAAATTTGGCATCATATCATAAAAATCTGGGAAGGTTGTTTTGAAAAAATTCTTTACATCTTCATCATTTTTTATGGATTCAAAAGAGTTTTCTCCTTCAAAAGGCATAAATAAAGTACAAGTAAAACTTCCATCTTCATTTGGCAAGGCGATTAACATAAACCTTCCTCTTGGCCAGATGTGAAGGGCGTTTTTATCTATACGGTAACTCCCGTCTTCATTGGGTGGCAACAATAATTCTTTGTAGCCGTCATCAATGAAATCTTGCATGTAATCAAATCTGTTCTGCTTTTGAAATGCATTGTAACGAACTGCCGAAAAAGCTCCATCAGCAGCAAAAACAACATCTGCACTATCTTCAAATTTCTCTCCATCATGAGACTCTAAATGAACAATTCCTGCTTTGGTATCTGCATTCACACATTTGGTGTTGTAATGGATTTCTGCTCCATTGTCATCCGCAAGTTGCATCATTATTGCATTCAAATGACCTCTCGAAACCGAATAAATGGCTTCTCCATCTTTTCCGTACGGCTGAAAAGTTAACTCTCCATCCAAACTGTGCATGATTCGCCCAGGCATAGGAATTGCAATTTCGTTCACTTCTTCTTCAATTCCTGCAGCTTTCAGTGCTGTCCATCCTCTTACCGAAAGTGCTAAGTTTATTGATTTTCCTGCAGAAATCTCTGCCTTTCGAATGTCAGACCTTCTTTCGTAAATCGTTACTTTATATCCTTCTTTTGCTAGGTAAACTGCCCATAATGATCCAGCTAATCCTGCTCCTACTATTATTGCTTTTTTTTCTTTTGTCATTATTTACTGTATAGATTCTCTTAATATCTGCCCAAACTTCCAACAATCTTCGTAACTATTGTACAAAGGAGCTGGTGCAATTCTTATCACATTTGGTTCGCGCCAATCGGCTATCACGTTTTTTTGCGTTAAGGTATCAAATAATTTCTTGCCTTGCCCTTTTGCGGCTATCGAAAGTTGAGCTCCTCTTTTATTTTTGTCTGTTGGAGTTATTAATTCAAACTCTACTTTTTCAGATTTTATGTCATTGATGATAAACTCTAAATAAGCAGTCATGTCATCTCTTTTCTTCCCAATTGCTTCCATCCCAGCTTCTTCGAACAAATCTAGACTTGCATTCAGTGGAGCCATCAACATCACTGGAGCGTTACTGTGCTGCCAACCTTCGGCAGTTGGTATGGGGTCAAATCCTTTTTCCATCAAGAAACGAGTTTCTTTGTCTTGTCCCCACCATCCGCCAAAACGAACCAAATCTTTGTTGATCGCGTGACGCTCGTGAATAAAAATTCCTGAAACTCCTCCAGGCCCAGAGTTTAAATATTTATAAGTACACCAAGCTGCAAAATCTACATTCCAGTCGTGTAATTGTAAATTGATGTTACCGGCTGCATGTGCCAAATCGAATCCTACTTTTGCTCCCACTGCATGACCCGCAGCTGCAATTGTTTTCATATCAAATAATTGTCCCGTGTAGTAATTTACACCTCCAATCATTACCAAAGCCAATTCGTCTCCAGTTTCTGCTATCGCTTTCAAAATATCTTCTTCGTGAATCAACTCCTCCCCTTCTCTTGGCGAAATCTCAATAATAGTATCGTCAGGATTTAATCCGTGATGCCTCACTTGAGTTTCCAAAATATATTGATCACTTGGAAATGCTTTTGCTTCACAAATGATTTTTATTCTTTTCCCTTCTGGCCGGTAAAACGAAACCATTAATAAATGAACGTTTGTACTCAAACTTCCCATTACTACAGTTTCCATTGGTTTACAACCTACTACTTTTGCCATTTTCTCTGTCAATAGTTCGTGGTAGCTAAACCAAGGATTTCTCCCGTGGAAATGTCCTTCCACTCCCCATTGAGCCCAATCCTCCAATTCTACATTAATGTATTCTTTAGCTGCAACTGGTTGTAACCCAAGAGAGTTTCCTGTAAAATAAACAGTTGGTTTTCCATTGATTACAGGATGATGAAAACGATTTCTGAATGATTTTAATTCATCTTGTTCGTCTTTTTGCTTTGCAAATTCAAGGGTGTCTTGGTACATTATTTTAGTTTTTTCTAGTGGTATAAATGTACGAAAATCAGAGTAATATTTTTAAATAATTTTTACTTGTTCATTTTTTTCATTGATAAAAAAAAAACCGAAAAATCTAGTCAATATTTAAATTATGTACATCCCAATAATCTTTCCATTCTTCTAAAATCAAATTAATTCTCGATAATGAAAAACTAGAATCCCGTTCATTATTAATCAAATATTCAGCTTTATAATTAAATCGATTACCAAGGGTATAACCTCCTTTTAAGCCAAAATATATAGTATCATTACTTTTCCAGTAATTTATTGAATCTAAATAAAAGATTCCATTACCACATCTTGGAACAGTTTTAATTGCTTCAAATGAAACAGTTGTATCTGAAAAAGTAAATTGCTTAAGCCAAACTAAATTGCTATCACCAAAATTTTCTTTTCTAAAATTCAAAACAGAATCAAATACATTCCTATTTTTCAATATCCATTTTCCTTCGATATTAATACTACCAGAATCGATTGTTCTTATCTCATTACAATTAATAGTAAAACAAACAATCGCCATTATATATATGTACAATCTCATATATAAATATACTAAAATGGAATAGAAATTATTTGTATTTTTAAATGAAAATAATTTTATCATTTTGAAGCATTTAATCTTTTTATTTTTTTTAATCACAAGCAATATCTTTCTATCACAAACAATAGAAAGTAAAAGAGAAGAAATTGCAGAGATTAAAAAGTATGCATTAACTTATAAAATAAAAACAAAAATCGCTTTCAATTATAAAGCAGAAGAAAAGGATTCAATAAGAATAATATATGAAACCTATGATAAATTAGGTTGTTTAATTTATTTAAAAAATCATCATTTCCAAAAGATTAAAGACTTTGAAGAAAAAAGATATAAAAACGATTCTATTGGCAGAAGAATTATTGAACAAACACTTACTTCTTTTAGACCAAAAAACTATGTTACACAATTTGAATACCAGTATTATGAAGATAGTTTAATATCAATATTAAGGAAAAGTGATCTAAATAGTAGACGACCACTCCGTAGAAAACTAGATCAAAAATATAAGGAAGTTGGTTTACCAATTAAATCATACGATTCAATTGGAAGAATTAAAACTGAAATACATGATTTATCTGAAAAATACATTTATCATTACTCTGATTCAGGATACTATGAAATGGACTTAATTATAGATAATCATCACTACGACATTAAATATTATTTCAATAATAAAGGACAGACTATTGCTTATAAATCATTGAATGATGTAAGAAAAAAAATATTGGGAGCATTTTACTTTTAGCTACAACAAAAATGGAAAAGTCTCTTTAGAAACTTCTTTTAATAAAAAAGGCAAGATGAATTCATTTATTAAATATGAATACTACGAAAATGGATTAATTAAAAAAGAATCAATTTTTAATTCTAAGTCAAAACTACTTTCATACAAAAAGTTTTTTTATACTTATTACTAAACCAACTTCCCATAAACTGCCATAACTTCTTTTGCTTGTTTCTCTGAAGTGAAATTTTGTGCGTATTCAAATCCTTTTTCTTTCATCTCTAATTGAAGCTCTCCATTTTCAATTACTTTGTCAATTTGTTGGGCCAGTTCATCACTGTTATTTGGATCTACATAAATAGAAGTGGGTCCTCCAGCTTCTTCTAGGCAACTTCCTGTTGCAGCAATTACTGGTGTTTTACTGTACAGAGCTTCTAGGATTGGAATTCCAAATCCTTCGAAATGGGATGGATACACAAATAAATTGGCTGATTGATAAATAGAGGGTAAATCCAAAAAACTGACGTTTTGTAGTAAAGCAACTTGGTTTTCTAGCTTGTATTTTTTTACCATCTCCATTACTTCTTTAGTGTAATCGGTTTGTCTTCCTATCGCTACCAAAGGCATTTGAGTATTCGATTTCCCGATTGCCTCTACTAAAGTGGCTAAGTTTTTTCTTTTCTCAATTGTTCCTACATATAAGATATAGTTCTCTGGTAAATTATATTTGTTTTGTACCAAATCTCTGTAACGATAATCGGAAATGTGATGAAAAGAAGTGGCACAAGTTTGATAAATAACCTCAATCTTATGTTCTGGAACTTTTAAAAACTCCATTAAATCTCGCTTTGTTTGTTCGCTAATAGCAATTATTTTATCTGCCGTAGCGCAAGCATACTCGACTTTTTTCTTGTAAATTCTTTTATCAATACGGTTATAGTTCTCAGGATATCTCAAGAAAATTAAATCGTGAATCGTCACCACATATTTCACTTTACTCAATTTATTCTTCCTAGGAATCTCGTGACTTAATCCGTGAAAAACCTCAACTCCGTCTTTTATTAATTGCCTCTCAAGCTTCACAGATCGCCAATAGCTTTTCATTTTTTTGTAAAATCCCGAAGGATAAACAATTTTAGCATTAGAATGATCCTTCAAAAACTTAGTTTTCAAATCTATTTCTCCAGATGGAGTGTAAAGAAAGTAGTCGTTTTCTTTTCTTTCTTCCAAAATTCCACGAATCAAATCTCTACTGTAATTCCCCAAACCGGTTTGGTTTAAAAAAAATCGTTTGGCATCAAATCCTATTTTCATAGTTTTGAGATTTTATTTCGCATAAAAAAATCTAAAATTGTAAGTGCAGCCATTGCTTCCACAATTGGAACTGCTCTTGGAACCACACAAGGATCATGTCTTCCTTTAAAATCTAACTCTACATTATCTCCCTTTTCGTTTACCGAATCTTGCTTCTGCATAATTGTAGCCACTGGCTTAAATGCAACCTTAAAGTTTACTGTCTCACCATTAGAAATCCCACCTTGAATTCCTCCCGAATTATTGGTTTTTGTGGACACAATTCCTTCTTCAGTTTTAAAAATATCATTATGCTCAGAACCTTTCATTCTTGCTCCAGAAAATCCCGATCCATACTCAAATCCTTTTACAGCATTTATGGACAACATTGCTTTCCCTAATTGAGCATGTAGTTTATCAAAAACGGGCTCACCCAATCCTGTAGGTAAATTTTGTATAACTCCAGTGATAAGGCCACCTGCGGTATCGCCTTCTTTCTTCAATTCCAAAATATAAGCTTCCATTTCAATGGCTTTTGCCAAATCCGGACATCTTACTTTATTTTGCTCTATTTTCTCAAAATCAAGGTATTGCCAACTTTTCTCAGTTTTTATTTCTCCCACTGCAGAAACGTAAGCATTTATTTTTATCCCTTCTTTTTCTAGAAATTGTTTGGCAATTGCTCCACCCACTACTCTGCAAGCTGTTTCTCGAGCTGATGCTCTTCCTCCTCCACGATAATCACGGATTCCGTATTTTTCTTGAGTGGTAAAATCTGCGTGAGAAGGGCGGTAATTACCTTTTAGGTGAGAATAATCCTTCGATTTATTGTCTTCGTTTTGAATTGTAAAACCGATTGGTGTTCCCAAAGTTTTTCCTTCAAAAATTCCTGATAAAAACTGAACTGTATCGCTTTCTTTTCTTTGAGTAGTAATGTTACTTTGTCCAGGTTTACGCCTGTCCATTTCTTCTTGAATTTTTTCCAAATCCAACTCAAACCCTGCCGGAATTCCATCTAAAATTCCACCAATAGCAGCTCCATGAGATTCGCCAAAAGTGGTTAGCTTTATTATGTTTCCGAAGGTGTTGCTCATTTTAAAAGTCCTTAGTAGTTAGTAAAAAGTCCTTAGTAAATAGTTTTAAAACTAATGACTAAGGACTAAAATCTCAAGACTGCTATCCTTCCTTAGCAGCCAAATATCTTTCTGCATCTAATGCTGCCATACATCCTGTACCTGCAGCAGTAATTGCTTGACGGTATGTTTTGTCGGCTGCATCACCTGATACAAAAACTCCTGGAATGTTTGTTAAAGAAGAACCTTCTTTCTCATACTTAATGTATCCAGTTTCATCTAGGTTTATTTGTCCTTTAAATATATCTGTATTTGGCTTGTGACCAATAGCTACGAAGAATCCTGTTGCAGGAATATCTTTTACTTCTCCAGTTTTATTATTTTTCACTCTTGCTCCAGTCACTCCCATTCCATCTCCCAAAACTTCCTCAGTTTCAGTATTGAATAAAATTTCAATGTTAGCTGTTTTCTTTACTCTTTCTGCCATGATTTTAGAAGCTCTAAATTCATCTCTTCTTACCAGCATAGTAACTTTTGTACATAATTTTGATAAGTAATGTGCTTCTTCACAAGCAGAATCTCCTGCCCCAACAATGATTGTTTCTTGTCCTTTGTAGAAGAATCCATCACATACCGCACAAGCAGAAACTCCACCTCCCATTTCTAGGTATTTTTGCTCGGACGGTAACCCCAAATATTTTGCTGATGCTCCTGTAGAAATAATTACCGTATCGGCATGTATTTCTTTTTCATTGTCACCAATCCAAACCTTGTGGATATCGCCTGTAAAATCTACTTTTGTCACCCATCCACTCCTCACTTGAGTTTCAAACCTTTCGGCCTGAGCTCTTAATTGAATCATCATTTCTGGTCCTGTTACTCCATCTGCATACCCAGGAAAATTCTCTACTTCGTTAGTTGTAGTCAATTGCCCTCCAGGCTGCATTCCTTCATATAATACTGGAGCCATGTTTGCTCTAGCTGCATAAATTGCTGCAGTATATCCTGCTGGTCCCGATCCTATAATAAGGCATTTTACTTTTTCTATATTTTCTGACATTCTCTATTATTTTTTATTTAACTCCTTAGTTGATTACCTTTATGTAATCTTACAAAAATAATCATAAAATAAACGAACATCAAACCTCATTACGATTATATTATAGTTGGCCAAGGATTGGCTGGAACAATTCTTCATTTTCATTTATATCAAAAAGGATATAGTGTACTTTGTGTGGATAATAATTGGGAGAAAAACTCTTCACTAGTTGCCGCAGGAATGTACAATCCCATTGTATTCAAGCGAATTACCAAAAGCTGGATGGCTGATGATTTGGTTCCTTATTTAAATGTCTTTTATCCTGAGTTAGAAAAACACCTCAACTCATCTTTCGACACAAAGATTGATATTCTTAGAATCTTTAAAAACTGGGAACAACAAAATGATTTTATTGCCAAAACTGAGGATGATAACTATGGTCAATTTATTCATTCTGAAAATAGCGTGACGCTAGAAAAAAATAACGTAGAAAATGATTTTGGATATGGCACTGTAACCCAATCGGGATGGATTAATACCAAATTGATGTTAACGAAATACCGCGAATTTTTGGAGCAAGATAGCTTGCTTTTAAATGAAAAATTTGATTTCGACTCTTTAAAACTTGAAACAAACAAAGTAAACTACAAAGACATTTCTGCTGATAAAATTATCTTCTGTGAGGGAAATTCAGTACAAGAAAATCCTTATTTCAGGTATTTACCCATGGTTCCCACACAGGGAGAAATATTAACCATAAAAGTTGAGAATTTATCTATGGATAAAATCCTGAACAAAGGTTTTTTCATTATGCCTTTGGGAGATGATTTGTATCGTGTGGGCGCAACTTATAATTGGAAAATCTCTCACTACAACACCACTGAAGAAGCTAAAAAAGAATTGATTGAGAAAATAAAAACAGTACTTCCTCAAGAGTTCGATATTGTAGATCACCAAGCTGGAATAAGACCCACAGTAAAAGACAGAAAACCCCTTATTGGATTACACCCAGTTCATAAAAGTCTTGGAATATTTAACGGAATGGGAACAAAAGGAATTTTGATTGCTCCGTTTTTTGCCAATCACTTTTGTGATTTTTTGGACAATAAAGGTCCTTTAAACAAAGAAATAAACGTTAGTCGTTTTTCTCAACTATCTTAATCCCAGAATTCAATTCCTTTATCTTCTTCACAAAAGTTTCATTGGAATCAGGTGAAATGTAAACTCGTTTTGTCTTATCATAGATTACAATAATTCCATTTCTTGCAGTGGCTGGTTTCACTCCTGACCACATAGATTTTCCTACTATTAATTCATCAATACTATCCAGTGGAATTTTCCCTCTTAAGATTGCTGCTTTGTATATTAATTCTTCTTTATTCAGAACATAGTATGTTCCGTGTAAAATCCACAAAACCAGACCTATTAAAGAGATTAAAACAACTCCGGCAATGTAGCTATTTCCGTCAATTTTATTGATTGTTAAATCTTGATATAAAACATAAAGCAAAATAAAACATACCCCATAAAGTATAACTTGAAACAATATGTCTTGCCTGCTTTTGAATCTCATTTATTTAATTGTAATCGTGTATGGCATTCTTGCTTGAATTCTATCTTTTGGCTGAATATTGAGAGTTTTTATTGTGTTCATATGCTCTAAAATCTCAGCAGACAAAGTATTTGTTTCCGTTAGTATTTTTGCATTTTCTTCGTCATTGCCCTGGTTAAGTAGGTTTATTATATCCTCAAGAGGATTTTTCTTTTGAGCAGGAATATCCATAACATAAGCTTTTTCAAGGTTAGCCAATTTTGCTGCGTGAGCAACAGCTTCATCAATTCCTCCTATTTCATCCACCAATTTTATATCTAGTGCATCTTGTCCAGACCACACTCTTCCTTGCCCAATGCTATCCACTTGTTCTTTTGTAATTCCTCTACCAACCGATACTTTACTAATAAAATCATCATAAATTCTATCTACTTCTTTTTGTATCACATCATACTCCTCTTGTGATAATGGCTTGCTAAAAGACATCAAATCTGCATGTTCATTAGTTTTTGCTCTATCAAAAGTAATTCCAATTTTATTTTCGAAAAATTTCTCCGCATTAGGAATCATTCCAAAAACACCAATAGAACCGGTAATTGTGTTTTCCTGTGCAAAAATTCTATCTGCATTACACGAAATATAATACCCACCAGAAGCTGCCAAATCTCCCATAGAAACTACAACTGGTTTCCCAGTTTTCTTTATCAATTCTATTTCTCTCCATATCACATCTGATGCCAAAGCACTTCCTCCAGGCGAATTTACACGCAGAACCACTGCTTTTACAGAATCATTCAACCTTGCTTTTCTTAGGTGCTTCACAGTCGTTTCAGACCCAATCATTTCATCACTTCCCTTTCCGCTTACAATCTCTCCATTTGCATAAACGATAGCTACATTTTGCTTTCTTCTGTTCTTCACTCTCATTTTCAACTCTGCAAACTTAATGTAATTGTTCAGTGAGATAGACTTCATCTCGTCACCCCCATCAACACCTAATTTCTGTTTTAAAATTTCATGCACTTCATCTTGGTACTTGACAGCTGTAGCAAACTTGTAATCAACCGCCTTACTCGCACTAGTGATCAACATGCCGTCTGCAATTGTATTCAATTCTTTTTCAGTAATATCACGAGAGTCACTCACTTCGCTCACCATGTGATCCCAAAAAGAAAACATATATTTTTCGGTTTGCTCTCGGTTTGCAGCACTCATTTTATCCATAATAAAAGGCTCGACAGCACTTTTAAATTTGTTGTTACTTCCTCTGATGATTTGCATCTCAATTTCCAATTTATCCAACATGTTTTTATAAAACATTCTTTCGTTAGACAATCCACTCCATTGCAAAGATCCTGTAGGATAAATATAGATTTCATCAGAAACTGATGCCAAGTAATAAGTACCTTGCGAATACCCTTCTGAATAAGAAACAATGAATTTTCCACTTTCTTTAAAATCTTGTAATGCATCATGAATTTCTTCCAAATTTGCCAATCCTACACTCAAGCCATTCGGCTGTAAATAAATTCCTTTTATTTTGCTGTCTGTTTTCGCATATTCAATAGAACGGATAATTGAATTCACTCCAATTTTTCCAGCATCTTCGATACCTTGACCGTTAAATGCAGGTTGAGAAAAGCTTCTCTCTCCAATCGCATTATTCAATTTTATTGTCAACACAGAGTTATCCATTACTCTCACTGGTTTTGGACCCGTATTGAAAACAGACCCTCCAATTCCTATTACAATGAATAAAAAAATGAGTCCAAACACGATATATGCCAATCCTGAAGCTAGAAAATATTTAAAAAATTGTTTCATGTTACACTGATATTTTATTTGATGATACAAACATACTATTCCTTTACATAACTTTGGGTTTAAATACACGAATGGTATCTTTACTTTATGAATGGAAACTTACACCAAGTTGTTCTCTCCTTAGGGGCAAATGAAGGCGATCCTTTGCACAATTTTACTCTGGCACTGCTGATGATACAGAACAAAATAGGAGAAGTAACAAACTACAGTTCAGACTACTCATCCAAAGCGTGGGGGATGAAAGATGGAACTCCAGATTTCATAAACAGAATTGTAATTGTTAGAACGGCTCTGAAACCGAAAAAAATATTGAAAGCAACTCAAAAAATAGAAAAAAAGCTGGGTAGAAAGCAAAAAAGCAAGAACAATCAATATGACGATAGATTAATAGATATTGATATACTTTTATTTGACAATCGCATTATTGACAAAAAGAAATTGATTGTTCCTCATCCTCATATTCAAAAACGCAGGTTTATTTTAGAACCTCTTGTAGAAATAATTCCAGATTATGTTCATCCCATCTTCAAAAAATCAATTAAAGAATTACTTTTGTCTTGCGAGGATAAATTGAAAGTCGAAATAATAGAAAGATAACGAATGGGGTTAAATAAATTTACGGTAATTGAGGGTAATATTGGATCAGGAAAAACAACTTTTAGCAAAAAAATCGCAGCCGATTTTGGTTGTAACTTGATTCTGGAAGAATTTGAAGAAAATCCATTTTTAAAAGACTTTTTAAAAGATCAAAAAATTAATCCTCTTGGCGTAGAATTACAATTTTTAATTGATCGATTTCATCAGTTAAAACAACCTTTTAACAACAACAATCCCACTGTTGCCGATTATTTTATTGAAAAAAGCCTTATTTTTTCCAAGAACAACCTTTCGGAAATTGAGAAAAACCTGTTTGACAGCTACTATTCAGTTTTGTTTGAAAAAATAACCAAACCCGACCTATTAGTGTATCTGTCAGTTAATCCTGAAAGATTATTACAAAATATAGCAAAAAGAGGGCGAGAAATTGAACAAGACTTAACCAAAGAATATTTGGAGAGTATTCATGACTCCTACCTTAACTATTTAAAAAACAAAAAAGAGGAAAAGGTGCTAATTATAGATATTTCGGAAATCGATTTTGTACAAAATAAAAACGAGTACGAAACATTAAAAACAATAATTACCGGAGAACATAAAATAGGCGTGAACGAGATAAAAATTTAAGTCTATTTCGAGCTTATTTTCTCAACTATCCTTACATTTGCAGATAATTTATATAAAAAAACAAAACTTTAAGATGAAAAGAACAAACCTATTTGTAGCGACTGCTATCTTGATTGTATCACTATTTGCTGCTAGTTGTAGCGTGATGAAAGATCTAGAGTATGAAGTAAAAGAAAACCCAATCGAAATGCACAATGACCAAATCACTGTGAAAATTGATGGGAAATTTATTGAAAAAGGATTAAACAAAAAAGCTTTTGTAACATTGACTCCAGTGTTAGTGAATGCTGCAGGAGATGAATTGGCATTTGAACCAAAATCATTTAAAGGTGAAAAAGCAGCCGGAAATGGCGAAGTTGTGAAAAAAGATGGTCACA
>JBDMYC010000139.1:0-16826 GCA_039770535.1 Flavobacteriales bacterium
GGAAAAAGATTATTAAAAACTTGGGGAGTACACAGACCAAGAACTGACAAGACGAGTATTGCTCCTGTTGCCAAAAAGAAAAAAACAACTAAAAAAGTAGCTGAAAAGAAAGAAACTGCTAAAGTTGAAAAAGTTGAAGTAGCTACTGACGCTCCAAAAGCAGAGGCTAAATCAAACGATCTTTCTTCGAGCACTGTTGCAGAATTAAAAGCAATGGCAAAGGACAAAGGAATAAAAGGGTACACCTCAATGAAGAAAGCAGAGCTTGTAGAAGCTTTAAGTTAAATCTTACATACACGGTAAAACAAAATATTTGAAGTGGAATTAATTTCTAACTTCTAAACAATATTTAAAGGGAATCAAATAATTTTGATTCCCTTTTTTTATATTTAAACATGAAAGTAATCGACCAAATGAATAGGCCAGTTTCTATTCCTAAGTTTCCCGAGCGAATTGTTTCTTTGGTTCCCTCCCAAACAGAGCTGCTGGTTAATTTGGGGTTAAGTGATAAAATTGTAGGCGTAACCAAGTTTTGTGTTCATCCTGAAGGATTGAAAAAAGAAAAAACAATTATTGGAGGAACCAAAAATTTCAATTTTGATAAAATAAAAGCTTTGAATCCTGATTTGATAATTGGGAATAAAGAAGAGAATTACAAAGAAGGAATTGAGAAATTAGAGAAAGATTATCCGGTTTGGATGAGCGACATTTACAATCTTTGGGATGCTTTGGATATGATTTTAGCTGTGGGCAAAATAACAAACAAAGAAAAAGAAGCAACCTTACTTTGGAAAGAGATAAACAATAAAAAAAATAGAGTTCTTGAGAACAATAAACCTCAGAAAAAAGCTTTGTATTTGATTTGGAAAAATCCTTACATGGCGGCAGGAAGTAACAATTACATCAATGAAATGATGAAGCTCAATGGATTTGAAAACTGCTGCAATACAGAGGAATACAGCCGTTATACAGAATTAACCGAAAAGGAAATCATAAAGCTTGCTCCAAAAACTATTTTACTATCCTCTGAACCGTTTCCCTTCAAAGAAAAACACCTAGAAGAATTGCGTAAATTAGTACCTTCTGCTGAGGTGAAACTTGTGGACGGAGAATTATACTCTTGGTACGGTTCGCGTATCGCAAAAGCTCTGGATTCATTTATTACCACCAACTGATGGAAGCAAAGGAAACTGCTAAACTAGCCAAGAAAATAATTCTTGGAAAAGAAAAACCAGCACCAATCTTACGATTTTTATGCTGGTTTACAATTATTTGGGACTCACTTATTGCTTTATGGATGGCAGGAAGCGGAGTGCTAATCACAATAAAAAAAGAGACCTTTTTGGAGAATGAAATACTCAAGGATTTCACTTCTGAATTCTGCTTTGTTTTCGCTTTTTTACACGCAATCTCTTTACTTTCAACAATCCTGATGTACAGAAAAAAACGAATTGGCTTTAGTTTATATGTAATTTCCAATATAGCAATGCTAGTCGCCTTGTTCATTTACATTGAAAACTTCAGGTCCGATTATCTGACTGTAACATTTACCCTAGTTTTAATAGGATTATTTGCAACAAGATTGAAAAAGATGGTTTAATTACTACCCTCTTCCAGAGTTTCCTCCACCTCTATTTCCACCTCCTTTTTTGTTGTTGGTGTGATAATGTTTTTTATTCCCAGGTTTGCTGTTAGGATTTTTTGATCTTCCTCTATTATTTCTGTTTTGTCCCCCGTTTCCTTTCGGCTTTTTGATGTCTTTCTCATCAATGTGAGGTGGTTCGTAACCTTCAATAATTTCTTTTTCAAACTTTTGCTTAGTAAGCTTTTCAATGTCTCTGATGTAAGCTAGTTCATCATTATCAACTAAGGAAATTGCGACACCATTTGCTCCTGCTCTCCCGGTTCTTCCAATTCTATGCACGTAATCTTCCGAAATATTTGGAATCTCATAATTAATAACGTGAGGCAATAATGGTATGTCAATTCCACGAGCTGCAATATCAGTTGCCACCAATACTCTCACTTCTCCTTTTTTGAATTGAGCCAAAGCTTTCGTTCTATGGTTCTGGCTTTTGTTTCCGTGAATTGCCATGGCTGAAATCTTTTTATTATTCAGTTTTTCAGTCAATTTGTTAGCTCCATGTTTTGTTCTTGTAAAAATCAAAACCTGCTGCCAATCGCCTTCATCAATCATTTTGATAGTATAAGCCGTTTTTCTTGGCTTATCCATCCTTATAATTCTTTGTTTAATTACTTCTACGGTAGTATTTTCTGGAGTTGCTTCTACAGCTACAGGATTATTCAAAATACCATTAGCTAATTTTTTAATGTCTTTGCTAAATGTTGCTGAGAACAATAGATTTTGCCTTCTTTCTGGCAGCAAAGTCATAATTCTCTGGATATCTCTAACAAATCCCATATCTAGCATTCTGTCGGCTTCATCCAACACAAATACTTTTACTTTTTTAAGATCAATAAATCCTTGGTTGTTCAAGTCAATTAAACGTCCTGGAGTTGCTATCAAAATATCTACACCTTGCTTCAGTTGCGAAACTTGTGGTTTTTGGTTCACACCACCAAACATCACCATAGATTTGATATCCATGTGCTTGGCATATTCTTTTACGTTCTGGTGAATTTGTGCTGCCAACTCTCTTGTAGGCGTTATAATTAGCGAACGAATAGGACGTTTTCTGTATTCTACACCATTATCTAGCAAGTGCAAAATTGGCAATACAAAACCTGCCGTTTTTCCAGTTCCTGTCTGTGCCGAAGCCAAAACATCTTTTCCTTCAAGTACTCTTGGTATCGCTTTCTCCTGAATAGGTGAAGGCTTTGTGTATCCTTTTTCCTCAATTGCTTTGAGAAGGGAGTTGGATAAACCCAAATCTTTAAATGTCATATAATTTATTTACTCTGCAAAGATACTCTTATTCTGTTAAAAACAGAAAATTCCAAATTTCAAATCATAAATTCCAATATGAAAGTGAATAATAAATCGAAAAATCACTTTGATTTCTATTTATTGATTTCTTCGCAATCATAATTATTCAAGAACCGTTCCATTATTGGTTTGGATTAAATTATTACTTACCTTAGATAGAAGAAAATATAATTATAACACGTGTCATGCTGAACTTGATTCAGTATCTCACAAAGAATATTACCAAAGAATAATATTACAAATAATGCAATAGAGATCCTGAAATAAATTCAGGATGACTGAGTGACTAAGTAAATTAAATGAGCAAAAATTCAAGTCAAAATATTTCAAAATTCATAAAAAATTTCACTCCTGAGATTCTTGTATTCATAGGATTTTGTATCGTTCAATCTATTTTGCTCAACAATGATTTTTGGAATGATGAATTATATACGTTAGATAAATTTACTTTTGTTCCAATCTTTCAAACACTTTCAGATTATCCGGTTCCAAACAATCATATTTTATTCAATTTCATAAATAATATGTATCTCAAAACCATAGGAATTGATTCTCTGAATGAATTGATAGAAACCCCATGGAAATTGAGAATTATTCCTCTGACTTACTCTTTTTTTACTCTTGTTTTTACTTATAAAATCGGAGTTAAATTCTTTTCCAAAAATGTTGGGATAATTGCGGCTGCACTTCTGGTTACAACCATTCCTTTCTTCAGTTATTCCCTGCAAATAAGAGGTTACGGACTGAGCACTTTGTTTCTTACTGCACTTATTTACTTTATTTTTAATTATATAAAAGAAAATAAAAGCAAGTATTTGTTAGCTATCATTCTCTGTACTTCCCTCCTCTTTTATACTATTCCTTCAAATGTTTATTATTTGGTTTGTTTACTTCTAATCTTTGGAGTTATTTCACTTTTCAAAGCAATTCAAAGAAAACGTTTAGGCGTTTTATTTACTTCCAACTATTCAAAAATCATGTACTTCATTTTGATAGGAATTGGAATTTCTTTATGCTTATTCTTTCCTGTTTTCGATCAAGTTTTCGATAACGAATATGTGAATGTGAGAGGTCCAGCTTTTGAGTTTTGGAAGCTCGATTTCTATTTTTCTCATGTTTTTGAAGGTGGTTTCTCTGGAAAGACTTTATTCATAGCCACAGCAATTGGAAGCCTTGTTTTGATGTTTTATTTCAAAAAAGAATGGAGAACTTACTTACTAATTTTTGCAGCTTTGGTAATTCTTCCCTTTTTCATTCCTTACCTCCGAGGAGACGATCCGCCAATCAGGGTATTTGTAGTTTCTATGCCAATATTCTCTTTGTTTTTGGCAGGTGGAATAGTGTTATGTTTTACTTATTTGATAAAAGAGAAGAAATTCCACAAAGCAATAACAATTGGAATAACAGCCTATTGTTTCGTTATTTTTAGTTTTGAAGTGTTAAAAGTAAAAGCTCAAAATCTTAACGATATTGAAACAGGAAATCGGTCTCACAGTTTGTATGTTCAATTTCATACTTTCAGCTACCAGCCTCTTGAGGATATGAAAAATTTCAAAGAAATTTATAGTAAAAATCCTCTTCCTGTAAAAATTGTTGGCTGCGAAGGGTTTGGTATTCCTTATTTTCTCGAACATGAAAACATTCCTTTTACCGAAAGTTCGGACGAAATTATCTCTTTTATCTCTCAGCAAGATTCTTGTTATTTTGTAACTAGTAAACCAAATAGCTTTGGAGAATATGTAGGGTATAATTTTGAGATCCTTACAAATAAATTGACATATCATACAGTGGTGAGGGTGAGTAAGAAAAACTAATTAATTCCTTATCTGCTCCTCGTCTAAAGTAATCCCCCCGAAAACTGGTGCTTGTTTGAGCGATAGCGGAAACGAGGACCATTCCTAACTTTGCGTTTCCTAACGCAACTTAATATGAGTTTTGTTATGAAAATTGAATTAATAATTAAATTCATTACAAACGAATAAAGAAGACAAAAACACTCGTTACGCCCCGCTAAACAAGCGCTAGCATTCTGGGAAAATCACCTTCCTTATTCCCTACTCAAGGAGGGAAACTAATGGCAACTACATTTTAACAAATTCCTTAATCCAATCCTTCTCCAACCTAGTTTCAGGAATCTCAAACTCAAACCAATCTTGTAAGTTTTTATTGAAACCTGCTTGATTCAAATAACTATTCAAAGCAAGATTCAATCCATTGGTATATTTCTGATGATCGGCTCCTATTGGGTCTTCGTGCCAGAGGTCATTTTGTGCAAATCCTTCGAATTGAGGTCCAGTAATTTTAATCTGAAATTCTTCAGGATTTTGTCCAATGGGACTGTGAATTGTGGTGGTGAATTGGTGCCAAAACGCAGATTGAATGCAACCTGCCTCAAACAATTGCCGCACAACTTCGAGAGAATCAATTGTTTCTTGTTCTGTTTCTGTGGGAAATCCATACATCAAATAGGCGTGGGTCATGATGTTGTTTTTAGAAAAATTTTGAGTTACACGAGCAACTTGACCAATGTCAACTCCTTTTTTCATTTTCTCCAACAATCTATCAGAAGCTACTTCTAAACCTCCAGTAACTGCAATGCAACCCGCACGTGACATCAATTCACACAACTCGTTATCAAATGTTTTCTCGAATCGAATATTGGTCCACCACCTCATTTTTATGTCTCTTTTCAATAACTCTAGAGACAATGCTCTCAGCATTTTAGGCGGAGCCGCTTCGTCCACAAAATGAAAACCTTCAATTCCAGTTTGAGCCCTTATTTTCTCTATTTTATTGACCAAATCTACTGCAGTGGTATTTTGATAATTTCCGATATAATCCAAACTCACATCACAAAAAGAACATTGTTTCCAATAGCAACCGTGAGAGATGGTTAGTTTATTCCATTTCTCGTCCGTCCACATTCTGTGCATGGGATTTATAATATCCAAAAAAGATAAATATTTCTCGAAAGGCAATCCTGAATAATCAGGAGCTGGCAAATTCCTGTGGTGGTAAATCGTATTTGGTATCTTGTTTTTATAAACTACTTTGTTGTTCTCCACCAAAAATGTACGTTCCAATTGGTTCGAGTCAACTTCATCTGCCAAATAGGCAACTAATTTCATGAGAGGTCCTTCTCCGTCATCCAAAGTAATAAAGTCTATGAATTCAAATATTCTTGGATCTTCGAGTGAGCGTAATTCTGTGTTGCAATATCCTCCTCCAAAAGCGATTTTTATGTCGGGAAAAAACTGTTTAATAAATTGAGAACTTCTGAGTGCTGCAAATAAATTTCCCGGAAAGGGGATAGAAAAACAGACCAAATCAGGTTTATGCTTTTCTATTTGCGCTTCCAAAATATCGAGCATTTTATCTTCAATAATAGTAGGCTGATAGTTCAGAAATTCTTCTAATTGATCAAAACTACTTGCCGAAGTTCCTATTTGCTCAGCATATTTGGTAAAAGAGAAAAACTCATCAACATTGGCTTGTATGTAATCGCCTAATTCTTCGATAAATAAAGTTCCGTAGTGTTTTGCTTTGTCTACGATTCCTAAATCGCCATCAGGCCACACAATGTCTTTATTTACTTTTGCTAATCTGTGTCCTTTGGGTAAAAATCCAGAAGATAAAATCTTATTAGCTTTCTCAATAGTTTGCGATTGCAAATAACTGATTACCTTATCTACTTTAAGAATGTACTGCTCTTTCAGTTTGTAAACTTGCGGAAATGAATTCGCCTGTAAATCTTGCGCTTCTCGAAAAACTGCTCGAATAAAACCCGAAGTGAAAATGGAAGTAAATAATTCTATACTCAAATCACATTGCTCTGCTCTCACTTCTTTGGATTTCAGAAATCCTTTCAAATAGGCAGTTGCCGGATACGAAGTATTGAGCTGCGTGAAAGGTGGAGTGACTAAAAGTAATTTGGGCTGCATAGAGCAAAGATAGTATTCCTTCTACTAATATTTTTAATTAATACCTACACAAAACTAATAACTGATGTAGCTTGCAGAATGATGAAGTAAGCTAATCCGTAAAATTTATAAAAACTTAACTATACCTGTTGCCACATCATACACTGCTCCAACGATTTGAATTGCTCCTTCTTTATGCATTTCATTCAAAATTGAGCTATCGTTTTTCATTTTTTCAATTGTTTTAAGAACATTTAATTCCGAAACTTGCTCAATTTCTTCAGGTGTTACCACTTCTTTATCGCCAAGAATTTGATCTACTGCTGGTAATATTTTGGATAACAATTCGGTAATATTTCCTAGCTCTACTCTTTTGCATGCGGCAGTAACTGCTCCACATTTGGTATGTCCCATTACCACTACCAGTTTTGATCCAGCAACTTTACATCCATACTCTATTGAACCCAAAATATCTGCATTTACAATATTTCCGGCAACACGTGCACTAAAAATATCGCCAATTCCTTGGTCAAAAACCAACTCTACAGGAACTCTTGAATCAATGCAACTGAGGACTACAGCATGCGGAAACTGCCCGTTTGATGTTTCTGACACTTGTTCATTTAAATCTCTTGGAGATTTATTATTTGCCAAAAACCTCTTGTTTCCTTCTTTCAGCATTTCTAGTACACCAAATGGTGTCTGTGAATCTTGTATTAGTTTTGTTTGCGTCTCCATAATAATCTTATTTGTTTGTGATTTTAAGATGATCCAAAGGACTTACCTCTTTGTCTTCGTACAAATCAACTATCTTTAATTTTATCCCTCTAGATTCTGCATTAACTGCAAAATCCTCTATAATTTTAATAACATCATAGTGAATGAAATGAGTATCACTTGCATTTATCTCAACTACACTGTTATCAGGTATATTATTTAGTGTAGTCAGCATAGATGCTTTATTCAAAAAAGTAACATCCTCCGATAAGGTTACGGTTATGTATTTCACATCATCAGAGTCTACATCAGAAAAGATATTAAGAGGAACTTTGTAATTATTTCTTAAAATAATAAATACTGCCACAATCATTCCAATCCCAATACCATATAACAAGCCAAGAAAAGCTATCCCAATTATGGTAACAATAAAGGGAACGAATTGTCCCCAACCCTGCGCATACATTTGTTTGAACAAAGCTGGTTTTGCCAATTTAAACCCGACCACAAAAAGAATGGCTGCAAGAACTCCATATGGTATCATATTTAATAAATCTGGAATTAAAATAATACTGATTAAAATCAAAAAACCATGAATAACGGTAGAAGCTTTTGTCTTACCTCCCGCTTGACTATTGGCGGAACTCCTAACAATTACTTGAGTTATAGGCAATCCACCAATAAATCCGGATATTATATTTCCAATCCCTTGTGCTTTCAACTCTTGGTTGGTTGGCGTCACTCTTTTCAATTCATCTTGTTTGTCGCTTGCTTCCACACAAAGTAAAGTCTCGATACTTGCCACTAAAGCAATGACAACTGCCGTGAGATAAACCTTGAAATCACCAAGAGCCTCAAAATTTGGAAAAGTGAAATTGGCAAAAAATTCTGTAGCATTGGAAGAAGTAGGAATAGCAACTAGATGATCAGAACTTACAGCTAATGTCTCATTCGATTTGAACGCAAGATTCAACAAAATACCGGTAATAACAGCCAACAAAGGACCTGGAACTAGTGATAATATCTTATTCCCTTTTACAAATTTAGTTTCCCAAACCAATAAAATAATAAGTGAAACTGCTGTGATGACCATTACTCCTGGCGAAATGTAATCTATCATATTAACCAGTTCTGAGAATGTATTCTCATTATCTGGTTGAATAAAATTTAAATCTCCTTCCGGATCTTTGTCGTAACCAAATGCATGCGGTATTTGCTTCAAGAAAATAATGACTCCAATTCCGGCAAGCATCCCATAAATAACTGAGGAAGGAAAATAATAAGCTATAATTCCTGCCTTGAAAACTCCCATCAATATTTGTAGAATACCGGCAATTATAATGGCAACCAGAAAGATTTGAAATCCTCCCCCAGCTAATCCTCCAAAATCATTGATAGAATCATACACTAGCAATGCCAATCCTGCTGCAGGACCACTCACACCTAATGGAGAACCACTGAGACTTCCCACTACGATTCCTCCAATTATTCCTGCTATCAAACCAGAAAAAAGAGGAGCTCCAGAAGCCAAAGCAATTCCTAAACACAGAGGAAGTGCAACTAGAAAAACGACAATACTTGCAGGGAAATCTGATTTCAGATTACCGAACGGGTTTAATTTATTTGATTTATTCATTTTCTAGTTGGTGTTAAATTATTTAATTGCATTAAAAACAAGGTCTGTATAAAATGAAAAGACACAATCTTTGCCATTTTTATCATCTATTAAGCTCGGGAAATGCTGCGAAAAATACCTCTGGTGCAATGCACCATCAATAGTACTTGAAATAAGCATGTGTGGATAATTATAATCTGGATTAATTTCGATAATGATATCACTAATTCTATTCACAATTTGCTTGTATACAGTGTAAAAGCCTTTCTCATTTTCTTTATCAACTTCTTTGGTATAAATAACTTTGGTCGATTCGCTTATGATTATTTGATGAAGTTTAACTTCATTAATATGAAAAAACGAATTATCCTCAGTGATTGGCTTTGTTATAATATTTAAAGCGATTTTTAATCGCTCTTCTGGAGAAGAAATATTGTGTGTCTCAAAAACTAACTTGTACTCTACCCAACTCCAATACCAGCACGTAAGATAAAGTAATAAGGTATGTTTATTCTCAAAATATCGGTAAATTGTGCTTTCTGTCGAGCCAATTTTTTTACTTAACTTCTTAAAAGTAAAACCTTCAAATCCCAATTCATTAATAAGATAAATACTCTGAGAAACTATCTTTTTTCCTAATTCAGAAGATTCGGGATCTTTAAGATAAAGTTCTGGACTGATCGCAATGTTTAAAAATAACCTTTCCATAAATTGATTTGATTACTCACAAATATAATAGTAATACTATCATTATCCCAATCAATTGATGATAATTTAGGATGATAATCAGAATTTAAGCAATAAAAAAGGCCTTTAACTTCCATCTATTGGAAATTAAAGGCTTTGAATGAACTCTCTATCTTTATGCTACGCTAGAACTTCTGATACTAGTTTTGCAGCATCTTCTAATTGCACTGCAGAGTGTACTTTCAATCCTGAAGCATCTATCAATGCTTTAGCCTCTTCAGCATTAGTTCCTTGTAATCTTACGATTATTGGAATTTGAATATCTCCAATGTTTTTGTAAGCATCAATAACACCTTGAGCTACTCTATCGCATCTTACAATTCCTCCAAAAATATTAACCAATAACGCCTTTACATTAGGATCTTTCATGATAATACGGAAAGCTTTTTCAACTCTTGCTGCATCAGCTGTTCCCCCTACATCTAAGAAGTTTGCAGGATCACCTCCAGATAATTTGATAATATCCATAGTTGCCATTGCAAGTCCAGCACCATTTACCATACAACCTACGTTTCCGTCAAGCTTCACATAGTTCAATTCGTGCTCAGATGCTTCAACCTCTGTTGGATCCTCTTCACTAGTATCTCTCATTGCTGCATAATCTTTGTGTCTGAACAATGCATTTCCATCCAAAGATACTTTTGCATCTACTGCGATAATCAAATCGTCAGAAGTCTTCAATACTGGATTAATTTCAAACATTTCAGAATCACTTCCTTCGTATGCTTTTACTAGAGCAAAAACGAATTTTGTCATTTCTTTCATTGCTTTTCCGCTTAATCCTAAGTTAAAAGCAATTTTACGGGCTTGAAATCCTTGAATTCCTACTTTCGGATCAATTTCTTCTGTAAATATTAAATGCGGAGTTTCTTCAGCTACAGTTTCAATATCCATTCCACCTTCTGTAGAATACATAATCATGTTTCTACCTGAAGCTCTATTTAATAGGACTGACATGTAAAATTCACTTGGCTCAGAATCACCAGGATAGTATACATCTTGTCCTACTAATACTTTACTCACCAATTTTCCTTCTGCTGAAGTTTGTGGCGTGATTAGCATCATTCCCAAGATTTCATCAGAAATTCTTTTTACATCATCTAAACTTTTTGCAAGTTTCACTCCACCTCCTTTTCCTCTTCCACCTGCGTGAATTTGAGCTTTAATTACCCACCAATCAGTTCCTGTGTCTGCGTTCAATTTTTTTGCCGCTTCTACTGCTTCTTCTGGAGTATTTGCAACAATTCCTTCTTGAATTGCAACTCCATAACTTTTCAATATAGATTTACCTTGGTATTCGTGTAAGTTCATTAGTTTTATTTTGGTTAAAATGAAAACCAAAGGTAAGATAAGTTCGAATTAAATAAAAGTGTTTACTCCATATATTTGTCGACAGAACAAAAACTAGGAAAAAAGGGTCTGTCGAGTGTATTTTTGAATAAAAACGAATAGAAATTGCTATTTTTTTTGTCATCAAATAGATTTTTGAACATTTATCGTACCTTTGATTTTAGGTTTCATCAAAAAAGAAAATAAACCAAAACAATTTCCCTTTATGAATGCAGTAATTACTGGAGTTGCTGGTTATGTACCAGAAAAAATATTGACAAACAAAGACCTTGAAAAGATGGTAGACACTAACGAAGAGTGGATAACATCAAGGACTGGAATTGAAGAAAGACACATTCTAGAAGAAGGATTGGGAACATCATACATGGCAGTACAAGCCGTGAACGAATTGCTAAAAAAAACAAACACAAAACCAGAAGAAGTAGATTTAATTATCTGTGGTACAATCACTCCTGACCACGTTTTTCCATCTACTGCCAATATCATAGGAGACTTGGTTGGAGCAAAAAACGCTTGGAGTTTTGACGTGAATGCAGCTTGTTCAGGTTTTTTATACGGACTAACTACGGGTAGTCAATTTATCGAAACAGGAAAATACAAAAAAGTAATTGTTATTGGAGGAGACAAAATGTCTTCAATCATAGATTATACGGACCGAACTACTTGTATTATCTTCGGAGATGGAGCTGGAGCAGTTATGCTAGAACCTACCGAAGAAGAATATGGTATCCAAGACTCTATTCTTTATGCAGACGGAGCAGGAAAAAAACATTTATATCAAAAATCCGGTGGATCTGTGAGTCCTGCAACTGAAGAAACAATTGCAAACCGAGAGCATTTCGTGTACCAAGAAGGGCAGCCTGTTTTTAAGGCAGCTGTAACTGGAATGGCAGACGTATCGGAAGAGATAATGAAGAAAAACAACTTAGCTGCTGACGACATTGCATGGCTAGTTCCTCACCAAGCAAACTTGAGAATCATTGATGCAACTGCCAGAAGAATGGGACTAAGCAAAGAAAAAGTAATGATAAACATACAAAAATACGGAAACACTACTGGAGGAACTATTCCTCTGTGTTTAGCCGACTGGGAGTCTAAATTGAAAAAGGGTGACAATGTAATTATTGCAACTTTTGGAGGAGGATTTACTTGGGGAGCATTATACTTAAAATGGGGATACAACTCATAAGAACTAAATGAAAACATTCGTTTTACTCAGAAAACGAAATTATTAATATATTTGACATCTAAATAAAAACTATAATTATGAATCTTACAGAAATTCAAGACTTAATAAAATTTGTGGCTAAACAAAAAGTCACTGAAGTAGAAATTGAAAAAAAAGATTTTAAAATCACTATAAAATCTGAAAAAGAAGAAGTGCATATTGCACATGTTGCAGCTCCTGCACCTGTTCAAGTTGCTGCTCCTGCTGCAGCTCCTGCTCCTGCTCCTGCAGCTGCACCAACAGCTCCTTCTGCTCCAGCAGCAGAAAGTAATGACAATGGAAATTACATCACTATCAAATCTCCAATGATTGGTACTTTTTACAGATCTTCTTCACCAGAAGCAGATTCTTTTGTAAATGTGGGTGATACCATAAAAGAAGGAGATGTTATTTGTATTGTAGAAGCAATGAAATTATTTAACGAAATTGAAGCAGAAGTAAGCGGAAAAATCGTGAAAGTTTTAGTTGATGACGCTTCACCTATCGAATTTGACCAACCTTTATTCTTAATAGAGCCTTAATTCTATTATTTTTTCTAATTCTTATTAACCTTAGTTCAGCAATTTATTGTTCGAATTAATAACAACTAAATTTATGTTTAAGAAAATATTAGTAGCAAATAGAGGTGAAATTGCTTTGCGTGTCATCAGGACATGTAAAGAGATGGGAATCAAAACCGTAGCTGTTTATTCTACTGCAGACAAGGACAGCCAACCAGTAAAATTTGCTGACGAAGCTGTTTGTATTGGGCCTCCCTCGAGTACGGATTCGTACCTAAAAATATCAAACATTATTGCTGCTGCAGAAATTACAAATGCTGATGCAATCCACCCAGGATATGGGTTTTTATCTGAAAACGCAAAATTTTCTAAAATCTGTGACGAACACGGAATCAAATTCATTGGTGCAAGTGCAGAAATGATAGATAGAATGGGAGATAAAGCTTCTGCTAAAGAAACAATGCTAAAAGCAAAAGTTCCTTGCGTTCCGGGTTCTCCTGGAATATTGAAAGATTTTGCAGATTGTAAAAAAACTGCTGTAAAAGTAGGTTACCCAATCATGCTTAAAGCAACTGCAGGAGGTGGTGGAAAAGGGATGAGATTGGTTTGGAAAGAAGAAGAGCTTGAAGCTGCTTGGACTTCTGCAAGAACAGAATCGAAAGCTGCTTTTGGAAATGACGGAATGTACATGGAGAAATTCGTGGAAGAGCCAAGACATATCGAAATTCAGATTGCTAGTGACCAACACGGAAATCACTGCCACATGAGTGAAAGAGATTGCTCTATCCAAAGAAGACATCAAAAATTGGTAGAGGAAACTCCTTCACCATTTATGACACCAGCACTAAGAAAAAGAATGGGAGCTGCGGCAATCAAAGCGGCAAAAGCGGCAAAATATGAAGGTGTTGGAACTGTTGAATTCTTAGTGGATAAAAATAGAGACTTCTACTTCATGGAAATGAATACAAGAATCCAAGTAGAGCATACAATTACTGAAGAAGTAATCAACTTTGATTTAATTCGTGAGCAAATAAAAATTGCTGCGGGACACAAAATTTCTGGTAAAAATTATGAACCCATTGGACATTCTATCCAGTGTAGAATTAATGCGGAAGATCCATTTAAAGATTGGAGACCAAGCCCAGGAACAATTGGATATTATAACGAACCAGGAGGACATGGAATAAGAATAGATTCTCATGTTTATTCTGGATATACAATTTCGCCTTATTACGATTCTATGATTGGGAAATTGATTACAACTGCACAGACTCGTGAAGAAGCAATTACCAAAATGGAAAGAGCTTTGGAAGAATATTACGTAGAAGGAATTAAAACTTCTATTCCATTTCACAGGCAATTGATGCAACATCCAGATTTTAGAGCAGGAAACTTTACTACCAAATTTATGGATAATTTTGTGATCAAACCAATGGCTGATTCAGATAACTAAATCGAATAACTATAAAACTAAAAAAGGCTTGAAAATAATTTCAAGCCTTTTTTTTATACACTATTTTTTTTAAAAATTACTCTTAAGCCATTTCATCTTCCCTTTTTGCTTTTCTGTAAGTAAAGGAGTGGAAAATTTGTCTTTTGGCAAAGCGAAATTGCTTATCACTGTTATAGAATTTTGAAAATAATTTTTCTGGAACTCCAAAGTATTCATAGATAGTGCCATCAGTAAATGTTACTTCTAATACATTTTTCTCATGTCTAAAATCCGCTATTTTATTTGCCTCTATAATTGCTTTGTATTCTTCTAATCCTGCGTCTCTGGTCTCTGGAGCAATACTAACTAGGAAATGATACGCATCAATAATTTCAGAACTTTTTATTCCTGCCTCTTCCTTTTTGGCTTCATCCTGAAATTTATCTGGATGCCATTCTTTTACCAAATTTCTATATTTAGTTTTCAATTCTTTCAAAACTAAGGGTCCTTCTACCTCAAAAACCTCTTTGTATATTCTGATACGTTTCATGCTCATATTTTATATTGAGGTGCAAAGCTATTTATATATATTTACTATTCACTAATTAAATTAATTAAATTTGAGGTACTATGCATAAAAAGCATAGTAACAATAAAAACCTCAAATTATTAAGTGAAATTTTAGCAAACTGAATTTAAAATCCTTTCATTATTCTAATACATTATGATTCTAGCCATAGATATCCATTACAAAGAAAATATAGCTACTTGTGTTGCTGTTTTATTTGATTGGGAAGATGAATTACCACAAAGAGTTATCACAGAAAATTTAGAAGGGGTTTACGAATACATTCCTGGTGAATTTTACAAAAGAGAATTGCCTTGTATTTTAGCTTTAATGAAAAAGATAGAACTAAAAGAAATTGAGATTCTTATTGTTGATGGACATGTTTATACAGATAATGAAACTTATGGATTGGGCGGTCACACTTGGGAGGCTTTAGAAAAGAAAATTCCAATCATTGGAGTTGCAAAACGACCTTTTCATAATAACGGAGATACCGTCAAGGAAGTATACCGAGGTGGAAGTAAAAATCCATTATACGTCTCTTCCATTGGTATGAAATTGAAAAAAGCAGAAGAGTATATTCAGAATATGAAAGGCGAATACCGCATGCCAACTATTTTAACCGAATTGGACAAAGTGACCAAAGGGAATTGAAACAATTTTCTCGTCCTTGTTCAAAAAAAATCTAAATAGCACTTTAACAGTTTACTTATTTTCAAATGAAAAGGAATTTCACTAAATTCGCATTCATAAATTACAAAAACTTCAAAACAAGAATATGGCATTTGATATAGACATGATAAAGGAAGTTTACAGCAGAATGGGCGATAGAATAGAAGCTGCTCGAGCTGTAACGGGAAAACCACTTACACTTTCAGAAAAAATATTGTACAATCACCTTTGGGATGGAAATGCAAACAAAGCATTTGCTAGAGGAAAAGATTACGTAGATTTTGCACCAGATAGAATTGCGCTACAAGATGCAACTGCACAAATGGCTTTGTTACAATTTATGCAAGCAGGAAAACCAAAAGTTGCAGTTCCAACTACAACTCATTGTGATCACTTGATTCAGGCTAAGCAAGGAGCTAAAAAAGATTTGCCATTTGCAAGAAAAAATTCTTCTGAAGTTTTTGATTTCTTGGCATCTGTGTCTAATAAATATGGATTAGGATTCTGGAAGCCAGGAGCAGGAATTATTCACCAAGTAGTCCTAGAAAACTACGCATTCCCTGGTGGAATGATGATTGGAACAGATTCTCACACAGTAAATGCTGGTGGATTGGGAATGGTAGCAATTGGAGTTGGTGGAGCTGATGCTGTGGATGTAATGGCAGGAATGGCTTGGGAACTAAAATTCCCAAAACTAATTGGAGTAAAATTGACTGGAAAATTATCTGGATGGGCTGCCCCAAAAGATGTTATCTTGAAAGTTGCTGGAATCCTTACTGTAAAAGGTGGAACTGGAGCAATTGTAGAATATTTTGGAGAAGGTGCCACTTCTATGTCTTGCACTGGAAAAGGAACTATTTGTAATATGGGAGCTGAAATTGGAGCAACAACTTCTACTTTCGGATATGACGATTCTATGGAGCGTTACCTAAGAGCTACTGACAGATCTGATGTTGCAGATGCAGCAAACGAAGTAAGAGCTCACTTAACAGGAGATCCAGAAGTGTATGCAGAACCAGAAAAATATTTTGATCAAGTAATTGAAATTGATTTAAATACACTTTTACCACTTATAAACGGTCCTTTCTCACCAGACTTGGCAACAGGAGCTGGAAAAGAAATGACAGAAA
>JBDMYC010000140.1:0-3923 GCA_039770535.1 Flavobacteriales bacterium
GTTAACCCTCGTTAACTCTAACAAATATATACGATAATTGCTACAATGCAAGCGTGGCAAGGGTTTATGTTAATAAAAGTGTCCGAATGTTAATAAAACCGGCCTTTTTTAGGGCTTTTCAAGGCATTTATCCTTTTTTTTCTCAGTATCTCCTGCGGTTAAAGGTTCCAGAAACCTAATAATCCCAATAAAACTCTGTTGTGTAGCAAAACTTATTTAATTACATTTATCAACTTCAAAACAAAACCATTTCATGATATCGATTACATTAATAATAATTATCGTTACTGTTGCTGTTTCGCTTTATGCTTCCGAGAATGAAGATCTGAAAAGACAACTCCTTTTTAATCCTTATAGTGTTGTGCATCACAATAAGTACTATAAAATCATTACGCATGCTTTTATCCATGCCGATTTATTGCACTTAGGGATTAATATGTATGTATTACATAGTTTTGGGTCCTATCTGGAGCAACTATTTGTGAGAATGTTTGGAGAGATAGGACTTTTCTATTTTGTCATCCTATATTTTGGCGGTATCAGTGTTGCAACTTTACCCTCTATTTGGAAACACAAAGACAATCCTCATTACAATTCTTTGGGAGCTTCTGGAGCGGTTTCTGCCGTGTTGTTTTCATTCATTGTTCTCAATCCCATGGCAGAGTTGGGACTGTTCGCAATAATTCCTTTAAATGCTACTTTGTTTGGTGTTCTTTATATAGGATACGAAATGTATCAAAATAAGCAAGGAAGAACTAATATTGCACATGATGCCCACTTATTGGGGGCTGTTTTTGGAATTATTTTTACAATTCTTTTAAGTCCTACCAATATTATTAATAACTTTATTGCAGAGATTTTTGGAACCTATTAATAAAACTAAACAAAAAATTGAGTACAGATTTAATTTACAATGGTGAGTTTTTCCCTTCGGATAAACCTATTCTTTCTATCAACAACAGATCTTTTCGTTATGGGGACGGATTGTTTGAAAGTATCAGAGTTATAAACGGAGAAGTTTACAATTTTGGAGCTCATTTTTCGAGATTAACTGAAGGAATGAAAGCTTTCATGATTGAAATCCCTGATTATTTCACCAGTAATTATTTTGATAATCAAATCAAAAGTCTACTACAGCACAATGGAATCCATAAAGGCGGAAGAGTTAAATTAACTATTTACCGAAAAGGTGAAATCGCTTCTTATTTTTCAGAATCTAATGAACCGGGTTTTATCATTGAAGCCGAAAATTTTCCGTCTAACGAATTTGTATTAAATGCTGAGGGAATAGACATTGATGTCTATCGAGATATCATGAAACCTAATAATAAGTACTCTTCCTACAAGACGACAAACGCTTATTTTTATGTAAATGCTATTATTGATGCTAAGCAAAAAGGATTGGGTGATAACTTATTGGTTAATGAGAAAAATAACATAATTGAATCTACTAATTCAAATTTCTTTATTGTAAGCAATGGCGTACTGTATACACCTCCTTTATCTTCTGGGTGCGTGGGTGGTACAATGCGAATGAAAATTGTGAATTTAGCTCTAGAAAACGGAATTAAGGTATACGAAAGTCCAATTACTGCGGGTCATTTATTATCCTGTGATGAAATTATCCTTACTAATGCCATACAAGGAGCAAAGTGGGTGAGAAGTTACAAAACAAAACGTTTCTTCCACAAAATCTCTGATAAATTGATTGAGTTGTTGAATTACGACACGAGAGCTATAATTCAGGATTAATTCAACAAAGGATTAATAGGGAAATTAGAAATAACTCTGTGCTTGTCACTCATTTTTTCCAATGTCTTTTTCCAAATGTCTTCTTCTTGGTAAGTCATGAGCGTAGAATCAGCAATATTACCTACAAACCAACTGTTTCTAATTAATTCATCTTGCAATTGTCCTGGTGTCCAACCAGAGTATCCCAAGAAAAAACGAATCTCTTTGTGAGTAATCAGTTCGTTTTCGATCAAATCCCCTATTTCATTGAATTTCTGTCCATTTCCAAGGAATATACTTTCGTTCACCTGAATGCTATCTGGAATTAAATCTGGACGTGTATGCATGTAATAAATACTATCTGTATCTACTGGTCCTCCAATGCTGATTTTGAATTTAGAGCAATCAATGTTTTCAAATCTATTCATGAAATCACCTAAAGTATCTGGGATATAATGATTGAGGACTAGTCCAAAACCTCCTTTTTCATTTACTTCACATAGGAAAACAACAGATTTGGAAAAATAATCGTCATTGATAAATGGATCTGAAATAAGAACCCGTCCTTTATCCAAACTCAATAAGTTTAGGCTGTTAAATTCAAATAGTTCTTTAAGGATTTCCATAGATACTATGAATATAGAGAAAATAAATGCTACTTTGCGTAATTCGGAATGTATTTTTTTCCTTGAATGAGGGTTAAGAGGTCTTTTTCTATCGATTCTATGGGTGTTTCTACAATTCTACCCAGTTCTTTTCCTCCCTTATTGATAATGAAAGTAGGAACATGCCTGATGTCTTTCCCTTTTTCAAAACCAGCAGGTGTTTCTTTGTTGTAATCGACACCTATTAGTTTTGTATTTTCAATTCCAAGTTCATTCATTACTTTACTAAATCTTGGAACCTCTTTGTGGCTATCCTCGCACCATGTTCCTAAAAATATTGTGATTGTTACCTCTTCAAATTTGTTTTTATACAGAGAAAGGGAATCCATTATTACAGAATCGAGCTGGTATGACTCAAATTCCTTGTTAAACCAAGTTGTATTTTCATTTGTATTCAATTCTTCAATTTCGATTTCACCAATCAAATCAATTGAACTAGCAGATGAATTAGTTTCTATTTCTTGACAAGAACTCAGTATTAAAACTGCAAGAATGCTATTCAAAAAAGCTCTCATTGATACTTTTAACATAGGTTTTGTTTGATATTGCTATTAATATTTTTTTGTAATCTTTATCTGCAGTTTCCCCGATACACAAGATTTCCTCTTTGCTGCATCCTATTCGTCCTTTACTTGATTTGTACACGGCAATAGTTTCGTCAATTGCTTTTATTTCATTCAAGTTAGCTTCTGTGTTTGGGATACAAAATTCATAGGCTAAGGAAGTTCCTCTGTCTTTGATAAGGCCTTTTTTATCTAATTTTGAAAAAGAGAAATTCATCTTTTCCTCTGCATTCTTTACCTCTTTCGATTTAAAAATCGAACAACTCACAAATAGAGAGATTAAGATCAGGGAAAATGCTATTTTAATTACTTTCATATTAATTTTTGATTTGGAAGTTGTTACTTATTATTTCAAAACACGAGGTGTTTTCTTAATGCATTATCTTAAATATTAGCTCTTTAAGCAAATCAGATTGAGTGGCAGAGGCATTATCAACACCTTTGGATTTCAGGTCTGTTTCTCTAAGGTAGCCAATTATTTTGACGAGTTTACTAGCAGAGTAGTTTTTTGTCGCTAATTTATAGTCTTTTAAGAAATATGGATTTACACCAGTCTCTTTTGCGAGCATTCCATCATTCGCTTTATTTTTAGAAAATTGAACTGTGACTACTTTCGAAAAATAAGAGAATAAAAAACCAACTGTGAGCACGAGAGGATGCGCTTTTTCATTTTTACTAAAGTAGTTGATTATTTTATTGGCTTTCAGTACATCCTTGGTCCCAAGAGCATTTTGTAATTCAAAAATATTATAATCTTTACTAATCCCAATATTTTGTTCAATTGCATTCCCATCAATCTCTGAACCAGGTTTTAAAGCGAGTTTCAATTTTTCTAGCTCTTTTGCAATTTTACCCAAATCATTCCCCAAATATTCAGAAAGCAATAAAGCGTTTTTTTGATTGATTGTGAAACCAAAATTCGTAACTGCACCAGAAATCCACTCAGGTAATTTCCAGTCTTTCA
>JBDMYC010000141.1:0-4867 GCA_039770535.1 Flavobacteriales bacterium
GGAGGAACGAGTGATGAATTACCACACAGTATGATTGCTAACTCTAATGATGAATTATTTGTTTACGGGACTACTAGCTCGTTAGATTTTCCATTTTCTAAAGGATGCTATGATTCTGTTTTCAATGGAGGAACAGCAATTGCTCCCGTAGGCTTGGGTGTAAATTTTATTAATGGGTCAGATATTTTCGTAATAAGATTGAGTGCAGCCGGTGACACTCTCCTGTCAGGAACTTACATTGGAGGAACAGCAAATGATGGACTTAATTCTTCCGTTTCAAATGATTTAAAATATAATTATGCTGATGAGGTGAGAGGTGAAATAGAGATTGATAAAAACGATAATATTTATGTTGTTTCTTGCACTCGATCTACAAATTTTCCAGTTACTGCTGGCGTTTTTCAAGCAAACCATGGAGGTTCTACATTAGATGGTTGTATTTTCAAAATGGATAATAAATTATCAACTCTTGTTTGGTCCTCCTATTTAGGCGGAATAGGAGATGACGCAGCATATTCTATAGCAATTGATAGACAAGATAATGCATACGTAGCAGGAGGAACAAACTCTCCAGATTTTATAAAAACAGTAAACGCTATAGATACCAGCTTTACAGGTCTAAGGGCAGATGGATTCGTCACAAAGATAAATGCAACAGGCTCAGCTGTTTTGAATTCAACATTCTACGGATCAGATCTATACGATCAAATTTATTTTGTAGAAGTAGATAGGAAAGACAGTGTCTATGTATTTGGGCAGACTGATAAAATGGATTCTACTTTTATTAAGAATGCAGGTTATTATACCTTCAATAGTGGACAGTTCATTACAAAAATGTCGCCTAATTTGGATTTTGTAGAATGGTCAACAGTTTTTGGATCAGGAGGTGGTGGACCAAATATTTCACCCACAGCTTTTTTGGTAGATGTTTGTAACAAAATATATCTATCTGGTTGGGGCGGTACAACTAATATTGCCTCTACTAATAATGCCATCTCTACAACAGGGATGGACACAACAGCTGGAGCATATCAAACAACTACTGACGGGAGTGATTTTTATTTGATGGTGCTAGAAAGTGATGCTTCCAATATTTTTTATGGATCTTTCTATGGAGGAGCCTCAAGTGCCGAGCATGTGGACGGAGGGACAAGTAGATTCGATAGAAATGGAAGAATTTTCCAATCTGTGTGCGCAGGTTGCGGAGGATTTGATGATTTTCCTATTGCACCAAATCCGGGAGCTTTTTCCACAACAAACGGAAGTAGTTGCAATAATGGAGTTTTTAAATTCGATTTTAATCTGCCAATAACATTAGCAGATTTTGATGTAAATTCTGTTACTTGCATAAATGATACTTCTTTTTTTAGAAATAGAAGTTTGAACGGGACCTCATTTCATTGGAATTTTGGAGACGGGAACTTTTCTACTCAGTATAGTCCATTCCACGTATACAGAAATCCTGGAAATTATATCGTAACATTGACTGTAACGGATACATCTGCTTGTAATTTTTCCGATACTTTGAGAAAACAAATCACAATCTTGGGAGATTCACTTTGGTTTTTACCTAACGATACAATTTGCGACAGTAGTTTCAAACAAATAGGGTTTTTGCCTTCTTCCAATCCTACAATCACTTATTCTTGGTCTCCTTCACAAGGATTGAGTGATACCACAATCTCAAATCCTGTTGCTTCTCCTCTCAATACAACTACTTACAGATTATTAATATCAAACGGAGTTTGTATAGACACGGTATTCACTACAATATTTGTTTCTAAATTGAGATTAATTGTTCCAAGTGATACCTTATTATGTATCCCAGGAAACCCAATCACTATTTTAGCCAATTCTTTGGGGACAACAAACAGTTTTCAGTGGTCATCCAATCCACTTTTCACGGATCGATTAAATAGTAGTTCTGGAGATAGTTCTCTCACAGTAGCACCCTCTGTCTCAACCACATATTACATTCGAATTGGGAATAACGGATGTTTTCTTTTAGATACCGTTCGGATTAATATTTTCTCTTCTCAGGTATCAATTTCCGGACCAGATGGCATTTGTTTAGGCGATACAATTAATTTGATTGTTCAAAATTCAGGAACAGATACTTTAACTTACGACTGGAGTCCAGACGTGGAGATTTTATCTGGAGATTTTACAGATACAATTTTGACTGCTCCAAATGCAAGTACAATTTACAGTGTTATAGCAACTAGTGCGAGCGGTTGCCAGGTTACTTTAATTAAACCTGTGTATGTTTCGCCTTTGCCAATTTTGCCAGTAGTTGCTTCAGTAGATCGTAACATTATTTATTCGGGAGAAACAGTTCAATTGTCATCAACTCCCTCGGGTTATTCTTATAGTTGGAGTCCAGTAGTTGGGCTAAATGACCCAGCCATCCAAAATCCGATAGCTACTCCACCTTCTTCAATTACATATACAGTAACAGTTTCGGACAGTGGTTGTAGTAGATCAAGTGATGTTTTTATCAGAATGATTGACGTGGTTTGCGGTCCGCCAGATTTGTACGTTCCCAACGCATTTACCCCAAATGGGGATAATGACAATGATGTGTTATTTGTAAGAGGAAATAACATTACCGACATGACATTGCGGATATACCACAGATGGGGCGAGTTAGTATTTGAATCGGATGATCAGCAAAAAGGATGGGATGGTTCTTATAAAGGTAAAGAATGTGACCCTGCAGTTTTTGTTTATTATTTGGATGTTACTTGCAGGGGCGGAGAGACTTTCCAGGATAAGGGAAACATTACTTTAATAAGGTAAAATGTCAACTTTTAATGTGCAGGTTGATTTTGTATTTTTTTTTGATTGGTTAGATAATTATTTTTAATCCTAATTTGTTTCTTCTGTCTTTCCTTTTACCAATTCTAAAAAAAAATGAATGGATTTTTATTTGCAAGGAACATAAGCTAAGGGTAATAATACACAAGTATATCATATAGAAAATACCAACAATAATTATTATAAATTTTCTGAGTTGTGAACGAACATAAGGCCTGAGGGGGTTCATGGCTGATTATAAAAAAGAACTTTTTGTAAGTTTGATCAACATACATTGATTGAGATTTTTTTTTACTAAGTGTTGAAGTTGAACCATTAATCATCTTTATTCTAAACTAATTATTTAATAATTATAGTAAGATTCAAATAGGTCTTTAACACATCCTATTCATTTTCAGCAAGCCTTTAAGTTGCAATAAATAACATGATGCCTTTTTCATCTTTGCATCAGTAAAATCTATTTGTGCACAGAGATTAATAAAAAAGACTAAGTGTTGTTGAAAAAATGGATGACATCCTTAATAGATACCAATCAATATGCCTTATATTTGCATCATCTAAAAAAAAAGAATATGAAGGCTAGGGTTGGAATAATAATGGGGAGCAAATCAGATTTACCAGTAATGCAAGCTGCAGCTGACGTATTGACGGAGCTTGGTGTGGAATTTGATTTAACAATAATATCAGCACATAGAACTCCTGAAAGAATGTTTGACTATGCCAAATCAGCAAAGCAAAATGGATTGAAAGTAATTGTAGCTGGCGCAGGAGGTGCAGCACACTTGCCAGGTATGGTAGCAAGTATTACTACACTGCCGGTTATTGGAGTCCCTGTGAAATCTAGTAATTCTATTGATGGATGGGATTCAATACTTTCTATTCTTCAAATGCCAGGAGGAGTTCCAGTCGCAACTGTTGCTCTTGATGGTGCAAAGAATGCTGGAATTCTTGCTGCACAGATAATAGGAACAGGTGATGATGAGGTTAGTGATAGGCTAGCTTCATATAAAAAGGATATGAAAGCAAAAGTAATGGATTCAATCAATACGCTTTAGAATGAGACTGTTAAAATCATTTTGGCAAAAAGTGCCGCAATTCATGAAAAATAAATGGGCTATTTCTTTTTCTGTCCTATTCATTTGGGTATTATTTTTTGAAGATGTAAATCTATTTTCCCTGTATAAGACCAAAAGAAAAATAAATAAATTGGAACAAGAATGGGATTTCAAAGAAAGTAGAATAATGCAAGCTGAAGAAAAAAAAGCCTTAATACTGAAAGATCCAGAAAAATATGCACGAGAAACATTTTGGATGAAAAAATCTGATGAGGAGTTATTTATAATTAAAGAGCCAGCAGGAAGCAATAATTAAAAAAAAGAATCTAGCTCAAAGGTAGTGCGCGAGAGGGTTTGATGATAATTATTTTTTTACCAACTGAAAAATGTTGATTTTTTTTTCAAAACAAAGAGCAAAACAGTTGGAAATACAAAAAAAACTTGTAGATTTGCACCCCGATAAATGGTAAAATAGTATTTAATAAACAGCAAAATGCCTACAATACAACAATTAATAAGAAAAGGAAGGACTTCTAACACAAAAGTTAGTAAGTCAATAGCATTAAACTCATGTCCACAAAAAAGAGGTGTTTGTGTGAGAGTGTACACAGCAACTCCAAAGAAGCCTAATTCAGCAATGAGAAAAGTTGCAAGGGTTAGATTGACTAACGGGAAAGAAGTAAATGCATACATTGGTGGAGAAGGACATAACTTACAAGAGCACAGTATTGTGTTAGTAAGAGGAGGAAGAGTAAAAGATCTTCCTGGTGTTAGATACCACATTGTAAGAGGGTCGTTAGATACTGCCGGAGTAGATGGTAGAACTCAAAGAAGATCGAAATACGGAACAAAGAGACCAAAACAATAACATAGATACTTAACCTAACTCGATTAGGAGTATTATAACAAAAAGTTATGAGAAGAAAGACCGCCAAAAAACACAGAATACTGCCTGATCCAAGGTTTAAAGATATTCAAGTCACTAAATTTGTAAA
>JBDMYC010000142.1:0-4856 GCA_039770535.1 Flavobacteriales bacterium
TGTAGGTTAAAAGGAGCTGCGATTTTCATATTAATTGGTTTAGTTTTCCGAATTTTTAAATGTAAGAAAAATAGAGGAGTTTTTATAAATTTTCAAAAGAATCTCTCCTCTCGTGAGGAGGATTAAAAAGGTTTGTTTTGCAGTCAATTTCGTAACTGATTCATGCAGTAATCTTTGTGAAATAGACTTGTTTCAAGACTCTTGATTGACTTGTAAATAACAGAGGGAAATAATCAAGGAAACTTTGGAAATTTCTTAAAATTTCTTTCTCTCTTTTCCAAAAATGCATTTCTACCTTCCACAGCCTCTTCTGTCCCGTAGGCAAGTCTTGTTGCTTCTCCAGCATATACTTGTTGCCCTACTAATCCGTCATCAATTAAGTTGAATCCAAATTTCAGCATTTTGATAGCTGTTGGACTCTTGGTCATTATTTCTTGCGCCCAATCGTAAGCTTCTTGTTCCAATTCATCATGAGGAACAACTTTGTTTACCATTCCCATGTCAAATGCTTCTTGTGCAGTATAGTTAGCGCCTAAAAAGAAAATTTCTCTCGCTCTTTTTTGGCCCACTTGACGAGCTAAATAAGCCGATCCAAATCCACCGTCAAAACTTGCTACATCCGCATCTGTTTGCTTAAAAATAGCATGTTCTTTAGAGGCTAAAGTCAAATCGCAAACTACGTGTAAACTATGGCCACCTCCAACAGCCCAACCCGGAACTACAGCAATTACCACTTTGTTCATGAATCTAATTTGCCTTTGTACATCTAGGATGTTAAATCTGTTAACTCCATTTGCTCCTTTGTAACCAGTTGTTGATCTCACTCTTTGGTCTCCACCTGAGCAAAATGCCCATCCTCCATCTTTTTCAGAAGGTCCTTCTCCAGTGATTAAGACAACTCCAATCTCCTGACTTTCGTGACAAATGATTAAAGCTTCCCACAATTCATCTACAGTTTTTGGTGTAAAAGCATTTCTGCATTCAGGTCTGTTGAAAGCAATTCTCGCTACACCATTCAAAGTTTTGAATGTAATTTCTTCGTATTCTTTTTCTGTTTTCCAGTTCAGTTCAGCCATTGTTTGAGTTTATTTGAAGTGCAGCAAATATAAGATTTATTAGCTTAATAGTTTTGTGATTTTAGAAGTAAGCAAAGACGTAGTTCAATAAATTCGTTTTATTTTTTTTTGAAAAAAATAAAGAGGGAGATTAAGAAACTGCAAACACCCAAAATAAAAGGACCGACAACAAAGGCTTCGAATAAGGGAATTCCAGAATCCCCTCTATTAGGAAAATAAATGACAAAAATCGCAATTGAAATGACAAATGAAATGTAATGAATAATAGAGGATTTTTTTTCGGGCTCCATTATTTTTTTCATTGAAGTAACCAGTAAATAAATTTGATTGATTAAGATTACAACAAGTCCCAAAAGGGCAAGAATTATAGCCTCATCTGTAATTCCTTTTCCTGCTTCGGCAGTTGCGAAAAATGGAGTTAGGAAAAATAGGATTCCAAAAAGCATTATTTTATTAAAAACGGATAAGGTTTTGCTCATTCTAAATTTGTTTTAACTCTCTTGTTCAAACACAACATTTCTCTGCGTTTTTTTCTTGTAGTGGTTCTTAACAGGAATCTCACTTTTAGTATACGGACGATAATTCTGATCACTTGGATTCAGCATGCAGTTCACTTGGTAATCTACCATTTTCATGAAAGGAAGTAATAAGCTTTTCGTGTTGCATTGTTCTAAACCTCCTTGGTTTAGTAAATTTAAAACCGTGTAAACAGACTCAATTGTGCTCAAACAAAGAGCAGCAGGTTGTTGTTTGAAAAGAAATTTTGATTCTATTGTATTATCAAAACTCACTCTTTTTAGAGCTTGTAAATTCTTACTCAATTTAATCATTTTACGAGCGCAAGGCCAAGTGCCATCCAAAATAAATAGGACAGGATTTTCTCCCATAAATGAAACCATTTCGGGACCTTTTTCTACCGATAAGTTAAAAGTTTCCTCCCCAGGGTAGAGTAGAAAAGAATTGCTGTTTTCATTCCCAAGTAGTTCATTTACCCGTTTGTTGTGAGTAAAATCTACCCCAACTATAATTTCCGAATTCTCAAGTTGAAGTTGGGTCATGCGCCCAGTTCCATTTCTTTCTTTTTTGTACTCTTTGGGGTGCATCAAAATAATAAAACGCGTCCTAGTCTGGAAAGGACAAAGGTGCTTACAAATGCAAGACTCCTCGGGTCTCATGCATTTGTAGCATTTTATTCTTGGTGTTATTATTTCTTGGTGCAAAGCGTTTTATTTTTGGTTAAATATAAATAATTTGCCTTTTACAAAGCACTTTTATAAACCCAATGATCATTCTCTTTCACAAATAATGAATTTTCATGGATGTGATTTAAAACTCCGTTTTCTTGAAAATAAGCTTTAAACTCTACCGTGTTTTCTGTTGTTTGCAACACTTCTAGTTTTATCCATTCCACAGATTTTGTCCAAGACAGTATTTCTCGTTTCTCCAGTTTTGAAGGTCTGGTAGAACTATGATGACTTTCTTGAAGATAATCAATATTAGCCAGGACAAAAGCACTGTATCTAGAACGCATCAGGATTTCTGGAGAACTTACAGGGTGTATATCTTGATGTGCTTTTTTACAGCAGTTTTCGTATAAATTGGATGGATTACAAGGGCATTTCATTTATTTTGAATATTGTTAATACAGTTTTGCCCCCAATTCACTCCCTTCACGAATCGCTCTCTGTGCATCAATCTTTTTAGCATTTTTTCCGCCTCCAATTAAGTGAGGAGTTTTTCCATTTTTCACCAATTCTTGGTGCAGTAAATTTACGCTTACTTGTCCTGCGCACACTATAAGGGTGTCGGCTTCAATTATTTGTTGTTTTTCTGCAATGGTAATGTGAATTCCTTTCTCGTCTATCTTGTCGTAAGAAACTCCATTGAGCATAGTTACCTTTTTCATCTTAAGCGATTGCCTATGAATCCAACCTGTGGTTTTTCCTAGGTCTTTTCCTACTTTGGTTTCGCTTCTTTGTAGCATAGTAATTTCTCTAGGAGAGGGGTGAGGGTTTGGTTTTAGCAATCCACCTCTTACTTTATTGGTTCCATCAATTCCCCATTCTTTCAAAAACAAATCCGTATCCAAAGAAGGAGATTTACCTTCGTGAGATAGAAATTCTGCTACATCAAATCCAATTCCTCCAGCTCCAATTATGGCAACCTTTTTACCTACTGGTTTTCCGTGTTTCAATACATCTTCGTAATCCAGCACGTTTGCGTTCTCTATTCCTTCCAGTTGTATAGCTCTCGGTTTTATTCCTGTAGAAATAATGATTTCATCAAAATTCTCCAACTCACTGGCAGTAGCTTTGGTGTTTAATTTCAATTCTACTCCGTGCAGTTTTATTTCATTAGTAAAATACCTCAAAGTCTCATAAAACTCTTCTTTCCCAGGAATTAGTTTGGCAATGTTAAACTGTCCACCAATTTCGCTTTGGGCTTCAAATAAAGTTACATTATGCCCTCGTTTGGCAGCCACAGTTGCGGCAGCCAATCCTGCTGGTCCGGCACCCACCACAGCAATAGTTTTGGGAGAAGGAGTAGGAGTGTAGTTCAAAATTGTTTCATGACAAGCTCTTGGGTTCACTAAACAACTCGCAGTTTTTTGTTTGAACACGTGATCCAAACAAGCTTGGTTACACCCAATACACGTATTTATTTCTTCTTCTCTTCCTTCAATTGCTTTTTTAATAATTTCTGGATCCGCCAAAAATGGTCGCGCCATAGAAACTAAATGTGCGTGTCCGTTTGCCAAAATCTCTTCGGCTTTTTCGGGCATATTTATTCGGTTTGTCGTTACCAAAGGAATGTTAATTTCCTTCATCATTTTCTCGGTCACCCAAGTAAATCCGCCTCTAGGAACCATAGTTGCAATGGTAGGCACACGAGCTTCGTGCCATCCAATCCCAGTATTGATAATGGTTGCGCCCGCTTTTTCTATTTCTTTGGCAAAGTGCACAGTTTCTTCCCAAGTGTTTCCTTCTTCCACCAAATCCAACATAGAAAGCCTGAAAATAAGAATGAAATTCTCTCCAACTGCTTCTCTCGTTTTTCTAATAATTTCTAACGGAAACTGAATTCTGTTTTCAAAATCACCTCCCCATTTGTCGGTTCTTTTATTCGTTTTTGCGGATACAAATTCATTTATCAAATATCCTTCGCTTCCCATAATTTCGACTCCATCATAGTTGGCGAATTGGGCAAGTTTGGCAGCTCTCACAAAATGACGAATCGTTCTGTTTACTCCCATTTTGCTCAAAGCCCAAGGTTTAAATGGACTAATTGGCGATTTTATTGCACTGGGCGCAACTGCAAGCGGATGATAGCCATATCGCCCAGAATGAAGAATTTGCATGCAAATTTTTCCATCATTCTCGTGAACAGCTTTTGTGATTACTTTGTGTTTGTTGGCTTCTCTTTTGCTTGTTATTTTACTCGTAAAAGGGGCAGTCCAACCTTGTCGGTTTGGGGCAATTCCTCCCGTTACCATCAATCCCACTTGTCCTTTTGCTCTTTCGGCAAAATAAGCGGCCATTCTTTCGAAACCATTTTTTTCTTCTTCCAATCCAGTGTGCATACTTCCCATTATCACACGATTTTTTAGGGTTGTAAATCCTAAATCTAACGGTTGAAGTAAATTTGGATATTTAGATGATGACATAGTTTCTTATCTTTGTTCGATTGATTCACTAATTTACATTAATTCTCCCTTTTTTATGAAAAAAGACTTCAAAGTATTTATCTTTTTTATCCTCTTGGTAATCGTTTATGGTGCAA
>JBDMYC010000143.1:0-21833 GCA_039770535.1 Flavobacteriales bacterium
TTAATTTGACATGTTTGATAAATAGAATGGAGAAAAAAGTTATAGTTATTGGTTCGGGATTTTCGTCCCTATCTGCCGCAAGTTATCTGGCAAAAGCAGGATTCGAAGTAGAGGTTTATGAGAAAAACAGTTCGCTTGGAGGAAGAGCTCGAATAAAAAAAATAAACGGATTTACTTTTGATATGGGGCCAAGTTGGTATTGGATGCCAGATGTTTTTGACCGCTATTTTGCTGATTTCGGTAAGGATGTATCAGATTTTTACGACTTGGTAAGATTGAGTCCGAGCTACAGAGTTTTCTGGGAAGAGTCGCAAGATGATATCCCTGCAAATATGGAAGAGCTGGAAGCGTATTTTGAGAAATATGAGTCAGGTTCAGGTAAGAAATTACAACAATTTTTGGCAGAGGCCAAGCAAAAATATGATATTGGGATGAGAGAGTTTGTAACTAAACCCTCTTTATCCATAAAGGAATTTATGTCTATTGATATTGCCAAAAAAGGGATGTCTCTAGATCTTTTCAAACCAATTAGCAAACACATTCGTCAGTTTTTTAAACACCCAAAGTTGATTGAGCTGCTTGAATTTCCAGTTTTGTTCTTGGGAGCTAAACCTCAAAACACTCCTGCTTTATACAGTCTCATGAATTATGCAGATATGGCATTGGGGACATGGTATCCAATGGGAGGGATGAACAAGATTATTGAGGGAATGGTCAGTGTTGCAACAGAGCTTGGCGTGAAATTTCATACCAATTCAGGAGTGGACGAAATTATTGTTGAAGGAAAAAAGACTGTTGGAATTAAAACAAATGGAGAGCTTAAAAAAGCTGATTTTGTAGTGAGTGGAGCAGATTATCATCATACAGAAAAATTGCTTGCTCCAACATTCCGAAATTACAAAGAAGCGTATTGGGACAAAAGAGTTATGGCTCCTTCTAGTTTACTTTATTATGTAGGTTTGAACAAAAAAATAGAAGGAATTAAGCATCATAATTTATTTTTTGATGAGAGTTTTGAAAATCATGCTGTAGAAATTTACGACACTCACAAATGGCCTGAAAAGCCTTTGTTTTACGTTTGTAATCCAAGTAAAACTGATAGTTCTGTAGCTCCGGAGGGAAAAGAGAATTTGTTTTTTCTGGTTCCAGTATCTACCGAGTTGACAGATGATACGGAGGAAATGAGAAAAAAGTATTTTGATATGATTTGCGACAGATTAACCAGTCATATTGGAGAAGACGTTCGAGAACACATTGAGGTATATGAATCTTTTGCTCATTCGGACTTTGTGGGAGAGTATAATTCTTTCAAAGGAAATGCTTACGGATTAGCAAACACATTGAAGCAAACTGCATTTTTGAAGCCAAAATGTAAAAATAAAAAAATTGATAACTTGTTCTACACAGGGCAGTTAACTGTTCCGGGACCTGGAGTTCCGCCCTCTCTGATTTCAGGGCAAGTGGTAAGCGAACTAATACAAAACGGATAATAAAATCCAACCAAAAAAAAGGGTCAATCAACCCAATGAGAATTTAAGTATGAAGAGTATTTTTGATATCGTATCGTTTGAAAGTAGCAAGTTGGTGACCAATTCCTACAGTACTTCTTTTTCGCTAGCTGTCCGAATGCTTTCGTCAAAAATTCAAGATGATATACACGCAATTTATGGATTTGTAAGGTTTGCAGATGAGATTGTAGATACCTTTCATGAGTTCGACAAGGAAATTCTTCTCAATGAGTTCCAAAGAGAATTGGATGTAGCTCTGGAGAGAGGAATTAGTTTAAATCCGATTTTGAATTCTTTTCAGCAAGTAGTAAATAAATATAAGATTGATATCGAGTTGGTTAATGCTTTTATGAAAAGTATGCGCTTTGACTTGACGAAAAATGAATACGCAACTACCGAAGATTACAAAGAATACATCTACGGGTCGGCAGATGTTGTGGGGCTTATGTGTCTCACAGTTTTTGTTAACGGAGATCAGAAAATGTATGACGAGCTCAAAGATCCAGCAATGAAACTAGGAAGTGCTTTTCAGAAGGTGAATTTCCTAAGAGATTTGAAAGCAGATTCTGAAGAATTGAATAGGATTTATTTTCCGCAATTAGTTGAAAAGGAGCTAAGTGAAAGTAATAAATTAGAAATTGTACAGGAAATCCAAAAAGATTTTGACGAAGCATATATTGGTATCAAAAACTTACCCAAAGAAGCAAAATTTGGAGTTTATACTGCCTATAAATATTATGGCAAATTATTAAATAAAATTGTAAATTCAGATATTGAAGCAATAAAGAGTAACAGAATACGTGTGAGTAATCCCATGAAATTCGCCTTGTTAACTAAATCTTTTGTAAGCTATAAATTGAATTTAATATGAAGAACTTGTTTCTATTCCTAGTAAGTTTATCTTTTACACTTGCTGCGTGGTCAGGTGAAGATATTTCTCATTTTCGAGATAATTTTGCAAAGATAAAAGATTATAAATCGGCAGAGTTATTTTTGGATACCGAAGTTACAGAGAGTAATTACCAATATGCTGTGACTATCAATTCATACAAAGCGGTATGTAAAATGATGATGGCACAATATGTTTATAATCCATTCTCAAAATATTCATGGTTTAACGAAGGAAAGGATATGTTGGAGAAAACAATTTCGCTAAACAAAAACGTAGAAAACGTTTATTTGCGACTAGTAGTGCAATTAAATGTCCCCTCTTTTTTGAGTTATACGACAGATATTGAATCTGATGTGAAGTTTATTTTAGATAATTTGGAGAAATCCTCTGTGCCTGATAATACTAAAACTTATATTCTTAAAAGCCTTGCTGACACTGAAAAAAAGCAAGTAAAATCTCTGCTTCCATTAGCTAAAAAATATAAGGCGATATGAATGCAGATGAGGTAGTTTTAGTAAATGAGCAAGACCAAGAGATTGGTGTGATGAACAAAATGGAAGCACACAAAAAAGGGTTACTGCATAGAGCAATCTCTGTTTTTGTATTCAATTCAGAAAAGCAATGGCTGTTGCAGCAAAGAGCAGAGCATAAATATCATTCTGGACTTTTGTGGTCAAATACTTCGTGTACTCATCCAATGGCAGGGGAGGAAGAGCTGGATGCTGCGAACAGAAGATTAAGAGAAGAGATGGGAATGGAAGCTCCTTTGAAAAAATTATTTAACTTTCAATACAAAGCCGAACTAGATAATGATTTGATTGAAAATGAATTGGATCATATCTTTGTAGGGTATACAAATCAGAAGCCTCAGGTGAATCCAGATGAAGTTTGTGCCTATAAATACATTTCGACTGAGGATTTGAAAAAAGAATTAGAGACAAATCCAGAACAATTTTCTGCTTGGTTCAGGTTGTTATTTGAAAAGTTGCACGCAGAAATGGACTTGTAACAAGTATAGTTCTCCTTTTATTTTGTAGATCTTTTTCCTTTACGTAAGGATTTCCTCAAGCGCACTTTTTAGTATTGGATGTTTAAATTTGAAACCTGTTTCCTCTGTTTTTTTACTAGAAATTGGACTGCCTTCAAGAGCAATAACCGCCTGTTCTCCTAAGAATAATTTCAATGCGAAAGCAGGAACATTGGGGAACCAAAATGGTTTTTTCAATATTTTTGCTACTTTTTTTGAAAACTCTTGGTTGGTGAATTTTTCTGGAGCCACTCCATTGTATGCGCCTTTCATGGTTTCGTCTTCGATAGCTTGTACGTATAAGTTACAAATATCCTCCAAGTGAATCCAAGGCATTGCTTGTTTTCCGGTTCCCAATCCAGAACCAATTCCAACTTTGATTGGAGTCAATAATTTTGCCAATGCCCCTTCGTTTTTGTCCAAAACAACTCCAGTTCTTACGATTACAGTTCTTACATTCAGTTGGTTGAATTGCAATGCACTATTTTCCCATTCTTCACACACTTTTGCAAGGAAATCTTCGCCAGGTTTGTCTGTTTCTACAAATTCTTTTTCTTGAGTTACCATTCCATAATAACCAACTGCCGAAGAAGAAATAAATCCTTTCAAGTTAGGATTGTGCTGCTTTACAGCTTTCAATAATAGGTTTCCTGATTGCACACGGCTGTTAATTATTTCCTTTTTTCGTTTGTCGGTCCATCTTCCTTCGCCCACATTAGCGCCCGCAAGATGAATAATGTAATCTGCCTTTTGGATAGCTTCAGCCTCAATTTCTTGTTTTGCAATGTCCCAAGTGTAGAAATTTATGTTGTCAGATTGCTTTTTGGAACGACTCAAAATAGAAACTTCATGTCCTTTGCTAAGCAAAATCTCTGTGAGTCTTTTTCCTATTAATCCTGTTCCACCTGTTATTAGTATGTTCATTGTTTAAATTTTAGTAACTCATCTCAACAATCTGCTCCACATCATTGGGAGTTAATTTTCCGTGTTCGCCAATTCCAGTCCAGCCTCTTGCAGTAAATCGTTCTGCAATTTTTTGTGCGGTCCCTTCGTAGTCTTTTGTATAACTGGAAAGCGAAGTTCCAATCCCCAAAGACAAGTAAAACTCTTCAATGGCCTCGATACAAGCTTCTGCTTTCTCTTGTTCATCACCTTCGGTAATTCCAAAAACTCGCTCAGCACATTGCGCCAATTTTACTTGTTTCGATTCCAAATTGTAGGTGTAATGACTTTTCGTCAATATAGCCAAAGTTCGTGCGTGATCTATTCCGTAAAAAGCTGTGAGTTCGTGTCCCATTGCATGAATTGCCCAGTCGTTTGGCACTCCTTTTTGTATCAGTCCATTAAGAGCCATGGTACAATTCCACATAAAGTTAGCAGCCGATTTATAATTAGAGGCATCTTCCACAATGCTTGGAGCAGTTTCAATTATCGAACTCAAAATACTTTCGGCAAATCTGTCTTGCAATTTTGCGTCTACAGGATAAGTCATGTATTGTTCCAGCACGTGTGTGAACGAATCTGCCAATCCATTAGCAATTTGTCTTTCAGGAATAGAAGTTACAACTGTGGGATCCAAAATTGAGAATTGAGGAAATAATCCAGGACCTCCCATTCCATATTTTTCTTGAGTAGCTGCTCTGGTTACAACAGCTCCGCTATTCATTTCGCTTCCTGTTGCTGGCAAAGTTAGCACTGTTCCAAACGGCATTCCTTTTTCAGTTCTTATTTTCTTCGCCAAAATATCCCAAGGTTCTTCTCCTTCAAATAATGCAGCTGAGGATAAAAATTTAGTACCATCAATCACAGAGCCTCCGCCCACTGCCAGTAGGTAAGTTATATTTTCTTTCTTGATTACTTCCAATGCTTTAAGCAAAACCTCATATTCAGGATTTGGAGGAATTCCACCAAACTCTTGCCAGTCGTAATCTGCTAAAGCAGAGGAAACTTGATCGTAAATTCCGTTTTTCTTGATACTTCCGCCTCCAAAAAGTAGCAGTACTTTTGCCTCTTTTGGTATTTCGTTTTTTATTTTTTCTATTTCTCCTTTTCCAAAAATTATCTTGGTAGGATTGTATAATTCAAAGTTGTTCATTGTTGATGTTGTTTTAGCGTAATAAAGATAATTACTTTTGTGTTTTAAGTTTGTAAATTTTTGACAAGAAGTTTTATTTAGTTAGAAGCAAGAGGCACGAGCTTATTTCGAAAATAATAACTTTGAGCTCCGGTTTTCAAACTTTGTACCTCTAGAATATCTTAATTCCCAATTTAGTTTCTAGGTGTAATTCCAAAATTTGTCCCATAGTTGTAAACTCCAGAAAATGTGGGTTGTTATAGTAAACAGCAAATTCTTTTTTCAAGGTGTCAATGTTTTCTTTTGTAGAAATGTTTTCTTTTTTCATCCTCCTAATTAGAGACTTAGTTCTGTGTTTATAGGAGCGGAATCTTTTTTTCATAGCAACTCGTTCCTGCTTCATGTAGTTTTGCGCCATTTTATCAGTGAGGAGTTCACGAGCCAAGTCTACCAAAGAATTGTTGTCTTTGTAATATTGGGGCAAATACATGTTTTTTCTGCCTTCAAAACTTTGCTGATCAAAATCCATAGCTCGCAAATTATATTGCACGTTATCAAAATCTTGCACGATTTCTACCACAAAATTATAAGCACGCATATCTCCCAATAATCGAACAAAACATCTTTCATTAAATTTCACAAATTCTTTGGCAAATCTAAGTCTGTTTTCTATTTTCTTTTTTTCGTTTCTTTTAATAAACTCATCTACGGGAATTCCCACAACATGGGCTTCAATAAGCGTAGATTTATTTACAAAGAAAGTGATTTTGTCGGGCGAGAAAATTTCCTCCAATTCTAGGCCGTAAATTCTAGATGCATCCGCTTTTTTGACATAAAAATAATCGTAATTGTCATTTACTTCATTGATAATTTTAATTCTAAACGGCTTAGAATTTCCGAAAGAGCAGTAATCAATACTGCCAACCTTAATGTAGTCCAAAATATCCCCGTCAGACACCAAGGTTTGGTAGATGTTAACCAATTCTTCTTGAAAGTGTTTTTGATCTTCGATTGAATACAGTGCTGAAAACCAGCTTGTTTCTTTGTCGTTTTTGTCGGTTACTGCGACTAATTGCTGATACCTTAGTAAATCATCATACGACAATGAAGTCTCGCCTATTCTCCCATATTGTTCCAAATGATCCCGAAGTGGAGCTTTTATTTTGTAAACGGGCTTTTTGTATTCAATGTGGTTAAATGGCATAAAAGAATAAGAGTGATTTTGGTTCAGTCATTAAGTTATCAAATTATTAAAGACTAGCCAAATTGCTGATAATTCTTTGTTTTCCCATTTGGATAATTCTTCGGTTTATCTCAGACTTATTTGTCAAATAAAACTGCTGTTCTTCTAGGGTGAATAACCCCATGATAATACCAACAATTGTTTTTTTTAATGCTTGATTGTTCATGACAGAGTTTTCAATAAAAACAATCTTTTTCTCGTTCGAAATGGAGCCCCAATCTTTTTTGTACCCTCTTGCAAATTGAGAATAGTGTGCACAAAGTAATTCGTGCTGAAATTTGAGAATAGGCCGGAGGGTTGTGTTTTGAAACTGCTCCATTTCGGTCATAGTCTCATTTACATCTGCTTGAGGAATCTCGGGTCTTAGTTGTATTAAATTGCGTCCTCGTTCCATCTTTCGTCTCTTTTTCTATCAGGATAAGCATTAAAACAAGAATATACGATAAATTTGTCGTTATCGTAAACAACTTTCACCATTTTAAAAATCTTTTCTAAATGTGGTTTGTAATTCAAATGTGTATTGGCTACTAATTGGAATTTCCCTTCTCTTGTTAATTTTTTCTGAGCAGCTCTAAATAACCTCAGAGGAAGACTAATGTCAATTTCATATTCAACATGAAAAGGCGGATTGCATACAATGTAATCCATTGTTCCAGAATTCAGATCCTCCAGATTATTGTTGTGATAGAAATTGAAGTTATCTCCTTGCAGGTTTAGTTTAGCACTTTCAATTGCTAAATTGGAATCATCTACCAAATGATATTCTGCTTCAGGAAATAATTGTGAAACTTCCTTAGCCAGGATTCCGTTTCCACAGGCCAAATCTAATACAGTTTCAACTTGCTCTGGTGGTTCCAAATTTTCTATCAAAAACTGAGTTGCGAAATCTATTCTTTTTGCAGAAAAAACACCAAAATATTGTTTTATTTCGCCATTTTCTTGCGGAATTGTATTCAAAAATGCTTTTTTCTCTATGTTTTTGGGTTTTGACAAAATCAATAGTCTTGCTTTTTTCTTGGATAAAGATTGTTCTACGACCTCAAAATACTCGCTAGCAATCTCGAGCATTTGTTTGGTGAAATTTCTTGTCATAAATCCACAAGCAAGAAATCCAGTTTTGTAAATATTTTGAGCACTGTGACTCAAAAACATTTCAAACAAATCCAAAGATTTAGGAATTTTCATCAATCCTAACTTTGCTTTTTTGGGAGCTTTTTTAACCAAAGAAAGCGGATGAATGCAATCAGAGTTTAGTTTGTTGGTTTTGAAATTTTCTGCAATTGCTTTCTCTTGGCTTTTTAAATCAGTTGCCAAATAAACAGTTCGCGGAGCGGCATGAGCTGACAAATATCCAAACGAGTCGTTATAAATTGTAACCGATTCAGGATTTTTTTCTTCCAAAAAAGAAACCAATAACTCATCAGCCGCACTCCAAGCACGCAAGGAATTGTTAGTAGATTCTGGGACTCTGTTTATAGTTAGTTCTGACATATTATTTCTTAAGAGTGTGACCCATTCTGTCTCTCTTAGTAGCTAAATAATCCTTGTTATATTGATTAGCTTCTATTTCAATCGCTACGTTTTCAGTCACCTCCAATCCGTATCCAATCAGTCCTGTTCTTTTCTTAGGATTGTTAGACATCAATTTCATTTTACTAACTCCTAATTGTCTCAAGATTTGAGCTCCAATTCCGTAATCTCTTTGGTCTCCTTTGAAACCTAGTTTCAAGTTTGCTTCCAAAGTGTCGTAACCTTCTTCTTGTAGTTTGTAGGCTTTCAATTTGTTCAGTAATCCAATATCTCTTCCTTCTTGGTTCATGTAAAGTACGATTCCTTTCCCTGCTTTTTCTACCATTTCCATGGCAGTTTGTAATTGTGGTCCACAATCGCATCTGCACGAACCAAAAATATCTCCTGTCATACAACTAGAGTGCACTCTCACCAAAATTGGTTCGTCTTCTTCCCATTCACCTTTTACTAGGGCCAAATGTTCTTTTCCGTCTGTGGTTTGAGAAAAGTGAACCATTTTAAAATCACCATGTTCAGTTGGTAGTTTTATTTCAATTTGCTTTTCTACCAAACTTTCGTGTTGCATTCTATACGAAATTAAATCTTCAATAGAGATGATTTTCATATCATGCTTCTTCGCAATTACCATCAATTCTGGTAATCTCGCCATTGTTCCATCTTCGTTTAGGATTTCTACAATGATTCCAGCTTCTTCAAAGCCTGCCATTCTCGATAAATCTACAGCAGCTTCTGTGTGTCCAGCTCTTCTCAAAACTCCACCATTTCTTGCTCTCAAAGGAAAAATATGTCCTGGTTTTCCTAATTGATTTGGTTTGGTAGATGGGTCAATCAAAGCCTTGATTGTTTTATCTCTATCACTTGTTGAAATTCCTGTAGTACATCCATTCCCAACCAGATCCACTGAAATTGTAAATGGAGTTTCGTAATGTGAATTATTGTTTTGAACCATCAGTTCAAGATTTAATTCTGCACATCTATCTTCTGAAAGTGGCGCGCAAATAAGGCCTCTTCCGTGAGTTGCCATAAAATTGATGATTTCTGGTGATGAGTTTCTAGCAGCCGTAACGAAATCACCCTCGTTTTCTCTGTTTTCATCATCTACTACAATGATGACTTTTCCTGCTCTAATGTCTTCTAATGCCTCCTCTATGGTATTCAATATTATCTCTTCCAAACTTCTATTTTTTTTGATTCTCTTTTTTAACAATACAAAAGTACACCAAATTATAATGACGTTCATGTAATTGAGATACTTTTTGGCTGTATTTATTCTCGTGAATGTTCTTTATTTTCCTAATTTAAAATTATCTTTGAAGTAAACCTATTTAAAACAGAATTATGAAACTATTGGAAAATAAAGTTGTACTAATCACTGGTGCTTCAAAAGGAATTGGAAGAGGAATTGCCATGAAATGTGCAGAGCAGGGAGCAGATATAGCCTTTACTTATTTATCCTCAGAGGAAAAAGCGAAAGAAGTAGAAAGTGAATTGAAGGCAATGGGAGTGAAAGCAAAAGGATATAAATCGGATGCCTCTGTTTTTGATTCAGCTGTAGCTTTAGTCGAGAATGTATTGGAAGATTTTGATGGAAAAATTGATGCTTTAATCAACAATGCAGGAATTACCAAAGATGGTTTGTTGATGAGAATGACAGAGCAAGATTGGGATGATGTATTAAGAATTAATTTAAAGTCAATTTTCAATACGACCAAAGCAGTGCAAAGAACTATGCTAAAGCAAAGAAAAGGTTCTATCATAAACTTAAGTTCGGTTGTGGGTGTAAACGGAAATGCAGGACAATCTAATTATTCAGCCTCGAAAGCAGGGATGATTGGTTTTACAAAATCTATTGCTAAAGAATTAGGGTCAAGAAATATTAGATGTAATGCAATTGCTCCAGGATTTATTGCAACAGAAATGACAGCAAAACTAGATCAAGATGTAGTGGAAAATTGGGTTAAGGAAATTCCATTGAAAAGAGCAGGTTCGCCAGAAGATGTGGCAGATGTTTGTGTTTTTTTGGCAAGTGATATGAGTGCCTATGTTACTGGACAAACTATTCATGTTTGTGGAGGAATGTTGACTTAATCAATACTTTAAATAAAAATAATTTCTTTTGAAGCTACTACTCAATTCTCCTATTTGGTACATATTTCTTTGTATTGCAATTGGAGTATTGGGTGCTTTTTTGTTGTACCGAAAAGATAAAAGTCTCTCAGAATTATCGGTTTCTTGGAAGAGAATCCTGGCTAGTTTAAGATTTCTTACAATCTCAATGTTGGCTTTTTTATTACTGGAGCCTTTGTTAGAATTTTCCAAAGAAAAAATTGAAAAACCAATTTTAGTCATTGCTAATGACAGTTCGCAATCTATGGTTTTTTCGAAAGATTCTGCGCAGGTAAAGCAAGAATTGAAAGATGGGTTGCAGCTATTAGAGACCGAGTTGGCTAATAAATATGAAATCGTCACCTACAATTTTGGGAACGAATTGGAGGAGGGTTTTAATTTTGAATATCAATCGAAATCGACTGATTTTTCTCGATTTTTCAAAGAAATTGAGAATCGATATTACAACAGAAATTTAAGTGGAATAATCCTCGCCACAGATGGGATTTATAATTCAGGTAGTAATCCATTATTTGAAGCTAAGAAGCTGAAAAACATCCCCGTGTTTACTATTGCTGTGGGAGATACTACCGTAAAAAAGGATGTTTTTATTGATCAGATTTCACATAATAGATTGGTGTATCGAGGAAATAAATTTCCTGTAATAGTAGAAATAAAAGCTGAGCAATGCAAAGGAAAAAGTGCGATGGTGAAGATCACAAAAGGTGCAAAGGTGCTAGCGCAAAAACCTATTAGTTTTAGTGTTAATGATGATTTAAAACAAGTGCAGTTTGAGCTCATGGCTGAAGGAAATGGATTGCAAAAATATTCAGTTTCTGTAAGTGAAGTGGAAGGAGAGTTTTCTTCTAGCAACAATTACAAGAGTTTTTATATTGATGTCTTAGAAAGCAAAGAAAAGATTTTGTTGTTAGCCAATTCGCCTCATCCAGATGTGAATGCAATAAAATTAGCTTTGCAATCCAATGAAAACTATGAAGTTACGACTGAGTTGGTTTCAAGTTTCAAGGGCAAAGTAGATAAATATAATTTAGTAGTAGCGTTCAATCTCCCATCCAACAAAAACAAACTAGAAGAAAGTACAGTTCCAGCTCTATATTTTTTGGGTAATCAAACTGATTTTAAAAAGTTTAATACTTTAAAAAAAGGTGTGGAAGTTCAAAATTCTAAAGGATTCACTGATGCACAAACTTACTTCAATCCCAATTTTTCTTCTTTCAAAATAAGTACTGAACTCAACTCCTTTGTCTCAAGTTTGTCTCCTTTGCAAGTTCCTTTTACTACCAAATATGATTTGGCTAATTCTGCGGAGGAGGTGTTGTTTCAAAAAATTGGTCCTGTGAAAACAACATATCCTTTGTTGGCTTTCAATAAAAAGAACAACACCAAATATGGGTTTTTTATTGGTGAAGGTGTTTGGAGGTGGAAATTACAAGATTATGCACTGAATGAAAATAATGACAGATTCAATGAATTATTTACTCAGTCTGCTCAATTTTTAATTTCTAAAGAGGATAAAAGTTTATTCCGAGTATTTGGAGAAAATACTTATGACGATAACGATAAGGTGAAATTTGAATCTGAGATTTATAACAGTAATTATGAATTGGTTAATACCAATGAGGTGAATATGAAAATAGTAAACGAACAAAACGAAGAGTTTACTTATCAATTTTCTCAGGTCGGAGATAGGTATGGATTGGAAGCTGGGGTTTTGCCACCAGGAAACTACAAGTATATCGCCTCTACACGTATTAAAGGAAAAAACACAGTGCGAAACGGAGAGTTCTCTGTAAATGAAATGAAATTAGAACAAAATAATTCTAAAGCTAATCATCAGCTTTTGTTTAATATCAGTGATGTGACGGGAGGAAAAATGGTGAATTTATCTGAGGTGAATTCATTGTCCAACTTTATCTTAGAAAACGGAGAAGCCAGTGAAGTCATTTTTCAAGAAAAGGACATTGATGATTTAATTAACATTAAAACTATTTTCTTTTTGTTGCTAGGTTTGCTCGGCATTGAGTGGTTTGTGAGGAAAAGAAACGGAGGGTACTAAGAAATTGGGTGTAAAAAAAGCCCTCAATTACTTGAGAGCTTTTGAGTGGATGATTACTCGGTTTTTTTATTGACCTTGTCCTAAAGAGTAAGACCTCTTTCCATCAAACTTATATAAGTTTTCAGTTTTTATTACATCAATTGTTTTTGACTCAGCATTGTTAAGCAATTCAATAATATCTTGCTTAGTAATTGCTTTTTCTTCCGTGTTTTTGAATCTACACCTCCAGTGATCTGTGCAGAAAGTCTCTTTGAATCCGTTAGGGAAAACTTTAATTCCTCTGTTTGTTATCATGTCTAGTTTGATATCGTCCATCTCAATTGCTTGTAGTTGCTTACCAATGTCATTTGGGTCCATTCCGTCCCAGTGTACAAATAAATCTACACCTACTAATTCTTTGTTTTTTCTAGCTTTTCTCTTGAATTTTGGAAGTTCAAGATTGATGTTAGTTGGAGATTTCCTTATAGCCATTTTAGCAGGTAATTGCCCAAGGTTTGCGATTACGGCCTCAGCAAACTCTTTAGTTCCTACTTTTTTGGTACTGATACTTTCGTCAAAAATATCAACCGTGTGCACTCCTTCCTCAATTGTTTTTAGCCAAGCATTTTGGATTTTGTCTGCCACTTCGTTCTGGCCAATGTGGCTCAACATCAAAATCGCCCCTTGAATTAATGCAGACGGATTAGCAATATTTTGACCTGCGATAGTTGGAGCAGAACCATGTATTGCCTCAAACATTGCATGCTCTTCTCCAATGTTACAAGAACCTGCTAAACCAACAGAGCCAGTAATTTGGGCAGCAATATCAGAAATGATATCTCCGTAAAGATTTTGCATAACTATTACATCAAAATCTTCTGGAGTGTCCGCTACTTTTGCAGCTCCGATATCTACAATCCAGTGGTCATTTTCAATTTCTGGATATTCAGCAGAAATTTCATTAAATACCTCATGAAACAATCCATCAGTTTGCTTCATGATATTATCTTTTGAGAAGCAAGTTACCTTTTTTCTACCATAATTTTTTGCATATTCAAATGCGTATCTTATAATTTTTTCGCAACCAGGACGGCTAATCAATTTCAAACACTGAACAACTTCATCAGTTTGTTGGTGCTCAATTCCTGCATACAAATCTTCCTCATTTTCTCTGATAATCACAATATCCATTACAGGATGTTTTGTTTTTACAAAAGGATGAAGGCTCATGCAGGGTCTAACATTAGCATATAATCCTAAAGTTTTTCTTGTCGAAACATTCAAACTTTTATAACCTCCTCCAGAAGGAGTGGTGATTGGAGCTTTCAAGAAAATCTTGTTGTTTCTGATTTTTTCCCATGACTCTGCAGCAATTCCGGATGTATTTCCTGAAAGGTATACTTTTTCCCCAACTTCAATCTCATCATATTCCAGCTGAGCTCCTGCGGCTTTCAGAATTTCTAGAGTAGCATCCATAATTTCTGGACCTATGCCGTCACCTCTTGATATGGTAATTTTTTTCATTTTGTGTTTTTTTTACGTTAAAAAAATTCTATAAATTATTTTGTCGACTAAAAGTACAAAAAGAGATTATTAGTAAAAATTTATAATTTAAATGAAATACATAAAATATTTTTATGTGAATTTTTCTTGAAAGGAAATAAACCTCATGAGATACTGAATCATTTGAAGCCAATGAGAAAATAATTTACAAAAAAAAAGACTTTCAATTAGAAAGTCTTTTTTTTAGTAGCGAGAAGGAGATTTGAACTCCTGACCTCTGGGTTATGAATCCAGTGCTCTAACCAACTGAGCTACCTCGCCATTTTTTTCGGAATGCAAATATAAGAGAAGATTTTTATTATTAAAATAATAATGTTATTTATTATTAAGCTTTCATTTTTAATCTATCGGCTTTTACATCCTTATTATTTTTTTTATGGTGCGTGTTAATTACGCTTTAAAACAAGAAATGATTTATATTTTTATCTAATTTAGCACTCCAATTAAATCAACACAATTAAAATGAAATCGTTATTCAATTCGTTACTTGCATTGCTCATATCAGCAAGTGCATTCTCTGTCCCATTATCAGGAACCTACACCATAAATTCAGCTTTACCCACTACGGGAACCAATTATGGCTCTTTCACGCTAGCTTCTGCAGATTTGACTCTAAATGGAGTTTCTGGAGCAGTTACTTTTTTGGTGAAACAAGGAACTTATAACGAGCAAGTTGTAATTGGAAGTATCTCTGGAACTTCTGTATCCAACACGGTTACCTTTAAAGCAGATCCATTAAACTCTGCAGTTGCGAAAATAGAGTACAATGGAGCAACTTCATCTACTGATAACTATGTAATTCGTTTTTCTGGAGCAAATTATATCATTGTCGATAGTCTGGAGATTTCTTCAACCACAGGGTCTTCTTATGGTAAGTTAGTTGATTTTTTGAATTTCAATTCTCACATTACTTTCAAAAATAATACGCTTTATGGTTCAAGAAATTTAAGCAGTAGTGATGATTTCTCTATATTCTACGACAACTCTGGAGCAACAAATGTAAGTGGAGACCTTACTTTTGATAACAACAAAATTTATGGAGGTTCTAATGCTTTCTACATAAACTCTTCAGGATCTGCTCATCAGTCTAACTTTTTTATCACGAATAATACAGTTATGTACTCTTCAGATTATGGTGTATATACAAATGAAAGTAGCAATGTTCAGGTGATTGGAAACTACTTTGAAGATGATTCTAATAGAAATACAACATTGCATTCTATTTACTTAACTTATTCTGATTCAGCATCTGATATCAGAGAAAATAACATTCGAATTAATTCTGGTTTAGCACATGCATACGGAATTAGAGTAACTTACGTGTATGGATCAGCATCAAATCCAGTTCACATTGAAAATAATATGGTAAACATGGTGGGGTTGGCAACAAACAAACTCCAATATGGATTGAATGTTGCGAATGCATACTATCAGAATATCTATCACAACACAATCAAGGTGAATTCATCATGGACAACTTACGGTCGCCCTCTTTATATGTCTGGAGCAACAGGAGTAAATAGAGGTAAAGTCAACATAGTAAACAACATCTTTTACAACAACCAAGGAACTTATGCACTTCACACCACTTCAGTTGCAAGTGTTTATATTGATTCATTGAACCATAATGTATATTATTCATCAGGAGGAACTTCATTTAAGTACAACAATACGGATTACAGTTCTTTGGCAGCAATGCAATTAGCTTCTGGAAAGGATGGAAACAGTTTGTTTGGAGATCCAGGATTTACTTCAGCAACAGATCTTCATCTGATTGGAACAATAGCAGATAATACAGGAGATAATACTATTGGAGTGACAACAGATATTGACGGAGATGTTAGGCCATTTTTAGGTTCTACTTCTGTAGATATTGGTGCAGATGAGTATTCATTGATAGCTTGTCCGCCACCTTCTGTTATATCTAGTGTTGAGATAAGGCATGATTCGGCAAGAATAACTTGGCTCAATGGTCCAAATGACGTATCATGGATTGTAGAATATGGAATTACTGGATTCACACCAGGGACTGGAGTAGTCATTAATTCCACAGCTGATACTGTTGCATTTTCTGCTTTATTAGCTACTACCTGCTATGATGTTTATCTTAGAAGTATTTGTACAATAGATTCAAGTGCTTTAGTAGGGCCATTCGTTTTTTGCACTCCCTGCGCTCCAATTGGGATTCCTTATTTGCAAGATTTTACCACAATGACAACTACTGGGCCGCCTACTTGCTGGTTAGAAGGGAAGGGGTTTTTAGGAGCTAGCACAAAAGTAACAGAAGGTTATTCAGCTTGGACTTCTGATGATTTTGGAAACGTAGGTTCTCTCAACACAGGAGCTGCAAGATGTGAACTAGGATACACCAATATAAATGATTGGTTGGTCTCACCCTTGATTGATTTAGGTACAGGTTCTGGAACAAGCTACCAAGTAGAATTCAAAATAGCAGTGACAGAAGGAAATGGACCAAATGCACCTATTGGTGGAACGATAGCATTGGATGATAAAGTGGTGTTTTTAATATCTACAGATTATGGAACAACTTGGTCTGATGCCAATATTTTGAGGCAATGGGATACTACAGATATACCAGTAGCAGGAGGAGAATTCTTCAGTTATGATTTAACTGCAGGCGGTTATTCTGGAGTAGTAAGGTTTGCATTTTACACGCAATCTACTATCAATAATTATAGAACAGAAGTACATATTGATGATTTTAAAGTAGATGCTGTACCGGTTTGCCCAGATCCAAGTGGATTGATGGCAACTGCCAATACAACAACAAGTGTAAGTTTAGCTTGGACGAACGGAGCAAACGATATTTCTTGGTTATTGGAATATGGAACTGTCGGTTTTTTGCCAGGATCAGGAACTACAATAGCTGGAGCTTCTGGATCAGGAACAATTCCAGGGTTAACTTCAAGTTCTCTTTATGATGTTTATCTCAGAAGTGTTTGTGCAGTTGGTGATACAAGTAGGCTCCTTGGCCCATTGAAAATACAAACAGCTTGTGCTGCTCAATCTGATTTTTGTGAAGATTTTGAGGCGTCTGTAGATTCTTCCATTCTCCCAGTTTGCTGGAGAGTATATAACAATTCTACAGTGCTCAATGCAGTTGTTCAAGTGGATGCGAGTACGCAAGCTTATAGCGGTTCCAGTTATTTATTAATGAATAACATGTCAGATTTGACTTCCACATTTATTTTGGCCTCTCCAGAAGTTTCTAATCTTTCAGCAGGAACGCACAGAGCAAATTTCTGGGCAAAAGAAAGTGGTTCAGGAGGAACTTCCAAATTAATTATTGGAACAATGGCTAATCCTTCCATGCCAGGTACTTTTATCGGAAGAGATACAATCAGTTTGGCTACTATTTACACGAATTATAAAATAGATTTTACAAGCTATACTGGAACAGACGATCACGTAGCTTTTCTCTGGCAGCAGTCCACCACAAACGACAGAGTGTTTATAGATGAGTTTTGCTGGGAAGTGATTCCAAGTTGTGAAAAACCATTGTCAGCTTCTATCCTAAATTCGGGAGTTGACTCTACAAGATTAGATATAGGATGGTCAAACGATACTTCTCACGCAAGTTACCTAATTTGGTATGGACCTGCTGGGTACACTCCAGGTGCAACAAATAGAATAGGAACACTTTCTACAACTACTAATTATAATCCTATTAATTCTTTGACTCCGCTTACAGAATATTGTTTCTGGGTGAAAGCAATGTGTAATGGAGGAGATTCAAGTGCTTGGGAAGGACCACTTTGTGGAAGAACAGGTTGTCCAGATGCTTTTCCTATACCTTACTCGGAAAACTACTCAACTTATTTGCCAGATTGCTGGGAAGAAAAACAAGGAAGATTGGGAGTTACGAATACAACTTTTAGTTCGGCAACAACATCAGGTTGGGAGTCGCGACCATTTGCTAATTCAGGAATAAATCTAGGAGCAAACATTCAGATTTTTGGAACAAGCAGAGATGAGTGGTTAATTTCGCCTTCAATAGATTTTGGAACGGACCCTAACGTATACAAATTTGTGGAGTTTGATGCAGCATTAACAGAGTCAAGCAACACAAATCAAGGAGCTTTTGGTGCTGATGATTCTTTGGTTTTAGTTATCTCTCTTGATAATGGAATTACATGGAAGCAATCTGATATTTTAATTCAATTTGATACTTCTAACTTTCCAACAGCAACTGGAAGCAATTATGGATACGCAATGACAAACACAACAGGAAAAGTGAAGTTTGGTTTTTATGCAGCCTCTTCTTTATCAAATAATACCATGAGGTTTCATGTGGATAACTTCAAAGTAAAAGATACTGTATTTGATGGTATAAATGAAATTGCGTTCACCAACCAATTCCAGGTGTATCCAAATCCAAATGATGGAATATTTACTTTGTACAATAAAGGAGAATCGAAGAAATACCAAGTTTTGATTACAGATGTTCAGGGAAGAATTGTGTACGAAGAGAATCAATTTTTTAATTCTAATGCAAGAAAAAATATTGATATTTCTCGATACAACTCAGGAGTTTATATTCTTCAATTAGTGAACGAAAATAAAATTGAACAACATAGGCTTATCATCAGATAAGTTGAATAGTCTTTTTTTTGATTGTAAGAGGGAACCCAAGTAATTGGCTTCCCTTTTTTTATGCTGTGCTGAAAAAGTAAAGATTTCAAAAACCAATTACTAAACTATAAATCGTACTTTTGTTCAACTTAATTTTTAACCTTTTTAATCAATGAATTTTCTAGCTCACGAATATTTATCTAAGGAACATAAAGAAGTGCGTGTGGGCAATTTTTTGGGAGATTTCATCCGTAAAATAGAACCGGGTAAATATCCAGAGAAAGTATTAATTGGGATAGAATTGCATAAAAAGATAGATGAATTTACTGATTCTCATGAATTAGTTCATGAAAGTAAAAGATTGTTGCATCCAAGGCAGGGAAAGTACAGTTCGGTTTTATTGGATATTTATTACGATTATTTTTTAGCAAAAAACTGGAGCAAATTTTCGGATGAACCACTCAAAGATTTTGCAACAAGTGTCTATGATGATTTTTGGGAACTGAGAGAGTTTTTTCCTGAGAAAGTAACTCGATTTTTACCCATGATGAGAGAGCAAGATTGGTTTTATAATTACCAATTTTATTGGGGAATAGGCAAAGCACTGCAAAGTATTGCGCGAAGAGCAAAGTTTTCAAATACAATTCAAAACTCTTTGCAAGATTTGCAAGAACTAGAAATAGAATTGGAAGAAAAGTTTTTATTATTTTTCGAAGAGCTACGGAAAATGGCTTTTGATTTTTTGGCAGAACATAATCTGTAAGGGTTCTCTTTTTATTTGAGGTAAGAATCCGTATTTTTAACCCAATAAAAATTACTAGATGGCATTTATAAAGAAAGAAGAGAAAGAAGGAGTAGGAATCATCACACTCAACCGACCAGAGGTTTATAATAGTTTCAACATACCCATGGCATTGGAAGTGCAAGCGGCCTTGGATGATTATGAAAAAGACGATACCATTAGAGCAATTATACTGACTGCAGAAGGAAAAGGTTTTTGTGCTGGGCAAGATTTGAAAGAAGCAACAGAAGAAGGAGGTCCAAGTATTGAGACCATTGTTGACACGACTTACAATCCAATAATCACAAGACTACGTAACATTGAAAAGCCAATTATTGGAGCAATCAATGGAGTAGCTGCTGGAGCAGGAGCAAACATTGCAATTGCCTGTGATATTACCTTTGCAAGTGAAAAAGCTAGCTTTATTCAGTCTTTCAGTAGCATTGGATTAATTCCAGATAGCGGAGGAACTTTCTTTTTACCAAGACTCATAGGAATGCAAAGAGCTGCGGCTCATATGTTTTTGGCAGATAAATTTACTGCACAAAAAGCAAAAGAAGTTGGAATGATTTACGAAGTAGTGGAGCACGAAAAATTGCAAGAGTCAGCTTTTGAATTCGCAAAACTATTGGCACAAAGACCAACCAAAGGATTTGGGCTAACCAAAAGGGCATTAAACATGGCTTTGACCAATGATTTGGCAACCCAACTTAATGTGGAAAGAGATTTACAAGCGCAAGCTGCAAAGACCTGCGACAATAAGGAAGGAATTGACGCCTTCTTGGAGAAAAGGAAACCGGTATTTAAGGGGAAATAGTTCTCGATACAATTTTAACTCGTTCTCACTCATTAAAATCACTCGAACTGACATTCTCAATTGTTGTCAATTCGAGTGTTTTGAAATTGCAACAGCTGTTTCAAAAAGTATCGAGAACAAAAACAAATAATTAAACAAATATGAACATAGGAATAATAGGAGCAGGGGCAATGGGAGCAGGAATCGCTCAAGTTGCATCAACAGCAGGAGAAGATGTAATGGTATTTGATACCAACTCGGCTTCGATAGATAAAGCTGGGGCAAAAATGAACAAGCTTTTTGATAGATTGGTAGAAAAGGAAAAGTATACCAGAGAAGAAGCGGATGCTATTTTGGGCAGAATTACTTTTGTAGACAGCATGGCATATTTAGAAAATTCTGAGCTAGTTATTGAGGCAATTATCGAAAACTTAGAGATAAAACAAAGTGTATTTTCTCAATTGGAAGAACTGGTTACGCCAACCTGTATTCTGGCTTCGAATACTTCGTCCTTGAGTATCGCTTCTATTTCTTCGGCATGCAAAAATCCAGAAAGAGTAATTGGGATTCACTTTTTTAACCCAGCACCTTTGATGAAATTAGTTGAGGTGATTCCTGCAATCACAACTTCGCAGGAAGTGACCGACAAAGCAAAAGCTACTATTGACAGCTGGAAAAAAGTAACGGCATTAGTAAAGGATACGCCAGGATTCATTGTTAACCGTGTGGCTCGTCCATTTTATGGCGAAGCATTAAGAATTTACGAAGAAGGAATTGCAGATTTTGCAACTATTGATTGGGCAATGAAAGAGATTGGAGGTTTTAGGATGGGACCTTTTCAGTTGATGGATTACATTGGTAACGATATTAATTACACGGTTACAGAAACAGTGTTTACCTCGTTTTATAACGATCCACGATACAAACCTTCTTTCACACAAAAACGTTTTGCAGAGGCAGGATTACTAGGAAGAAAATCTGGAAAAGGATTTTATGATTATAGCGAAGGAGCGGAAAATAAAGCAGCCAAAGAAGATGTGAAACTGGGAACAGAAATTTTTGAAAGAATATTAGCTATGCTGATTAATGAAGCTGTAGATGCTGTTTTCTGGCAAGTTGCTAGCAAAGAAGATATTGACTTGGCCATGCGCTTCGGAACTAATTATCCAAAAGGCTTATTAGCTTGGTGTGATGAAATGGGAGCAAACAAGATTTTGACTATTCTGGAAAACCTTTATACAACCTATTGCGAGGACCGATACAGACCAAGTAGTTTGTTGAGAAAAATGGCAAAAGAAAATGCAAGTTTTTTTTAACGGTTTTATTTTTTGAGTAATAGAAACTTTTCTATATTTGCAAACCTAATTGGAGAGGTGCCAGAGTGGTAATGGAGCAGATTGCTAATCTGTCGACCTCCGGGTCGCCAGGGTTCGAGTCCCTGTCTCTCCGCAAAAACCCTTATAATCATTTGATTGTAAGGGTTTTGTTTTTATGGTTGACAGTATAGTTGACAGTTCTCAGCTTTTTAGGTTAAGTTTGAGCATCAAAACAATCAACAACTGGATTTATATTTTTAATATCCTAATTGCCCCATTTACAACTATTACGAATACTATTAACCCAATTACTAAATCGGGAATATTGGATTCTAACGAATAAACTAA
>JBDMYC010000144.1:0-5808 GCA_039770535.1 Flavobacteriales bacterium
GGAATTCTTATCATTGCAGGAACAGTAATTTTTGGAATCAATGTATCTCCAGATGCAGTTTCAGAAATGAGTTCTACAGATCTTGCAGCTGCAGCAGGAAGTGAGGCAAACGAGATGATTACTACAATTTGGAATCTACCTTGGCTAGCACTAATTTCCTCATTCTTAGTTTATTTCCTTGGTGGATATTTCTTATATTCTGCTTTGTATGCCGCAATTGGAGCTGCAGTAGATAGCGAAACAGACACACAACAATTTATGGTTCCAGTTATGTTGCCACTTATGTTAGGATTGTATGTTACTCAGTTGTCAGTTTTTACAAATCCTGAGGGAAGTGCCATGTTTTGGTTATCCATGATTCCTTTTACTTCGCCAATCGCAATGTTGGTAAGAATCGCAATGGGCAATGCCGAAGTGTGGGAAGTTCTTCTTTCGATTGCATTGCTAATTATTACTTTTATTGGAACAACTTGGTTGGGTGCACGAATTTACAAAACAGGAATCTTGATGTATGGAAAGAAAGTGACTTACAAGGAACTGTTCAAGTGGGTTAGGTATAAGAGTTAATCTCTTGCAATAAAAATTTACAAACCTCAATAGATTAAACTATTGAGGTTTTTTTTATCTTTAAAAAATGAATTCTACAGAAGTTAAAAATATAATAAAAGATGAATTGAAAGACATTTTAGATTTAGCAATCGTTTTTGGTTTAAATCTAAATAATTGTTTAATTGAACCTATAAAACAAGAATATCAAACTTTTAGCGATTCTAATATTACTAATGAACTTTGGACAGTATTGGAAGAAATTAGCGACAAATCTGGCTATAAAATTACTTTTGATGATGAAGAAAAACTGTTTGGACTAGGAATATTAACAAATACAAACGAATTAGTTGATATAGGTTTTTACGGTACATTTTTAGAAACATTAAGAGGAATGTAAATTCAAAAAAAAAAAAAAAACCTTAATTATTTCTTAAAATTTACGAATTACATTTTCTGGAGAAGTAAATCTAACTTCGCACTTCCAACTTTCTCACTTCCAATCAAAAGTACCAATCATTGTATTGATATTTTCTTTCAAATAATCCAACACAGGTTTGATGGAATCTATATTTGGTTTTACATTAAAATAGAGCGACCCTCGGTAAAAATTATTCGTACTATCAGTCAGGAAAAACTGATAGTTACTCGCTACATTTCCCACAATTTCATAACTGATTCCGTATACGCCAAGCGAATCATTGGTAAAGACTTTTTCATTTATTGCATCTGCTTTTATCCTATGCTCGTAGGCTAGTTTTCTAGAATATTCTGAATGATAAAATAAATTGTTGCTTTCTGTATTATCAAACTGAATGTTAGTACAATGCATTACTGCATTAAATCGCGGAAATGAGATATCCTGATTACATCTTTCTGCATCTTGCACATAAGCAAAATTTGGGTAATCGTAGGTAAATGGGCAATTCCCTTCGTAGGTCTTTGTTTCCACTTTTTCAGGAAAATCAATCCTATGAAACCCCAAAGGTTTCGGATAAAAATTTTCATTCTTACAATTCATTAAAAACAATACACAGACTATCAAAAAAGGCCAATTCTTATTCATTTCCTTCTGGTTTTCGGGTTACTTTCACTTGCTTTATTCTACGTTTATCAGCTGCTTCCACCTCGAATAAATAGTCGTCAAATTTAAGCCGCTCATTTTTTTTCATGATTTTTCCAGACTGCTCAATCAAGAAACCAGCCAAAGAATCTGATTCTCCTTTTTCATCTTCAAATACCTCTCCCTCAATATCCATTACTTTGTACATATCTACCAAAGATATTTTACCCTCAAACACAAAATTGTTTTCGTCTATCTTTGAATACACCAAATCGTCATCATCAAATTCATCTGAAATTTCTCCAATAATCTCCTCAATTACATCTTCTAAAGTTACAATTCCTGAAGTTCCTCCATATTCATCTGCAACAATTGCAATATGAATTTTCGATTCCTGGAACTGGCGCAACAAATCATCAATCTTCTTACTTTCGGGAACAAAAAATGGCTCACGAAGTAGAGTTTTCCAATCAAATTTTTCTTTGTGCAAATGCGGTAATAAATCCTTCACATACAACACACCAGTAACATTATCAAATGACTCTTGGTAAATAGGCAACCTAGAATATCCATTCTCAACAATCTGCTTTAGTAATTCTGTAAAATCCTCCGTCTCGTCAAAAGCAATAACATCCATCCTAGATTTCATAATCTGCTTCACATCAGTTTCTCCAAACTTCACAATCCCCTCAAGTATTTTCTTATCTTCTTCGGTAACCCCTTCTATTTCTGTAATTTCCAATGCATGATCCAAATCATTAACCGAGATTTCTGTAGCTGACTTCTTAATCCTTTTATCAATAAATGAAGTACTTTTCACTAGTAAAGTACTCAGGGGAGAAATTAGCTTACCGATAACAGTCAAAGGTGTAGACATAAATCTGGCTAGTTTAATAACATTATTAGTTGCATAAACTTTAGGAATTACCTCTCCTACCAGTAAAATTAGAAAAGTAGCAGTTACTACCGTAATTAAAAAACGAGTTACCTTCTCACTTTCAGCAAATTCAAACAAATTACTTATAATAAAGGTAGAAAGAACTACGATTGCAATATTTACAAAATTATTAGCTATCAATATATTTGCTAATAATTTTTTTGGTTTTCCAAGTAGCTCTAGCACTCTATCTGAGCTTGAATCTTTGTTGCTAATCAGCAACTCTTTGTCTTTGGCATCAATAGAAAAAAACGCAACTTCTGAGCCCGAAACAAGTGCAGAAAAAACAAGTAAAATAAACATAATGATCAGTGCCACAATGATTGACACATCCATTGAATTTACATCAAAAAGCAGCCCCCTGAGAGGCATAATACTGGGAAGTTCCAATTAGCTATAAGTTTGGTTAATTATTAATTAAAATGGTAAATCTCCACTAGAATCGTCTTCAAAAGCTCCTGAATTGTTAGCATTGCTCTCACCTTGTGCCTGTCCAGAATCTGATCTACCCCCTAACATGGTCATATTGTCAGCCACAACTTCAGTTGTGTATCTCTTGTTCCCATCTTTATCATCCCAAGATCTTGTTCTCAATTTTCCCTCAATGTATACAGAACTTCCTTTTTTAAGGTAAGTTTCGGCAATTTTTGCTAATCCTTCTCTCCAGATTGAAATATTATGCCATTCAGTTTGAGTAATCTTTTCTCCAGATTTTTTATCCTTGTACGATTCAGAAGTAGCGATAGAAAAATTGACTACCATTGATCCACTTTCAAAATGCTTAACCTCAGGATCCTTACCTAAGTTTCCTATTAAAATTACTTTGTTAATTCCTGCCATAATTGTTGGGTTTCTACAAATTTACGATTAATAACTCAAATTACTAAATGAAATCAATATACACAAGAAAATAGTTCACAATACCACAAAGAAGGTCTAGCCCTCAAATTTTTCTAGCATCTTCTCCATTAACCTATGTATTGGGTAATCTGCTATATCGGCCTCCGCAATTTTCATCCAATTAGCCCCGATTTTACGCTCATTCTTTAGATTACATATAAATAACTTCGCATGAATATTCTGGTGTGATAATATATGTTTGATTGGGCCTACAACCGCATTCATCCCAACAATATCATTGAGTTCTTTTGGTATTCTCTCTGTATCAAAACAGTCTTTGGATTCTAAATTGGGAAATTCATACAGATTTTTCCAAATAGCGTCCTCTTCTCTTTTTGTAATAAAAAAGTGATTGTTGTCACGGATCAGGTAAAAATTCAGAAATCGCTCTACAGACTTTTTCTTTTTTAACTTCACAGGAAAACTATCAATTTCCTTATTAGCATAAGCAAAACAAAAATCATTGAAAGGACATTCATGGCAATTGGGTGCTTTGGGGGTGCAATGCAAAGCACCAAACTCAATAATCGCTTGATTAAACAAATCTGGTTTTTTGTGGTCTATCAACTCGTTTAGAACAAATTTAAACTCTTTGATTGCCTTGGGAGTATTGATAGGAGTTTCAATTCCATACATTCTACTCATGAAACGATATACATTCCCATCCAACACAGGGACAATCTCTTTGCTTGAAAATGATGCGATAGCTGAAGCTGTATAGTCCCCTACTCCTTTCAATTTAATCAATTCGTTATACTTTGTTGGAAAAACTGAGTTTAAGTTTTCAACCACATATTTTGCAGAGAAATGTAAATTTCTTGCTCTTGAATAATAGCCTAACCCTTGCCAAGCATTCAAGACATCTTGCTCTTCTGCGTTTGCCAAATCATTTACAGTCGGAAAAAGGGTTACAAATTTTTGGTAGTAGGGTAATCCCTGATTAACACGGGTTTGCTGTAAAATAATTTCAGATAACCAAATCAGATATGGATCTGTTGTGTTTCTGAAGGGTAAATCGCGCTTGTTTGTAGTATACCAATTATGGAGGTCGTGAAGAAAATGTTTTTTAATCAATGGAGAATCAATATTATAAATTAATAAATAAATGTGCTAGTAAGTGCTTTGTAGTAAAAATTGTGTATATTTGTGACAACTTTTGAGAAAAGAGTCAAATTTAGAACATTTTTGACAAACATTAATTAACTAACAAAAACTAACAACAATGACAAAAGCAGAAATAGTTGAACAAATTTCAGGAAGTACTGGAATTGAAAAAGCTGTAGTACTAAAAACAGTAGAATCCTTCATGGACACTGTAAAAGGAAACATGACAAAAGGTGAAAACGTGTACTTAAGAGGTTTCGGAAGTTTCATCATCAAGAAAAGAGCGAAGAAAACAGGAAGAAACATCTCGAAAAACACAGCTGTTGTAATCCCAGCTCATAACATTCCAGCATTCAAACCAGCAAGAGACTTTGCTAATGATGTGAAGAAAAAAGTGAAAGTAAAGTAACAACTTGCAAACTAATACCATAATGAAGAGCTCCTTTTTAAAAATATTTTCAATAATTTTAGCGGGAGCTCTTATTATTTTAGTATCTTTGCAATTCCTTTCGAGGACACCCACAGTTGATCAAGACGCAGTAGACATAAAAAAAGCTTCGGAAATGATTCAAAATGGGAAGCCGATGGAAGGAGTAATGTTGCTAAGATCAGTTCTTGAGAAAGACGAAAACAACATTGACGCGATATGGGAACTTGGAAAATTATCCATGCAATCTCAGCAATACGAGAAGGCTGTAGGCCGATTCGAAAAATTTGTCAGTTTGACTGACGGGGAGGATAAAGTGAGTGGATTGATTTATTTGTCTGATGCACATTTTTTTAATGATGAAAGACAAAAATCACTGGACAATTTATTAAAAGCGCAAGCTCTAAATAAAAAGTCTGAACTAGCAGTAGATATAGAAGAAAGAATTAATATAATTAACCAAAATTAAAAATTATGCCAAGCGGTAAAAAGAGAAAAAGACATAAGATGGCGACTCACAAGAGAAAGAAGAGATTGAGAAAGAATCGTCACAAAAAAAAGAAGTAAGCTTCTTTAAAATAACATTTTAACTAAACCTTAAAACAAGATTTAAATATCTTGTTTTTTGTGTTTAAGCACTTTCAGTGCGCAAAAGTTTCTATGTTTACATTTTTCACATAACAACATAACATTGAGTTTAGATTTAATCATATCATCTAAACCAGAAGAAGTTGTCATTGCACTCCTTAAAGACAAGAGTTTAATTGAGATTCATACAGAATCCCAAGAGGAAGACAATACAATTTCAGCTGGCGATATATTCCTAGGGAA
>JBDMYC010000145.1:0-5547 GCA_039770535.1 Flavobacteriales bacterium
CCTCAAAAACCATCTTGCCAGACAGTCTGCTTGTGATTAGAATAAAATATAATCCTACTGAAAAAGGTAAGTTTAAGATTCCGATACCTATTTATTTAAGTAATAGCATGGAACCTTTTGTGTTTACCATCCAAGGTAATGTAAAAGAAATTGATAACTCGATAGGGTTGGCTTGTCCAAGTTTTGGGAGTGAAGATGATGGATCTGCTTTGGTGTTTGATTTCACAGCAACAGTGCTAGATAGAAAAACGGGCGAACCAATTAAAGATGCTTCGATTACCTTTGTTACCAATGGAACAGTTTCTCAAATAGAGAAAACGAACCGAAGAGGAATTGTTAAAACTCCTGCACTTATTGGACTTTATTATTTTGTGATTGGAGCCAATGAATACATTGGGACAGAATTTCCTAAATATATTAATAAAAGAAATGATTCTATCTTAGTTTATCTCGACAAGCCAGAATTCATTGCTGTGGAAGAACCGATTATTGAAGAGGAGGGGGAAGAGCCTATTGTTGTTGTACTCGAAAAGGAGCCAATATTGAAAGAAGAACCAATGGTAGAAAAGCCAATTGTGATAATTTCTAAAGATACTGTTCCTGAAATAACCGAGCAGCCAGAGGTAATTGAGGAGAAACCAAAAAAGCCTGTTTACAAATCAAACAACATTGTGTTTTTGTTGGATGTATCGACTTCTATGAACAAAGAAGGGAAATTGGATTTACTGAAAGCTTCTCTAATTGAAATGGTGAACGGATTGAGACCTGAAGATAAGATAACGCTTATCTCTTACTCTACATTTTCAAAAGTAATTGTAGACGGAAAGTCTGGAAGTGAAAAAGAATTGTTGGTAAATACGATTAAGAAAATCAAAGCACAAGGAGTTACAGCTGGTGGTGATGGAATGAAATTGGCTTATAAACAAGCCAAAAGAAATTTCATCAAAGGTGGAAATAACCAAGTGATTATGGCAACTGATGGAAAATTCAATAAGGGAGGAACCAACATTGATAAATTAGTGACTAAAAACTACGGTAAGGGAATTGGAATTACTGTGTTGGGAATTAAAAATAATCCCGAAAATGCCGAGGAAATGCAAGGTTTTGCCGACTTAGGTGGAGGAAGATATTTGAGCATTGAGAATTACGAAGATTCTAAGCAGTTACTTATTAATGAAATAAAAAGAACTTCGAGGGTTAATAAGTAAGTTTTTTGATTGTTATTTATCCTTCTGTATCAAAAATCTTAACAGATAAACTATCCATGTAAACTGAGCTTTGCGAGCTGTTGTTTATATACAGTTTGAATTCCAGGTTTTCCTCATCAATTCCAGGAATATTTAACCAAAGTTTCACAGTATTCCATTCCTTATTGGACGGGATTAGATTTTTCACATCTTTCACTTGGTAGTATAAATTTTTTCCGCTTTGGTCTGTCACACAGATTGTGATGTTAGCTTTATTTTCTTCAGGAAATTTGAAATTGCCCTCAAAAAAAACAGTTTTTCTTGTGTTGAAGAAGTTTCTTGTATGCTTGGCAAAAACTGGTCCGTCTCCTTTTCCCATTTTTAAACTAAACACAGAGTCTTTTAGGGTGTAATCAAGATTGAGCCATTGATTGGCTGTAGAATCTAATATATGAGTGGAAGATCGAATTTTCAGCTCTTTTTCTTCTACATCAAAAAAGGAATTGAATGAACTTTTGCTATTTCCTTTTTTGCAAATCATGATGTTGTCATTTCCCCATATTTTTGTCATTTTATTCAAAATATCAGGATAAACGGGTAAAATTTTAGCTACGAAAGCTTCGTTTCGAATCACAATCGCATCATAATCCCAAGTCAAAGCTTTATCAATTGTGGAGGTTCTATTAGCCATGATTGCAAATCCTTTTCTGTCCAATACTAGAAGAGGTAAATTAGGTGCAAAAGATTCAAAAACAAGAATTTTCTCCTCTTTTCCAAATCCTAAATCTGTGAGAGCTTTGTCGGCAATTTTATAGTTCTCGACTACTTTGTCATCTTCCCAAAAATTGTATGTGTAGCGTTTTTGCTGAGATTTCGCTCCTTGTTTTGTAATGAAAAATCCAATAACCAAAGCCATTGCAATGACGCTAATCTTTCCAACAGTTGTTGAGGTTTCAAAAGTTGGCAAAAAGGAAAGCAAAGGAATGAGCAGAAGAATCGAAGGGAGATAAAAACTATCTAAAAAATAATAATCATGCACCATAAATTGATGCACCATGGCGATTAAAAAAAGAAAGTTTCCAAGAAAAAGTATGCCGAGAAAAAAGCTAAACTTTTTCAATTCGGGATTAACTTTCCTTTTTAATAACAAAGAAAGAAGAATTGCGCTTGCTATTAAAATGAGGTAGATGAAATAATGAACACTTGAAAAATAGTCCATTTTCCACGTGTCAATTGATTGCATCAGTTTTGAAAAGAAAGCCTCAAAACTATCTGCATTCATCAAGCTATCCAAAAAGCTTGAGCCATAAAGATTGCGCAGGTATTTATTGTAGAAATAATATCCAACAAATAAGAATAAGGATAAAAATACAGGAAGTAATTTAGGTTTTAATACAGATTTTTTTCTGATTATTTGAATAAATTCTACTCCTAAAATGGCGATCAATGGAATCAAAAAGGTAGTTCGGCTCAAAGCCCCCAATGTCAGGAAAATTATCGCTAAGTTGAAATTTTTATTGCGATTGTCTCCAGAGAATTTCGCATAAAAGTAAATCCCAATAATTGCATTTGCCAGAGAGGGAATTGTGGGAAGAAAACTATTTTGATAGAAGATAAAAACTGGAGAAGTGGAAGCAAAACCGAGGATAAAAAGTGCTTTTAATTCGTTTTTCAGGTAAAATAAAGCCAATTTATACAAAAAGAAAAGTCCAAGAAAACTGTACAGTAAATTATACAATCGCACTACCCAAGGAGAATCGACTCCTGTTATTTTCATAAAAACTGCTGGGAGATAATCATGAATAGGGAAATCAACTGAGGTGATGCTTTTTTCTTGAGGAGTTTCCCAGAAATCTGGAAATTGTGGATTCAGTAAATAAGTTTCTGGTTCAAAAAAGTTGAGGTCGTTATTCACAAAACCTTTGGAGATTGCAAACCGATCACTTTGCGCCCAAGCGTGCGTGTGCGAGGGATAATCGTTCATGTTGTTGTAATGAAATATAATTCCGAAAAAACAGATTACAAGGACTGGAAGAAGTTTTTTGAAATTTTGATTCATTGCTAAAATTAAGAAAATTAATATAAAAAATGTCATTCCTGCGAAGGCAGGAATCTTATTCATCATGCAAAATTCTCGGGTTAAGATTCCCTCCTCCGAGGGAATGACAAATTCTTGTGTTTCGAATATGTTAGAAGACTAAATTATGTTAGTTAAATTTCCCACCATAATTCATTACCTTTGTAATCCCGATAATTTATGATACAACAAGATACCATAGCACAAATATTTGAATCTGCTCGAGTAGAGGAGGTTATTCAGGATTATGTTACTCTCAAAAAAAGAGGAGTTAACATGATTGGTAATTGTCCGTTTCATAACGAAAAATCGCCTTCATTCACAGTGTCGCCCACCAAAGGAATTTACAAATGTTTTGGATGCGGAAAAGCAGGAAATTCTGTCAATTTCATGATGGATCACGAGCAAATGTCTTATCCAGAGGCTTTGCGTTATTTGGCCAAAAAGTATAACATTGAAATTGAAGAAAAGGATCAAACTCAAGAGCAATTGCAAGCTCAATCGAGCAGAGAATCCCTGCAGATTGTAAATTCTTACGCTCAAAAATTCTTTGCAGAACAATTACTCAATACAGACGAGGGAAAATCAATTGCTTTGTCCTATTTCAAGGAAAGAGGTTATAGTCTGGAAACGATTGAAAAATTCCAATTGGGATACAATCCCGGCAAATGGGATTCTTTCACCTCTGCGGCACTGGCGGCAGGTTACAAAGAAGAATTTTTGTTAAAAGCCGGACTTACAAAAGGCGAACCCAACAAAAGATTTGATTTTTTTAAAGGAAGAGTCATGTTTCCCATTCACAACATTACGGGAAGAGTAATCGCTTTTGGTGGAAGAATCCTGACAAACGATAAAAAAACAGCTAAGTACTTCAACTCGCCAGAAACAGAACTTTACAACAAAAGTAAAGTACTTTATGGACTATACTATGCCAAGCAATCCATTGTAAAAAATAATGTTTGTCTACTAGTTGAAGGCTACACAGATGTAATTTCTATGTCTCAAAGAGGAATAGAAAATGTGGTAAGTTCATCTGGTACTTCACTTACTCAAGGGCAAATAAAACTGATTCAAAGGTACACGCCTAACATCACTATCTTGTTTGATGGAGATGTTGCTGGAATAAAGGCATCTTTCAGGGGGATTGACATGATTCTGAAAGAAGGATTGAACGTAAAAGTAGTTCTTTTTCCAGATGGGGAAGATCCAGACTCCTATGCCAAGAAATTGAGCAAGCCAGAACTGGAGGATTTTATCGAGACCAATGCAAAGGATTTTATTCGTTTCAAAAGTGATTTATTGCTAAAAGATGCAAAAAATGATCCGATAAAAAAAGCAGAATTGGTGAAGGAGATCTTAGCCACGGTGGCAGTAATTAGTGACGAAGTGAAGCGCGCAATCTATATGACAGAGTGTTCCACAAGATTTGATATTTCTGAAAAAGCATTGTACAATGAATTGAATAAAATTCTGAGGAATAATTTCAAATCGGAGCGAAGAAGTAGTGAGTATAAGACAGAGGAGATTCCAGTTGTGGAATACAAAGAAGAGCAAAAAAACAGCATTTCGCTTGATGCAGGTTTGGATTATTTGGAAATGGATATCATCCGATTGTTGGTCAATTATGGGAATGAAGAAGTCGTTTTTCATCAAAAAGATGAGGAAGGAAAAGACGAAGAAGTTACTATAACAACAGCCGATTACATAATACATACTTTAGAGAATGACGAGATAAAATTTGATAACCCAGTGTATCAAAAAATATTTAATCATTATTCTGAATGGGTGCATGAAGAGATGGAGATTGATGTAAAAAAACTATTTCTGAACACAGATGTTGAGGTAGTGGAATCTGTAGTCTCTCTCAGCTCCAACAAGTATGAATTGAGTCTTAATTGGAAGGAAAAGCATAAAATCTATGTTTCTACAGAAGACATGAAGCTAAAGTTTGCTTTGGAGCATTCTGTGTTAGCGCTTCAACTAAAAAAGGTGGAAATCAGCATTCAAGAAATTCAAGAAAAGCTAAAAGGTGTTGCAGATGAAGAGGAAATGATGGCTTTGCTCACTTCTCAACTCACGTTTATCGAGCTTAAAAAAACAATTTCGGATAAGTTGAATAGGATAATTTTGAAGTAAATAATCTTTTTCACAATTAAATGTTAATCAAAGTTTGTTCTAAATTAAAATTATTTTACCTTTGCAGTCCATAAAATAAGAACAATACTAACACCTATACAAAGTGGATACATTAAGTTATAAGACAATTTCAGCAAATAAAGAGAA
>JBDMYC010000146.1:0-3019 GCA_039770535.1 Flavobacteriales bacterium
TCACTGAAGATTTTCTCCATGGGCTTATTGAAAATATTAGCCAATACATTCAACCTTCCTCTGTGAGCCATTCCCATCACAAATTCTTTAATTCCCATTTCTGCCCCTTTTTCAATTATGGCATCCAATGCAGGAATAAGTGCTTCACCTCCTTCAATCGAGAATCTTTTTTGTCCTACAAATTTCTTTTGCAAGAAGTTCTCAAACTCAGAAGACTGATTTAGTTTATGTAGAATATGTTTTTTATCCTCAACAGAAAATTGAGGTCTGTTTTTAAGTTCTATTTTATTTCTCAACCATTCCAAACGATCTTGCGCCCTTATGTATTGATACTCAATACCAATAGATTGGCAGTAAGTTTGCTCCAAATGCTCAATGATTTCATTCAAAGTTGCTGGGCCAATCCCCGTAGTGCTTCCAGCTTGAAAAACAGTATTTCTGTCCTCTTCGGCCAAACCATAATTGGAAATTTCAAGATTTGGAGAATATTGTCTTCTTTCTCTTACTGGGTTTGTTTTGGTAAATAAATGACCTCTTTGACGATAGTCTTCTATTAATTCCAATACTTTAAACTCCTTGTTTGTCAACCCTGAAAAGTCGCCTTCCGAATCTTCGTAGTTTGCTTTTTGAAAATCAAATCCTTCAAAAAATCTCGCCCAACCAGTATCCACTGTACTTGGGTCTTGTTTGTATTTCTTGTAAAGGTCTTCGAATGCGTTTACATCTCCATTACTTAGAAAAGAAAAATTGTCCATATTTTATTGTAAATTTTGTTTACTCTAGCTGCTTAAAAAGCACCTATTTTATTTGGAGTTATAAAGATGCTACTTTTTTATTGAAGATGAAAAAATTGCGCGTGTTTTTTCCATTAATTATGAGAAAATGATAAGAACTTTTGTTCCTTTCACTTTTCCATTTTCAACAATTTCTTCTGGACCTTGGATTGCAATTTCCTTGTTTATTACTTTTCGCAATAATTCAATTCTGTTAGTGGCAATTTTCATACCCTGAGAGGAGTGATCGTTCTCTTCTTTTGACTTGTTTTTGATACTTGTAGCTATACCTATTCCGTTATCAACAATCTCAAAATATGTTTTGTTGTCTTTGGCATATATTTTTATGTCAATTTTTCCTGATTTTTCCATTGGAAGAATCCCGTGCCATATGCTATTCTCCACGAATGGCTGCATAAACATTCCCGGAACTTTTGTCATTTCAGCATCTACTTTTTCATCTAAGTCAATTTCATAAGTGAATTTTTCTTTGAATCGCATATTCTCAAGTGACAAATATAACCCCAGCCTCTCGATTTCCTCTGAGAGTGGAATCAAACTATCTTTGCTAGTGGAACTATCAAGGTTTTTTCTTATCAATTTTGAAAAATTAGATAAGTACCGATTTGCGGACAACTTATCTTCTTTATTTATGTAAAATTGTATCGAATTGAGAGAATTAAAAATAAAATGCCTGTTCATACTCGAGTTTAGGGATTGTTGCTCAAGCTTTACTAATTTGTTTTTATAATTAAGCAATTCCAATTCCCTTTGTTTTTTTATCGTTTTTCGCCTTCTATAAAACAGCAGAAAAACAAGTAAACTAAAAACAAGTAAGACCAAAAGAAGAAACCACAAATTTAGCCAGTAAGGTGGATTAATTTTGAAGCTAACTTTTTCTATGTCACTCCAAGTTTTACCTCCGTCAATCGTAGATTTCACCATGAATTCGTAATCTCCATGTGCTAGATTTGGATACCTCGAGAAATTAACTGTTTCTATGGGCGACCAATCCTCTTCTGCCCCCAGCAATTTATATGAATAGCGGACACTTGACGGATCTTTGTAGTAATTGGTATGGTAGTAAAATGTAAAGGCATTTTTTTTGTATCCAAAAGCTCTAATTTCTCCTTTTTGGAGAGAATCTAAGTAGTTTTTTTCGGTAAAAAACAACTTGATATTTGTCAAATTAACTTCTGGTTTGAGGTCACTTTTTTTTGTACTCGTAGATCTTTTAAAAACATTTATTCCTTCACTTGTCCCAAACCACACATTCTTTTTGGAATCTTGAAAAATAGAGTTCAAATTTGTCTCCATACCTATCAATCCATTGTTGGTGGTGTACGAATTGACCTCTTTATTTCCTTTATTGAAAGCATCTACATTAAGCGTAAAAACTCCATTGTTGGTTCCAATCCACAGGTGTTTTGCGTCATCTATCAATAAAAAATTGATCACGGATTGGCTACTTTCTTTGGAGAAATCAAATAATTCGAATTTATTTCCGTCATAATATACCAATCCATTGATAGTTCCTATCCAAAGTTTATTGCCGTAAGCTGCCAAAGAGAAGACCTTGTTATTCATCAATAACGAATCTTCTATGAGATTAGCTTCAAAACCATCATAAACAACTAACCCTTGGTTAGTTCCAAACCAATAATAACCATCTTGAGTAGCCGTGATTGCTCGCACATTTGTATAAGGAAAAGAATCTAACGAGTGAAAAATATTGTCCTTATAGTATGCAACTCCGCCCTTAGTTCCGACCCACATTACTGATTCTACTTCTTGAAAAAGAGATTGTACTTTTTTTGCTGGCAGGCCATCTTTATCTGTGTAAGTTATGAAGGTATTGTTTTCAAAAGAGGTTAAGCCTTCAGAAGTTCCCATCCAAAACTTATCGTTTTTGTCCAGCAGGCTAGTCCAAATATTATTACTTGGGAGTTTTGTCTTTCGGGCTTCATAAAATGTAAAATCACCTGAATTACTAATTCTACTCACTCCTTCTCTGAGAGATCCCAACCACAGGTTTCCCTTTGCGTCTTCTCCTACAGAAATAATCAAACCACTGTTTAATTCCTCTGGCTCTGTGTAATAAAGAAATTCTTTATTTGTAAATTTCACTAATCCACTTCCGTCTGTTCCAATCCAGATATTTCCTTCATGATCCTCAAAAACCACTTGTGCTATGTAGTCAAATCCATTAATTTTATAATAATTTTCTATCGAAAAATCTTGTCCAA
>JBDMYC010000147.1:0-7005 GCA_039770535.1 Flavobacteriales bacterium
ATTTAATGTAGAAGTATCTACTACTCCGTTTGGCATTGTTGTCCAAACTTCAAATACTTCAGTTGCTCCAGCTGTAAACGTGTGAGCACCAAGACTAACAACAATAGAGCTAATTCCTGTACCAGCAGCAGTATCTAACAATGTCTTAAGGTGAATCGGAGTTTGTAACGTTCCATTTTTTCTCCAGTTTACCATAACTGAATCAATTTGGTTTGTTCCGTAGTTATTTACTTGTACCTTAACAGTATCCGTACCAGGACAAATTATAGTTGGTGTGATACTTGAAGCGCCTGCATCATTTGGTCCTGTTGCTACAGGATAAGTTAAATGCGCATCTACAGCTAAACTTCCCGTACACAATGTTATGTTAACGGCACTAGTTGCTGTCAATAAGATATCAATAGAACCTCCTGTTGAGGCCCAGGCATTAATATCTGCCATTGGAATTGTAATTTGTACTGAATCCCTTACAGCACTACATTGTCCTGTAGGTAAAGTGTTACCTATAGAAGGTCCAGTCTCACCAGTAATACCTATATTTTCCAGGTTAGTACCTGTTCCATCTAAATCTCCATCATAGTAGATTAAGGTAAAAGTTCCATCTCCATTTGCATTGGGAGTAGTCCCGGGAAACGATAACGTCTGTGTCAGAGACGAAAATGTCTGGCTTGTTAATCGCACACTGTAATCTTGCGAAAACATATTGCTACTAAAAAGCATCAATACAGAGACACTCAGCAGTGTCATCATTGAGTAAATTTTCTTCATTATTTTAGGTTTTAGGATTTATATAAGTCCTGAAAGTAGTAAAACTTTTATTTATTATCAATGTTTTTATACAATTTGTGAAAAAAAATACAACCGTTTAACTTATGTGAATTTTCATTAAACAATTCACAGGGTTTTAACATAAGTTATAGAGTAAAAAATAGTGAGTTAAGATCCAAATTGAATTTTATTTCCCGATTTGTCTCACTACATTTACAAAAAAAATAAGAGAAATGGACTTAAGAAATAAAATAGCATTAACTGCTGGAGGAACTGGCGGAATAGGAATGGCATCTGCCATAGAAATGAGTAAAATGGGTGCTTCGATCATATTGCTGGCAAGAAATGAGGAAAAACTAAAAGCAACACTAGCCAAACTAGACTCTAATCACGGACAATCTCACTCATACCTAGTTGCTGATTTCAGTAATGAAGATTCTTTGAATGCTGTTTGTGAAGAGTTAAAAAATAAAAAGATTGACATCTTATTGAACAATACTGGTGGGCCAGCTGGCGGACCAATTACCGAGGCAGACCCTGTCGCTTTTCTAAACACCTTTAACCAACACCTTATTGCTAACCACAAATTAACACAAGCAGTAGTTCCTAATATGAAGAATCAGCCATACGGAAGAATTATTAATATTATTTCTACTTCAGTAAAGGCTCCATTAAATGGATTGGGAGTTTCTAACACTATAAGAGGAGCTGTTGCCAATTGGTCAAAAACTATGGCAAACGAATTGGGGCAATTTAATATTACCGTAAATAATGTATTACCTGGAGCTACAAATACTGGAAGGTTGAATGAGATTTTTGATGCTAAAGCAAAAAAAACTGGAAATTCTGTAGCAGATATTAAAAAAGGTATGGAAAGCATAGTACCTATGAAAAGAATTGCTGAGCCTGAAGAGGTTGCAAATGCTGTAGCATTTTTGGCTTCACCTTTGGCTAGCTATATAAACGGAATTAATTTGCCAGTAGATGGCGGGAGGACTCCTTGTCTTTAATTGATAAAGGTTCTCGATACAATTTTTTGTTTGAAAAAAACAAAAAAACCATTCGAACTGACAAACTATAATTAATGATTATCAATTTGAATCAACTATTAGCAATTATCAATTCGTAATTCGTAATTGATTAATTAACTTTGTACAAAATTTCAATAACACACATATAATGTATAGATCTCACAGAAACGGAGAATTAAGAATAGCAGATGTAAACAAAGAAATAACGCTTTGTGGTTGGGTTCAGAAATCGAGAGATTTGGGAGGAATGACATTTGTGGATTTGAGAGACAGATATGGAATTACTCAATTGGCTTTTAATGAGGAAGTAAACGCTTCTTTAGTGGAAGAAGCTCGTAAATTAGGAAGAGAATTTGTGATTCAAGTAACTGGAGTTGTGAAAGAAAGAAGTAGCAAAAACAAGAATATTCCTACGGGAGATATTGAGATTGAAGTGATTAAATTAGATATTCTTAACGAATCTAAAACTCCTCCTTTTACTATTGAAGACAATACGGATGGTGGGGATGAACTGAGAATGAAATACCGTTATTTGGATTTGAGAAGAAATCCTGTGAAAGACAACTTGGTATTGAGACATAAGGTAGGATTGGCTACAAGAAACTATATGAATAATATGGAATTTCTTGAGATTGAAACTCCATTTTTGATAAAATCTACGCCAGAAGGAGCTAGAGATTTTGTAGTTCCTAGTAGAATGAACGAAGGGCAATTTTATGCTTTGCCACAATCTCCACAGACATTTAAGCAACTATTGATGGTGAGTGGTTACGACCGATATTTCCAAATTGTGAAATGTTTCCGTGACGAAGATTTGAGAGCAGACAGACAACCTGAGTTTACGCAAATTGATTGCGAAATGGCTTTTGTGGAGCAAGAAGATATTTTACAAACTTTTGAAGGATTGATTAAAAATCTATTTTCTGAAGTGATGAATGTTGAACTTCCAGAAGTAGCGAGAATGACTTATGCAGATGCTATGTTGAACTACGGTTCGGATAAGCCAGACATTCGTTTTGGAATGAAATTCAATTACATTACTGAATTGGTAAAAGGAAAAAATTTCAAAATATTTGACGAAGCCGAAGACATTATTGCAATAAATGTGGAAGGTGGAAATACCTTAACAAGAAAGCAAATTGATAAGATTACAGCTTACGTAAAAACTCCACAAGTGGGAGCTATGGGATTAATTTATTGCAGAGTAAATGAAGATGGTTCTTACAAATCTTCAGTTGATAAATTTTATGACCAAACAGAATTGGCTAAATGGGCTGAAGCTTGTAATGCAAAACCTGGTGATTTGATTATGGTATTGTCTGGAGCTACGGCAAAAGTGCAATCTCAGATGAATGATTTGAGACTTCATATGGGAGATATGATGGAATTGAGAGATGGAAAAACATTTGCTCCTTTGTGGGTTCTTGATTTTCCACTTTTGGAATGGGATGAAGATAGCGAGAGATTTCATGCTATGCATCACCCGTTTACTTCTCCTAAAAAAGAAGATTTTGAATTATTGAATACAAACCCAGGAGCTGTAAGAGCAAATGCTTATGATTTGGTAATTAATGGTGTAGAAATTGGTGGTGGTTCGATAAGAATTCACGACAGAGACATACAATCAAGAATGTTTGATTTATTAGGATTCACCAAAGAAGAAGCTGAGGCTCAGTTTGGATTCTTGATGAGTGCTTTTGAATACGGAGCTCCACCTCACGGAGGAATTGCTTTCGGATTTGATAGAATTTGTTCCATTTTTGGGGGTTCTGAATCAATAAGAGATTATATCGCTTTCCCTAAAAACAATAGCGGTAGAGATGTAATGATTGATGCTCCAGCTAATGTAGATAATGCTCAATTGGAGGAATTATCGCTTAAATTGAATTTGAAATAGTAAAAATAATTCAAACTGTAACATTCTCGCTTTAAGATTCCTGATCGGAGTCAGGAATAACAGAGGGAAATAGTTTTAAGAAAAAAATGCGATTCTAACGAATCGCATTTTTTTTTGCACTTCTGTCTTTGTGCTTCAGTCTTAAAACTTCAAACTATTTCAATTCCTTCTTCAAGTACTTCCCAGTATGACTTCTTTTTTCTTTCACCAAATCCTCTGGCGTTCCTGCAAATAGTAATTCACCTCCTTTACTACCCCCTTCAGGACCAATGTCTATTATGTGGTCGGCAGATTTTATGATGTCCATATTGTGCTCAATAACCAAGACTGTATTTCCATTATCTACTAATCTGTTCAATACATTTAATAACAACTGAATATCTTCAAAGTGAAGTCCAGTTGTGGGTTCATCCAAAATGTAAAACGTATTTCCAGTATCTTTTTTAGATAATTCGGTAGCTAGTTTTACCCTTTGTGCTTCTCCCCCACTCAAGGTTGTAGAGGGCTGACCCAAAGTTAAATATCCTAACCCTACAGATAAAAGGGTCTCTAGTTTTCTATGAATTTTGGGTATGTTTTTGAAAAAATCTACTGCAGTTTCAATCGACATTGACAATACATCATTAATCGATTTTCCTCTGTATTTTACCTCAAGCGTTTCTCTGTTGTACCGTTTTCCGTTACATACATCACATTGCACGTGAACATCTGGCAAGAAGTTCATTTCAATTGTTTTTACACCTCCTCCTCTACATTCTTCGCATCTTCCTCCCTTTACGTTAAACGAAAATCTTCCTGGCTTATATCCTCTTATTTTGGCTTCGTTCATTTCAGCAAAAAGCGAACGAATTTCACCAAAAACTTGGGTGTAAGTTGCAGGATTAGATCTTGGCGTTCTTCCAATTGGAGACTGGTCAATTTCGATAACTTTATCTATGTTTTCTAATCCTTTTATCTTTTTATAAGGCAAAGGTTTTTTCACTCCGTTATAAATAAATTTATTCAAGATTGGATAAAGCGTTTGGTTTATCAAACTCGATTTTCCACTTCCTGAAACTCCTGTTACACACACCATATTTTTCAATGGAATCTTAATCGTAACATCTTTCAAGTTATTTCCTGATGCCTTTTCGAGAGTTAAATAATTCTCTTTGTTTGTTCTTCTTACAGCTGGTATTTCAATGTTTTTTGTTTCTTTCAAATAATCTACCGTGCTGGAAGAAACTTTATCCAAATTGCTAGGTTCAGTTGCAATCAAAATCTCCCCTCCTTTCACTCCTGCCCCAGGTCCAATATCGATTAAATAATCGCACTCCATCATTATATCTTTGTCGTGCTCCACCACAATAATTGAGTTCCCAACATCTCTCAATTTCTTGAGTGAATTTATCAATCGGTCGTTATCTCTTTGGTGTAATCCAATACTTGGTTCATCCAAAATATAAAGAACTCCTGTAAGTTCTGTCCCAATTTGTGTTGCCAATCTTATTCTTTGTGCTTCACCACCAGATAGTGTTGCAGAACTTCGATTTATGGTCAAATATCCCAAACCAACTTCCATCAAGAAACTTGATCTTGTTCTAATTTCTTTTATGATTTCCTTTCCAATTTTCAATTGGTTTTTGGTCAAATGCTTTTCAATGTCTTCCAACCAAATCACTAAATCAGAAATATCCATATCCGCCAATTCGAAGATGTTTTTCTCATTTATTTTAAAATAAAGTGCTTCTTTTTTTAACCTTGTTCCTTCACAAGAAGAACAATTGGTTCTATTCATAAATGATTTAGCCCAGTTTTGCATAGAACTGGAAGAATCTTCTTTATACCTCGAAATGAAATTAATAATACCTTCAAAACCCGAAGAATTTTCAATAATTCCTGATTGATTTTTCAGTTTAAATTGCTTGTTAGTTCCGTAAAGAATTTCATTTATCGCTTCGTCAGAAACTTCTTTCAATGGGGTGTTTACTGTGTAACCTTCCATTTCTAACAAGGCTTCTACTTGTCTAAAAATCCAATTCTGGCTGTATTTACCAAGTGGAGAAAACGCTCCTTTTTTTACTGATAACTTATCGTCTGGGATTATTTTTTTGATGTCGATTTCCAATACCGTACCAAGTCCTCTACAACTCTGACAGGCTCCGTAAGGCGAGTTGAACGAAAAGAAATTGGGTTCTGGCTCTTCGTATGCAATTCCTGTTGTTGGGCACATGAGTGATTTACTAAAAAACTTCAAATCTCCGGTATCAAAATTCTGAACCGAAAGAGTTCCCTTCCCGAATTTGAACGCAACCTCTAGCGATTGCTTTAGTCTATTTTCATTCTCAGCATTTACTTCTAACCTATCCACCACAATATCAATATCGTGCATTTTGTATCGGTCAAGCTTCACCTCATCAATCAAATCAATAATCTTACCGTCTACTTTTGCACGGATGAATCCTTGCCTTTTAATTTTTACAAAAAGCTCTTTGTAGTGTCCTTTTCTACCCCTCACAATGGGCGAAAGTAACATCACTTTCTTTCCTGCATTCTCTTCCAGTATTTTCTCAACAATCTGATCAGAAGTATATTTCACCATTTTCTCACCCGTTTCGTAAGAATAGCCCTCTCCAACTCTTGAGAAAAACAACCTCAAAAAATCATAAATTTCTGTAATTGTTCCAACTGTAGAACGTGGGTTTTTGTTCACTGTTTTCTGCTCGATAGCAATTACAGGACTCAATCCCGTAATTTTATCTACGTCAGGTCTTTCTAGGTTACCCAAAAACTGACGTGCATAAGAAGAAAAAGTCTCTATATATCTTCTTTGCCCTTCGGCATAAATTGTCTGGAAAGCCAAAGATGATTTTCCACTCCCACTCAATCCTGTGATTACAACAAGTTTATCTCTGGGTATTTTTACATCAATGTTTTTAAGATTGTGCACTCTTGCTCCGTATACTTCTAGGAATTCTGTTTGGTTCTCCATTTATTTTATCACAGTTTTTTCTTGTAATGTGTCTTTCTTTTTCAAAGAATCAATTACTTTTTTTAGCTCCACAATCGAATCCGTTAATTCTTCTAGTTCTCCCTCGATCTCCTCTTTTCCTTGCATCTTTTCTTCCACAAATTCTTCTACATGAAAGTTGCCACTTGGGAATTTAAAGCGATAAGTTTTATCACTATTATTAGGCAATTCATAAGATCTTACCCAAGGATTAAGAGCTCTCATAGTCGCATAATTTGTTCCGTTTTGAATAGCAAATTGTGACAAATTAGAAATCGAACTATCTACAGTAACTGTGTAAGTTTTGTATGGGTGATACA
>JBDMYC010000148.1:0-5505 GCA_039770535.1 Flavobacteriales bacterium
TACATCAAATTTAGATATATCTATAGTTGTCCCTCTTTTCAATGAGGAAGAATCTTTGCCAGAATTACTAGCTTGGATAGACAGAGTATGCGGAGGGAATAGTTTCTCCTACGAAGCCATCTTAATTGATGACGGCAGTAAGGACAGGTCGTGGGAAATTGTGGAAGAACTGAAAGAAAAATACCCTGCAGTGCGAGGAATAAAATTCAGAAGAAATTACGGGAAATCTGCTGCATTAAACACAGGATTTCATGCCACTAAAGGAAATGTAGTTATTACTATGGATGCTGATTTGCAAGACAGCCCAGACGAAATTCCGGAATTATACGCCATGATAACAGAAGAAGATTATGATGTAGTATCTGGATGGAAAAAAGAAAGACACGATCCATTATCTAAAACAATACCTACAAAATTATACAATGGAGTTACGCGAATTTTTAGCGGAATAAAACTGCACGACATGAATTGTGGTCTAAAAGCTTACAAAGGAGATGTGGTTCGTTCTATTGAAATTTTTGGAGAAATGCACAGGTATATCCCTGTAATTGCAAAAGGAGCTGGATTCGATAAGATTGGTGAAAAAGTAGTGCAACACCAAGAGAGAAAATATGGAGTTTCTAAATTTGGATTAAACAGATTTGTAAACGGATTTTTAGATTTATTTACGATTACATTCATCACAAAATTTGGAAAAAAACCCATGCACTTTTTTGGCCTAATTGGAACATTATTTTTTATCCTAGGCTTCGGATTAACATTTTGGCTCGGAATAGAAAAATTATTTTTTAATACAGAAGCTACTCTGCTAGCAGACAATACCTGGTTTCATATTGCATTGTTTGCCATGATAATTGGAACACAATTATTCCTAGCAGGATTCATTGCAGAGTTAATTGGCCGTAACTCCCCGCTAAGAAATAATTATTCAATAGAAAAAGAAATATAGCTGAGTTTTCATAGTTTAGGTATACAGAAGCTGAAATACAAACAATGAGAATAGTAAGCAAAGCACCTTTTAGAATTGGTTTAGCTGGTGGCGGAACGGATGTAAGTCCCTACTCCGACCAACATGGTGGTGCAATTCTAAATGCGACAATCAGTCTTTTTGCACACACAACAATTATCCCCCGAACGGATGGTAAAATCATTATCCGTTCAGAAAATACAAACGAAGAACTCGTTTTTGATTCGGCAGAAAAGCTTCCTACAAACGGAGGCTTGGATTTACAAGTGGGAGTTTACAACCGAATTGTAAAACAATTTACCAAAGAAAAATTATCGTTTGAGCTAATTACCAAAATGGATGTTTCTTCGGGATCGGGATTGGGGACCTCCTCTACTCTAGTCGTTTCTGTTTTGGGAGCGTTTTTAAAATGGCTCAATATTTCTCTTGATAAATACAAAATTGCACAATTAGCTTGTGACATTGAGCGAGTAGACTTGAAAATGGCTGGCGGAAAACAAGACCAATATGCAGCTACTTTTGGCGGAGTAAACTTTATGGAGTTTAATAAGAACAACACAGTAGTTGTGAATCCATTATCGATAAAAGAAGAGTTACTAAACGAACTGCAAGGAAACTTAATTCTTTATTACACAGAAACAAGAAGACAATCGGCAAAAATTATTGAAACCCAAGCCAATAATGCCAAAACAAAACAAGAGAAACCTCTACAAGCAATGCATTTGGTGAAAGAGCAAGCTTTCTTGATGAAAGAAGCTTTACTAAATGAGGAATTGCATAAAATTGGCGAAATATTATCTACGAGTTGGGAGAACAAAAAGCAAATGGCTGACGGAATCACGAATGAATTGATAGATGATATTTATTCTACAGCCATAAATGCTGGTGCTACAGGTGGAAAAATATCTGGAGCTGGCGGAGGTGGTTTTATGATTTTTTATGCTGAAGAAAGTAACCGATCTAATGTTTTAAAATCTTTAGAGAAATTTGGTGGACAAGCTGAAGGTTATGAATTTTGTGAGGAAGGGTTGAGTTCTTTTTTAATTGACAATGGATAATTAACAATTGATAATGAGAGCACCTTTTACATATATTCTTATTCTTCTAATCATGTATAGCTGTTCAGCAAACAAAAATGTTCGCCTTGTTGGAGTAGCATTAGATGCTAAATACAGTGCTATGGTTATAACCAAAAATAACAAAGTTGTTTTCCTTCAAAATGAAAAATGGTCGGATTATTATTTAAATAAAAAAGTAATTATTAAAGGAATTATAGATACAATTTATATGAACCCAGATACAATTAATGGAATTACAACTCAAAGTATGAGAGGTGCCATTCCCGTAATAAAGGATGCAAGATTTAGAAGGTGTTTTTTATGTCGAGTAAAAAAGGAAAAAATTTTGGATCAAGCTTTAGGAGAAGACATTTTACAAAAATAATTCTTTTTTATTCCCTCCTGGAAAAGGGTTAGGGAAGTTACTTTTCATCTGCAAATCACCCACCTTATTTACCAACACTATCGTTTGGTCTGCAAGAGTACAATCCTCTTTTCTCAAGGGAGGAAGTTAAAAAACTTCAAACTTCTTTCTCCGAGCTTCCAAATTTCTGCCAAAATGTCCTCCTGACACGCCCAATTTTACTGCTCTGTCACAATAATGTCATAAAATTTCTAGTGGCACAAAGATTGAATAAGAGTATTTGTAAAATATTTAAAAAAAACAATACAATATAATATGAGCAAAATAATAGGAATAGATTTAGGAACGACTAACTCATGTGTTTCAGTAATGGAAGGAAATGAGCCAGTAGTAATTCCTAATAGCGAAGGTAAAAGAACTACACCATCTGTGGTTGCTTTTGTTGAAGGAGGAGAAAGAAAAGTAGGAGATCCTGCAAAAAGACAAGCTATCACAAACCCAACAAAAACAATCTTTTCGATCAAAAGATTTATGGGAAATAAATTTGATGAGTGTAAAAAAGAAATTGGAAGAGTTCCTTACGAAGTAGTAAAAGGAGACAACAATACACCAAGAGTAAAAATTGACGATAGGTTATATACACCACAAGAAATTTCTGCAATGGTTCTTCAAAAAATGAAGAAAACTGCTGAAGATTATTTAGGAACTTCTGTTTCTGAAGCTGTTGTTACAGTACCTGCTTACTTTAACGATTCGCAAAGACAAGCGACTAAAGAAGCTGGAGAAATTGCTGGATTAACTATCAAAAGAATTATAAATGAGCCAACTGCAGCAGCACTTGCATACGGATTGGACAAAAAAGATGTAGACCAAAAGGTAGTAGTATTTGATTTTGGTGGAGGAACGCATGATGTTTCTATCCTTGAATTAGGAGACGGAGTATTTGAAGTACTTTCTACAGACGGAGATACTCACTTAGGTGGAGATGACGTAGATCAAAAAATTATCGATTGGTTGGCAGACGAATTCAAAAATGACGAAGGAATTGACTTGAGAGAAGATCCTATGGCATTGCAAAGATTGAAAGAAGCGGCTGAAAAAGCGAAGATTGAATTATCGAGCACAACTTCTTCGGAAATTAACTTGCCTTATATCATGCCAGTAAATGGAATACCAAAACACTTGGTAAGAACACTAACTAGAGCACAATTTGAGCAATTGATTGATGATTTGGTAAAAAGAACAATTGAGCCATGTAGAACTGCAATGAAAGCTGCAGGATTATCTAACAGTGATATTGATGAAGTGATCTTGGTTGGAGGTTCTACAAGAATACCTGCTGTGCAAGATGCAGTAAAAAAATACTTTGGTAAAGAAGCGAGCAAAGGAGTAAATCCTGATGAGGTTGTTGCAATTGGAGCAGCTATTCAAGGAGGAGTTCTTACAGGAGAAGTAAAAGATGTATTGTTACTAGATGTAACTCCACTATCCCTTGGGATTGAAACAATGGGAGGTGTATTGACAAGATTAATCGAAGCAAACACGACTATTCCAACAAAAAAATCTCAGGTATTCTCAACAGCAGCAGACAACCAACCAGCAGTAGATATTCATGTATTGCAAGGAGAAAGACCAATGGCGGCTGACAACAGAACGCTAGGAAGATTTCAGTTGACAGATATTCCACCAGCAAGAAGAGGAGAACCACAAATTGAGGTAATCTTTGATATTGATGCAAACGGAATCATCAATGTATCAGCAAAAGATAAAGCTACTGGAAAAGAGCAAAACATTAGAATTGAAGCATCTTCTGGATTGAGTGATGCAGATATCGAAAAAATGAAGCAAGAAGCAGAAGCAAATGCTGACGAAGACAACAAGAAAAAAGAAACTGCTGAAACAGTGAACCAAGCAGATAGTTTGATTTTCCAAACGGAAAAACAACTTGAAGAATATGGAGATAAAATTCCAGCTGACAAAAAAGCACCAATTGAAGAAGCATTAGTAGAATTGAAAGCTGCTCATGAATCTGCTGATATTGATGCAATGAAAGCAGGAATTGAAAAACTAAATACGGTTTTCCAAGCAGCTAGTCAAGAAATGTATGCAGCACAAGATGAAGCTGGAGCTCAACCAGAAGGAGGAGCAGACGCAACTGAAGGTGACGAAGAAGTAACTGATGTTGACTTTGAAGAAGTAACTGACGAGAAATAAGTCATTAACAACAATAATTTAAAAATCCCAATTGCAGAGTGCAGTTGGGATTTTTTTTTGAAATTAGTTTCTTCCAAAAATCTAAAAAATAGTATCTTTAATACTTAACCGTCAAACAATTGATCCTATGAAAAGAATATCAATCTTCATTTCTACCATACTATTATATATAAACAGCTACGCCCAACAAAATTGGTTGCAAGTAGAATGTGGAACAGAATTTTCTATTGCTTTGAGGAGTGATAGTGCTTTGTTCTCTTGGGGTGTTAACACAAATGGTCAACTAGGAAATAACCTAGCAACACCATCTAGCACGAGTCCTTATCTGATAGATACAAATTCCAAATGGAGAGCAATTTCTGCGGGTTCCTTTCACTCTCTGGGAATCAAAAATAATGGAACACTCTGGACTTGGGGATTCAATGGAAACGGACAACTGGGAACTGGGAGTTTATTGCAGGAAGATGTTCCTGTTCAAATTGGAACAGATAGCGACTGGAAATCGATAGATGCAGGACTTGCAAATAGTTTTGCTATCAAAAACAATGGAACCTTATGGGTTTGTGGTCTAAATTTTCATGGGCAATTGGGAATTGGAGCAGCTGGTGCTGATACTTCAGTGCTAATTCAGGTAGGAACAGACAACACTTGGAAGCAGATTTCCTGTGGAGGTTTGCATGTGATGGGACTCAAAAACAATGGAACCTTGTGGTCGTGGGGTTACAATGGAGAAGGACAAGTAGGCGACACGACAAACTTCAACAAACCAAGCCCTGTTCAGATTACTGCAGCAACAAACTGGCAGTCAATTTCTGCAGGTTATCAGTTTTCTACAGCAATAAAAACAGACGGAAGTATTTTTTCTTGGGGTTTTAATGGGAACGGACAATTGGGAGACAACA
>JBDMYC010000149.1:0-8159 GCA_039770535.1 Flavobacteriales bacterium
ATCGCGGGATAGAGCAGTTGGTAGCTCGTTGGGCTCATAACCCAAAGGTCGTCAGTTCGAGTCTGGCTCCCGCTACTAAGAAAAAAGTCCAATCATTTATATGATTGGACTTTTTTGTTTTTTGGAATATTATTCATTTTATTTTCAAACTATTGAATATTACTTTTTGTAAAGCAAAACCCTACACTTAGTATTGGTTAAGAGACCACATCAACATTTTACAGTTTCTCTCATTAGCGTGTTTGTTTGCGAAAAAATAGGGCACAAAAAAAACCATCAACTTAGTTGATGGTTTTTTATAAGTTCAATGTGAACTAAAAATTATTTTGGAGCATTCTTGCTGTATTTTGCTACAACTTTCACTGCTTTTTCTACTTGACCTTTGTTATAGTTTAACGCATCTTGGTTTTTAACTATTTTTTTTGCTACTCTGATTTTCATAATATTGGTTTTTTATCGGACTGCAAATATAGGAATAAATTTTAGTTCAAATAATATTAAGCTGTATTTTTTGCCTTTTTTATAAGATTGTAATTTTTTTAGTGATTATTTTGTTTTTACTGCTAATCTTGAAAAGATAAATTCCTTTGTGCAGTTCCTGAACATTCAACAATATTTTATGAGCGGAGGTATTTAAACTTTTTATTAATTTACCTGAAATTGAATAGATTGAAATTATATAATTATCCTTTGTTGAATTTAAAATTGTAACATAATCTATACTTGGGTTTGGGAATATAGAGAAATTTAAGTCGCTTTTATTTTCATTGATACCGACCAATTCAAAATCTAATTTCCAGACTTTATTGGTAACTTGCTGTGGATTTGTCATTCCTCCAACAATATATTTGGTATTGCCGAAATCGGCTATTCCTCTGATGTCCATTGGTAAAGAATCTCCGTAAATGTATTTCTTACTGATTGTAGAGTCCTGAGGATTGTAATAAATGTTTTGATTCGTAGTGGAAACCCCACCAGAACCATTATAAGCTATGCCGTTATAGTTATAAGTGATAGAAGAGCCTCCTAGCCAGTTAATTCCTGCAGGAGTTGAGACACAGGCTGCACGGTAGCAATAAAGATTAGGATTTAGAACAGAGTCGCTCCATGAGATAGAAGTTGGGTTTAATGGGTCTATTTCGCCTACTCGCAGTCTGTTTTGGCAATCAAAGCCAGAAGCACCACTCGCGCCTCCGAAATAATAAATGGAATTCCCTTTGATGGCTCCCGAAGCCCCAAATGATTTAAAATTGTTAGTATTGGGAGTTGGAGTTCCAGAGGTCCAAATGTTGTTTGCAGGGTTATATATTTGAACATTCGGTACATTGCCTGAATTGCTCCATCCAGTCACAACAAAGATTAAACTGTCTCGCCAAACAGCTTGCACGTGATCGTCAATGGGCACAGGAATGTCTGCTCCATTAGTTAAATAAGAATTAGTGTTGATGTTGTACCTATGAACTTTATTTGAGGAGACTTCATTTCCTCTTCGGTCTACATGATAGCCCCCAATTATATATATGATGCTATCAATTGTGCTTGCTCCTGCTGCAATTTTGCCTCTGGTGTCAGGTAAATCTGGTATTGTATCCCAAATTTGAGTTTGAGTGTTGTATCGAAAGGCTTTTAGTCCAATTCCAGTGTAGTTCTTGCGTGAATCAATTCCTGTAAAGGAAAATACATGAGGAATTCCATTTAGCATACCGCCTGAAACCGCATTGTTTGCAATGCCTTGAGGTAAAGGCTGTTCAAGTCGCGAGTAAAAATCTTGAGACAATAAATGAAACGTGAGAAAGAGAATCGTAGAGACTGTGGAGAGCACTTTTTTTAACATGATGGAATACAATTTGGTTCATGAAAGATAACAAAAGTTACAACTACTTCCTGAATTTTTGACTGTCGTCATACACATGTTTCAAGATCTCCAAATCATCTTCTGTCAAGGCAATGCTTCTTCTATCCATCACTCTTTTGGCAGTGTCCATTGCTTTGTCAAATTTATACTCTAAAGGTTTTCTTCCTCCCCAAGAATAAGATGGGATGAATTTTGAAGGAAAATCGGCTCCATAAATATTAGCACTCACTCCTACAACCGTTCCAGTATTGAACATGGTATTAATGGCAGATTTGGAATGATCTCCCATTATCAATCCGCAAAATTGGAGTTCAGTGTCTACGTATTTTTCTTCGTTATAATTGTAAATATCAACCGATTGGTAATTGTTTTTTAGGTTTGAGTTATTGGTGTCAGCACCCAAATTACACCATTCTCCAAGTACTGCGTTCCCTAAAAATCCATCATGACCTTTGTTGGAATATCCTTGAATCATACAATTATTCACTTCACCACCTACTTTGGAATAAGGGCCAATAGTAGTTGCTCCATAAATCTTTGCACCCATTTTTACTACTCCATTTTCACACACAGCAATTGGCCCACGAAGAATACTTCCTTCCATTACTTCAGCTCCTTTGGCAATATAAATTGGACCAGAGGTTGTGTTCAAAATAGCACATTCCACTTTTGCTCCTTCTTCAATAAAAATGTCATCTCCAAGAATTTGATTTGTTTCTGAAGGAGTTACAAAGTTTTTTTCAGATTTAAATAATTCAATATCTGCTCTGATTGCTTCGTCATTTAATTTGAATAAATCCCAAACATTTTCTACTTGAAGAAAATTGGCTTTAGTTTCTACCATTTTGTATTCAGCTAATTCTTCTTCAATATTTGCTGAATTTAGTGGCAGAGGATTTATCGCTATTACTTTTCCTTTGGAAGTTAAGATTTGTTTGTTTTTCAACTCTAATAAACTACTCATTAAATCATCCGAAGGTAGAATAGATCCATTAATTCCTATCGAATTTTCTTCACTGGGAGAACCAAATTTTTTGGCTAAATAATCTTGAGTTTTGACTTGAATAGGATTTTCTATGTACTGTTCCCATTTTTCTTTTATGGTTAAGATTCCAATTCTCAACTCACAAACTGGGCGAGTGTAGGTTAATGGAAGTAAGTTTTTGTGGTAGATTCCATCAAATAAAATAATATTCATAGCTCTTAAATTTTAAGACATTAAACTTGCCATTTCTTCTTGAATTGCTTTTGCTTTTTCACCCGCTTTTGCAGCAAAATCAATTCCGTTTCCTGCGTAAATAATTCCTCTTGAAGAGTTTACAAGCAAGCCGCAATCGTCAGTCATTCCGTATTTTACAACTTCAGATAAACTTCCTCCTTGAGCACCAACTCCAGGAACTAACAAGAAATGATTAGGAACAATTTTGCGAATTTCAGCCAACATTTCTGGGCGAGTTGCTCCGACCACATACATCATGTTTTGCTCGTTTCCCCATTCTTTGGAAGTAGAAAGTACTTTCTCAAACACATATTCTCCACTTTCTAGTTTTTGCAATTCAAAATCATCTGCTCCTTTATTCGAAGTCAAAGCCAATAGAATTGCCCATTTATCTTTGTGCTGCAAATAAGGAATTACCGAGTCGCTTCCCATATAAGGCGCAACTGTTACTGAATCAAAATTATACGTATCGAAAAAAGTATTGGCATAATACAAGCTGGTATTGCCAATGTCACCTCTTTTTGCATCAGCAATAGTAAAGTGTGTTTTAGGAATGTAATCAATTGTTTTTTGGAGACTTGCCCATCCTTTCTCTCCCAACATTTCATAAAATGCAATATTAGGTTTGTAAGCTACACAATAATCTTTGGTAGCATCAATTATTTGTTTGTTGAATTCAAAAATTGGATCTTCCATTTGTAATAAATGAGAAGGAATTTTAGCCAAATCTGTATCCAATCCAACACATAAGAAAGATTTTTTGGTTTTTATTTGGGTTACTAATTCTTGGTAGTTCATTTTCTTTCAGTCTTTAGTTTTGATGACGTTTGTTCTCGATACAATTTCGATTATAAAAATCGAAATCACTCGAACTGACAAAAGATCCTTGTCAGTTCGAGTGTTTTGTTCCGTTTTTCTCGGGACAAAAAGTATCGAGAACTATGCTTCCGCTCCTTCCTGCATTCTTTCAGCTGTATCAGCCATTTTCAAAGCTTCAGAAATATCAGCAATATCTCCATCTATAATGTTAGACAAATTGTATAAAGTCAAGTTTATTCTGTGGTCTGTAACTCTACCTTGTGCGTAGTTGTATGTTCTAATTTTTGCCGATCTATCACTCGAAGAAACCAATGATTTTCTTGTAGAAGCATCATTTGCCAATTTCTTTTGTAATTCAATTTCATAAACTCTTGACCTCAAAACAGATAATGCTTTGTCGTAGTTCTTCAGTTTAGATTTCTGATCCTGACACTGAGCCACAACTCCAGTTGGGATGTGAGTCAATCGAATTGCAGAGTAAGTTGTATTTACTGATTGTCCTCCAGGTCCTGATGAGCAATAAGAATCTACCCTCAAGTCGGCTTTTTTAATTTCAATATCAAATTCTTCCGCTTCTGGCAATACAATTACCGAAGCTGCCGAAGTATGCACTCTTCCTTGAGTTTCTGTTTGTGGTACTCTTTGTACCCTGTGAACACCTGATTCGTATTTCATTTCTCCATAAACATCTGCTCCGTTTATTTCAAAAATAACTTCTTTAAATCCTCCATTTGTTCCGTCTGCAGTATCTACAATTTCGGTTTGCCAGCCTTTGCTCGAAGCGTATTTGGTGTACATTCTGTACAAATCTCCTGCAAAAATACTCGCTTCATCTCCACCTGCTCCAGCTCTGATTTCTACTACCACATTTTTAGAGTCCTCAGGATCTTTTGGTATCAAAAGAACTTTTATTTCTTCATTCAATACTTCAAGGTCTTTTTCGTTTTGAGATAATTCTTCTTTTGCCATCTCCACAAAATCAGGGTCTGTTTCAGTTTTTATAATTTCTCTGTTTCCTTCAATGTTTGAGTTCAAACTTTTTAATTTGTCCAAAGCTTGCACTACAACTTCCAAATCTTTGTATTCTTTGGTAAGTTTCACGTACTGTTTCATGTCAGAAATAATCTCAGGATCAATTATTTTCTTTCCTACTTCTTCCCATCTTTCCTTTATGAGCTCTAATTTTCCTATTATGTTAGACATTTTTTTTTAGTATTTAGTCGTTAGTCATCCGTCTTAAGACTCGATTACTAATTCATTTTTTTATCTTTTTGTCAGTTCGAGTGATTTTTGATTTTTTCAATCAAAAATTGTATCGAGAACCTTTTCAATACACTCTAGAACTATTTATTATAAACAAACTCCCCAAACTCAGAATTTATAGTCAATTGTTTTGAGTGCTCGGTAGATTTCAATTCTTCTACTCTCCCCACTATTTGCGCATCCACTCCAAACGAAGTTGAAATATCAATAATAGACTTAGCTATCTCCTCGGGAACGTAAATTTCCATTCTGTGCCCCATATTGAATACTTTATACATTTCTTCCCAACTTGTTCCAGATTCGGCTTGGATTAGCTTGAAAAGAGGAGGTAATTCAAACATATTATCTTTCACCACATGCACATTGTCACAAAAGTGTAATACCTTGGTTTGTGCTCCACCACTGCAATGAATCATTCCATTGATTTGGCTTCTGTGCGTGTCCAATATTTTTTTGATAATTGGAGCGTAAGTTCGAGTAGGGGATAGCACTAATTTCCCTGCATCAATTGGACTTCCGTCTACAGAATCGGTTAATTTTTTACTTCCTACATAAACTAAATCGCTTGGTACGGCTGGATCAAAACTCTCGGGAAACTTATCAGCTAGGTATTTATTAAACACATCATGACGAGCAGAAGTTAATCCATTACTTCCCATTCCTCCGTTATATTCTTTTTCGTAGTTTGCTTGTCCAGATGAGGATAAACCAACAATTACATTTCCTGGAACAAGGTTGTTTTCAATTACATCTGATTTTTTCATTCGGCAAGTAACCGTAGAATCTACAATAATTGTTCTCACCAAATCTCCAACATCAGCTGTTTCTCCTCCTGTTGAGTATATATTCACTCCCCATTTTTTTAGGTCAACTAATAATTCTTCTGTTCCATTGATTATTGCAGATAGAACTTCTCCAGTTATCAGGTTTTTGTTTCTACCAATGGTAGAAGAAAGTAAAATATTGTCAGTTGCTCCAATGCACAATAAATCATCAATATTCATGATTAGTGCATCTTGTGCAATTCCTTTCCAGACGGAAACATCTCCTGTTTCTTTCCAATACATATAAGCCAAAGCAGATTTTGTTCCAGCACCATCTGCGTGCATCACAATGCAATAATCCTCATCATTCCCCAAGTAATCGGGAACTACTTTGCAAAAAGCATTTGGAAAAACACCTTTGTCAATGTTTTTGATTGCTGCGTGTACATCTTCTTTTCCAGCAGAAACTCCTCTTTGGTTATATTTTACGTCAGACATTTTATTCTTTTCGTTTGTTTTACTATTCTACAAAAGTAACCATAATTCATATATTCTAATCCTTGAGTATATATAAATAAAAAAGCATCCCGAATTATCTTCGGGATGCTTTAAAATTGTGTTTATTTCTCTACTTTTTTTCTTTATTCGGGTCAACAATCACAGAGAATGTAGTCCTTCTATTTAATTGGTGATATTTTTCGAACATTGCAGGGTTACTAGATTTGAGACTTGTAATCATATCACATCCTAAAGTTTTTTCTGCTCCATTTTCAGTAATAACTCTTGGTTGAGATTCTCCAAAACCTCTTGCTACCAATCTACTTCTATCAATTCCTTTAGATATTAAATAATCTACACAAGTTTGAGCTCTTGCCTGCGAAAGTCTCATGTTTGCATCATCTTTACCTCTACAATCTGTGTGTGCTTCTAATTGAACTCTTATGGTTGGGTTATCAATCATAACATTATATAAGAACAATAATGAATCAGCAGAGTTAACTTCGCTATTTATCAAAAGATCTTTTTTAGCGTAAATATATTGTACTTCTGGCATTACGATTGGTTTACATCCAATTGCACATAATAGTTGAATATCTTCGTAGAATACTTCGTTACACAAGTCTTTATTCATTGTGCTTCTCTTCGATTTCTTCTTCAACCAAAATTTACCGTCTTTTTCATGTTCGAATTCAATCGTGTAGTTCACGCCTTTTTTAATGTATCTTCCTCTTCCTCTTTTCCCGAATTCAAAGTTTCCTTCGCTATCAGCTTTAATAGTGGCTGTACTTCCGTCAGACCCTGTTAGCGTTACATTTGCTCCTGCAAGTGGTTCTTTTGTATCTTGGTCTCTCACTCTTCCTTTGAGTGTAAGAGCACATTCTGGCAAGTCAAATTTGAAAATATCCGACTTCATGTCTAAGTCGTTTTTTCCCAATCTACTTGAAGAAAAATACCCGGCACTGCTCGAAGTAAAGATAATTCCGTGATCATCTTTTGGAGAATTCAATGGAACTCCAACATTTGTTGGCGAAGCCCATTTGAACTCCATTGCAGTTCCAGTTTTCTCAGCTCTAAACATGTCTAGTCCTCCAATTCCTGGAAGTCCGTTTGAGGAGAAATACAATGTTCCATCAGCTGTTACAGTTGGGAATTTTTCATCTTCTGCTGTATTTATTTCAGATCCTAAGTTCTTTGGCTTTCCCCAAGTTTTTTCTCTTTTGTTATAAAGAGTAATCCACAAATCTTTTCCACCAAATCCTCCTGGCATATCGGAAGCAAAAACAATAAATTGTCCTCTTCTGTTTGTTGCAGGATGTCCTTCAGAATAACCCATTGAATCTGATAGTTCAATCATTACAGGCTCTTTCCAGTTTTTTCCTCTTTTGTCGGCTGTATAAATTTTACACCCAATGTTTTCGTTTTTCTCAGAGTTGCACCTAGTAAACATAATACTGTTTCCATTGTTGTACATCACTGCCGAAGCTTCGTGATAATCTGAATTTATGCTTTTACCTAGAGATACAGGCTCTCCAAAATTTCCGTTTCTGTCAAGAGTCGTCACATATAAATCTGTGTATTCTTCTCCAATTATTACGTCTGTTTTATTACCTGTAGATGCTTTTCTACAAGAAGAAAAGATGAATTGCTCTCCTCTTTTGTCGAATTGCGAGATAGACCAGTCAAAGTTGTCAGTATTCAATTCTTTTACTACTTCTACTTTGTGCTTCGTTTTGTTATC
>JBDMYC010000150.1:0-18200 GCA_039770535.1 Flavobacteriales bacterium
ATCTTATGTTATAAAATTCAGTTAAGCGCTTTTCAATCTGCAATAAATATCCATAATATTCAGTATATTTGTGCACTTATACTATTCTGAATGGGAAAAATACAAATGGTTGACCTAATTGGTCAATACAACAAGATACAGGCGCAGATTGACAAATCTGTTATTGATGTAGTGAGATCTTCACAATACATTAATGGTCCTGAAGTAAAGCTTTTCCAAAAAGAATTAGAAGACTATTTAGATGTAAAGCACGTGATCCCTTGTGCGAATGGAACTGATGCCCTACAAATCGCAATGATGGCTTTAGATTTAAAGCCAGGAGACGAAGTGATAACCGCAAGTTTCACATACATTGCTACAGTTGAAGTTATCGGACTTTTGCAATTAAAGCCAGTACTAGTAGAAGTTGACCCCAAAACTTTCAACCTTGACATTGAGTCCATCAAAAAAGCAATAACACCAAAAACAAAAGCAATTGTACCTGTTCATTTATTTGGGCAAGCCAGTGAAATGGAAGAGGTAATGAAAATTGCAAAAGAAAATAATTTATATGTGATTGAGGATACCGCTCAAGCGATAGGATCTTCTTATACTTTCTCAAATGGAGAAACAAAAAAGACCGGAACGATCGGGCATTTTGGTACTACTTCTTTTTTTCCCTCAAAAAACTTAGGATGCTATGGAGATGGAGGAGCTATTTTTACCAATGATGATAAATTAGCAGAAAAAGCAAGAATGATTGCAAATCACGGTCAAAGTAAGCAATATCACCATGATAAAATAGGTGTAAATTCCAGGCTTGATAGTATACAAGCTGCAATTTTGAGGTGTAAGCTCCCTCATCTTGACGAGTATATCATGCACAGAAATTTAGCCGCAGAAACTTACGATAAAGCCTTTGAGGAGGTTGACTGGTTAGAAGTTCCTCACAGAGTTAATAATGCAAGTCATGTTTTTCATCAATATACGTTAAAAACAAAAGGAGTAAATAGAGATAAGTTAAGAGAATATTTAAGGGAAAATGGAGTTCCTGCAATGGTTTATTATCCAATTCCAGTTCATAAGCAAAAAGCTTACGATTACCTCGATTTTGACGGGCAGGATTTTGAAACCACAATGAGTTTGAGTGCAAGTGTAATTTCTTTGCCTATGCATACAGAATTAGACGAGGAACAGTTAGATACAATAATTGAGACGATTAAAAATTTTAAATAAATAAGAATGAAGAATATAGCAGTAATAGGAACTGGATACGTAGGATTAGTTACGGGAACATGTTTTGCCGAGACGGGGAACAATGTGGTTTGTGTAGATATAGATGCAAACAAGGTAGAAAGAATGAAAAATGGCGAAGTGCCAATTTATGAGCCTCAATTAGATGTACTTTTCGAGAGAAACCAAAAACAAGGAAGGTTAAAATTTACAACTGATTTGGAAGGCGCAGTTGCAGATGCGGAAATTATATTTCTAGCTTTGCCAACACCTCCAGGGGAAGATGGGTCAGCAGATTTATCTTACATTTTAGGTGTTGCTGATCAATTGGGTAAAATAATTAAAGACTATAAAGTAATCATTGATAAGAGCACTGTTCCTGTGGGAACGGCTGAAAAAGTAAAAGATGCTATTTCTAAAAATACACAGATTGGATTTGATGTAGTTTCAAACCCAGAGTTTTTGCGCGAAGGTTTTGCAGTCTCAGATTTCTTGAAACCAGACAGAGTTGTTATTGGAACAGAGTCGGCAAAAGCTAGAAAAATTCTTGAAGAACTTTACAAGCCATTTGTTCGTCAAGGAAATCCAATTTACTTTATGGATGAAAAGTCTGCTGAGTTGACCAAATATGCAGCCAATTCATTTTTAGCAACAAAAATTACCTTCATGAATGAAATTGCAAATTTCTGTGAGAGGGTGGGTGCAGATGTTGATATGGTGAGAAAAGGAATTGGTTCAGATGCAAGAATTGGAAATAGGTTTTTGTTTCCAGGAATTGGATATGGAGGTTCTTGTTTTCCAAAAGATGTGCAAGCATTGGTAAAATCTGGAAACGACAATGGATTTGAATTCAAAATCATTAACTCTGTGATGGAAGTAAATGAAAGACAAAAATTAATCCTAGTCGATAAATTAAAAAGCTTTTACGGAGAAAGTCTAAGTGGAAAATCAATCGCTTTGTGGGGCTTGGCATTCAAACCAGATACAGATGACATCAGAGAGGCACCAGCCTTGTATATCATTGATGCCCTTCTGGAGTTAGGGTGCACAATCAAAGCATTTGATCCTGAAGCAATGGATAATGTGAAAGGAATTTATGGAGATAAGATTACTTTCTGTGAAAACCAATACGAAGCTCTTGAAGAATCAGATTTCTTAATAATCGCAACAGAATGGCAAGTGTTTAGAACTCCAGATTTTGCCAAAGTGAAGGAGTTGCTAAATGAAAATGTCATTTTTGATGGTAGAAATTTATACGATTTGGAAGACATGAAGAAACTAGGATTTAGATACCAAAGTATTGGAAGAGAAATAATTAACTAAAAGCAAACATGAAAAGAGTTTTAATAACAGGAGCAGCAGGGTTTTTAGGTTCTCACCTTTGTGATAGATTTATCAAAGACGGTCACCATGTAATAGCCATGGATAATTTAATTACTGGTAGGTTGAAAAACATTGAACATTTATTCCCTTTGGAGAATTTTGAATTTCATAATCATGACATTTCAAATTATGTGCATGTATCGGGAGAGTTAGATTACATCCTTCATTTTGCTTCGCCAGCAAGTCCAATTGATTATCTTAAGATTCCAATTCAAACTTTAAAAGTAGGTTCTTTGGGAACTCATAATTTACTTGGTTTAGCTAAAGCTAAAAAAGCAAGAATGTTAATTGCAAGCACATCAGAAGTGTATGGTGATCCAGAAGTTCATCCACAGACGGAAGAATATTGGGGAAATGTAAACCCAATAGGCCTAAGAGGAGTGTATGACGAAGCCAAAAGATTTCAGGAAGCAATAACTATGGCTTACCATAGATTTCATCAGGTAGAAACAAGAATTATTAGAATTTTCAATACTTATGGTCCAAGAATGCGACTGAATGACGGGAGAGTATTGCCTGCTTTTATTGGTCAAGCATTGAGAGGAGAAGACTTAACCGTATTCGGAGATGGAACTCAAACAAGGTCTTTCTGTTATGTAGATGATTTGGTGGAAGGGATTTGCAGACTATTGCAATCAGATTATGCAGAGCCAGTAAATATTGGAAATCCTGATGAAATTACTATAGGAGATTTTGCAGAAGAAATTATCAGTTTGACCGGTACTACACAGAAGGTGATTTACAAAGATTTGCCAAGTGATGACCCCAAGAAAAGAAGACCAGACATTACAAAAGCCAAAGAAATTTTGGGTTGGGAACCAAAAGTGACTAGGCAACAAGGATTAAAAATCACGTATGAGTTTTTCAAATCTTTGTCAGATAAGGAGCTGTCAGAGGTGGATCATTACAATTTTGACAAATTCATCAAGTAAGGTTTATCTGCTTGTTTAATAGCAAGTGTGCTTTTATTTTTACAAGTAGTTCTTTGTTTATGAGCAATCCACTCTTTTTATCCGTATTTTCAATAAAATTTAAAAACAACAATAATTTGAAACATATAATACTTATACTAGCAACATTAGCCTTTTCTTTTAGTTCTTTTGGCCAAAAAAAGTACAAAGAAATGATGCATAATCCTTCTTTCAATTTCTATGAGGTATGCAAAGAAGCGGACAAATATTTTGCAGAAAATGGAATGGGAAAAGGTTCTGGTTACAAAGGATACCAGAGATGGAAAAATGAAAACGAAAGTAAATTTGCACCATCTGGAGACAGAACTAACGTAGATCCTAGATTTGTTGCAAAAGAATATAGAAAGTTTTTGGCTTCTCAGAAAAATGCGGAGACTTCGAGAAATAACGTTCACACGGGCTCGTGGAGAGATTTAGGTCCTTACACTTTAGATAGTATAACGGGGCACTACTCAGCAGGATTAGGTAGAATTGTAACATCTTACATCCACAAAGCAAATCCTCAAATCATGTATGTAGGATCGAGAAGTGGAGGGTTTTGGAAATCTACTAACGGTGGATTATCTTGGCAAGGAGGATCAACAGATACATTGGTAGCAAGCGGAGTGGGCACAATTACAGCTTCTTCTACCAATCCAGATTCTATTTTAATTGGGGTTCAAAATGGTGGGAATAACTATTCCCATGGAATATATCGATCAATTGACGGTGGAAATTCATGGAAATTATCCAATTTCAATCCAACTACAGTTGGACTTGGTGGTTTGGGGAGCTATTTTAGAATCTACAAAATTGCTTATCACCCTCGAATTGCCAACTTAATTTATGTTGGAACAACTGCTGGATTGTATAGGTCTACAGATAATTTAGCAACTTGGACAAAAGTAATTTCATCAGGAAATATACAGCAGATAGATTTTCATCCTACGGACAATAGCATAATGTACGTTACAAATACAAATTCAACTGCTAATAGAAACAAAGTGTTTTATTCACTAAATAATGGACTAAGTTTTACAGGCTCTAACACTATTGCAGGAAATAATGGAAGCACAGGTTTTCTTTCTGTGAGTCCTGATTGCAGTGACTGTTTGTTTTTTGGATCTACCAGTGGTATTTTTACTTCTAAAAACAAAGGCGTTGATTTTACATTTATGAGCAACCCGCCAGAAACATGTCTAGGATTTGCTGTAAACGATCAAGATACTTCCAAAATGGTGTATGGATATGTAGATATCGTAACTACAGCAGATGGAGGAAGAACATCAAACCAAGTTACTTGGTGGAGTTTAGGGAATTCAAACCACGGACCGGGAAATTTTGATACCAGATTAAATACTGGAGGAAAGTATATTCATGCAGATATGCACCCAGCAAAATGTATCAATGGAGTTTATTATGTAGGTACAGATGGTTTATTCGCCAAAAGCTCAAACAATGGAGCAACTTGGACTATCATTAGTGATGGGCTTGGAATCAGAGAAAACTATAGCCTTGGGGCAAGTCAATCCAATCATTTTAGAACTATGAGTGGCTCCCAAGATAATGGGACAAGCATCAAACACAAAGATACTTGGATAGAGTTTTATGGAGCAGACGGAATGGAAGCTATTATTCATCCTTTGAATGACGACTACATGATAGGGAGTGTACAATATGGAACAAGAAGAAAAACAACAGATGGAGGATTGACTCAGTTTGGAGTTTCACCTTCTGGACAAAGTGGTTCTGGAAATGGAGCTTGGGAAGCACCACTTGCTTACAATCCAAATGATCAAATGCAAGTTTTTAATTTTGCAAAAGAGGTATATGTTAGTGATCAGTTTGGAGGTAATTGGCAATACCGAGGAAATCCTTTTGGAGGGACAATTTCTGAGGCAGCCATTGCAGAAAACAACTCTGATATTATTATTGCTGCACGAGGAGGTTCAATAAGAAAGTCCACAAATGGCGGTACAAATTTTGTCAATATTTATAAAAGTCCATTGCCAAATGCGACCATCACAGATATTGCATTTGATCCAAAAGATGATGAAACTTTTATTGTAACCTACAACAGATATCAAAATGACGGCAACAAGGTGTTCATTACCAGAGATGGAGGAGCGTCATTTATTAACATAACGGGGAATCTTGGAGATATGCCAATAAGAGGAGCTGTGATTGACCACACCAATGAGTCTAATATTTATCTTGCGGCAGAGATTGGAGTTTTTACAAAACCAATGAATGATAGTGTTTGGGTTCTATACAATCCAGGATTGCCAAATTCTACAATCAAAGAATTAGAAGTTGTGAATGGTTCTAACACATTGAGAGCAGCAATATGGGGAAGAGGGTTGTGGGAGTTTAACTTAGTTGGGAGAGAAAATTATCCAGCAATCACGCAGACTTGGTTGAATGATAAGCCAACAATGACGGAACCAAAAGAAGGATGGTTGGAGCATATAACAGCAAGAGTTTCCTATGATGGAAACCTCAAGAATGTCTACGCTATGTATTCTACAGGGGCACCTACTTTTGATAATTACATGGGAATGCAAAATAAAAGTGATAGCACTTATGCTACTTATGTTCCAATTCCAGTGTATCCAGTAGGAACAAAAATATTCTTCAAAGTATTTGCAGTGGGAGAGAATAACGATACTACTGAAACTTATAAATTTCAGTATACAGTGAGATTCAATCCAAGTGCAAGTATTGATATTAAAAAAGAAGACAAACTTAACGTGAAGGTGTTTCCAAATCCTACAGACGGTCAATTGAGATTGCAATTTGACAAAACTGTTGAGAAAGGATCTATTATTTTGTTTGATGAATTAGGAAAAAAGATTCTAGATCAAGAAATTAATCGCCTTTCAGAGTTAGATTTAAATATCGAAAGTTGTGCTTCAGGGCTCTACTTTGTATTGATACAAGCAGGAGAAAAGAGAACTATCGAGCGTATAATTAAAAAATAGAATGTCAGAATATTTTGCTCATGAAACTGCAGTAATTGACGAAGGATGTCAAATAGGGGAAGGAACCAAAATCTGGCACTTCTCTCATGTTATGTCTAATTCTGTGATCGGAAAAAAATGTAACATTGGTCAAAATGTGGTTATTTCGCCTCAAGTAGAATTGGGAAGTAATGTAAAAGTGCAAAATAACGTTTCTATATATACAGGAGTTAAATGCGAAGATGATGTCTTCTTGGGTCCTTCAATGGTCTTTACCAATGTGATTAATCCCAGAAGTGCAGTAATCCGCAAAGAAGAATATCTGCAAACGCTTGTGAAAAAAGGTGCGTCAATTGGGGCTAATGCAACAATAGTTTGTGGAAATGACATTGGTGAATATGCTTTTATTGGAGCAGGAGCGGTTGTTACCAAAGAGATTGCAGCTTACAGCTTGTGGGTAGGAAATCCTGCTAAACAAATTGGCTGGGTGAGTGAATTCGGACATAGATTAGAGTTTGATTCGAATCATAAAGCTATTTGCGAAGAATCCAAGCAAGAGTATAGTTTGATAAATAATCGTGTCGAAAAAATAAATTGAATGTCAGTTCGAGTGTTCCGACTTCTCGGGATGTATTGATAAAAAATGGATTATAAAGTAAATCATGAAGAAAATAAAATTTGCAGTCGTAGGAAACGGACATATTGGAAAACGACATGCCGAGATGATTACAAGAAACGACGGAGCAGAGTTAGCTGCTTTGTGCGATATTAGACCAAAAAATGAATTGGAAATCGATCATTTTGAAGTTCCTTTTTTCAATTCTATCGAAGAATTATTGGCAAGTGATTTAGAGTTTGATGTGCTGACTGTAAGTACACCAAATGGAATTCACGCATTTCATAGTTTACAGGCCATAGAGGCTGGAAAACATATTGTGTGTGAAAAACCAATGGGACTTTCTAAAGCAGATTGTGAAGAGATAATGCATTTGGCTTTGCAAAATAACAAACAAGTTTTTTGTGTGATGCAAAATAGGTATTCTCCGCCATCAGCTTGGCTGAAGGAGATTATGAGCAAGAAATTATTGGGAGATATTCACATGGTTCAGCTCAATTGTTATTGGAACCGTGACGATCGTTATTATAAAAAAGGAGGGTGGAAAGGAACTCCAGATTTGGATGGAGGAACCTTGTTTACTCAATTCTCTCACTTTATTGATATCATGTATTGGTTGTGCGGAGACATTGATAACATTAAAGGGAATTTCAAAGATTTTACGCACAAAGATTCTACATCTTTTGAAGATTCAGGAATTGTTTCGTTTGACTTTGTAAAAGGAGGAATGGGTGTATTGAATTATTCAACAGCAGTGTGGGATAAAAACCTAGAAAGTAGTTTGACAATTGTTGGGAGCAAGGGAAGTGTGAAAGTAGGAGGGCAGTACATGAATGAAGTAGAATATTGCCACATTGATGGCTATGAAATGCCAGAATTGCCACCAAGTAATCCAGCAAATGATTATGGACCTTACAAAGGCTCTGCAGCCAATCACAATTATATTATTGAAAACGTGGTAGATACTTTGAACGGGAAAACAAAAACAACTACCAATGCTCTTGAAGGAATGAAAGTGGTTGATATTATTGAAAGAATTTACAAAGTAAGAGATGAGCAAGGCTATTAGTTAATCGGCAAATGATATGCGAAAGAATACTTACTGAGCATTTAAGACTATTAAACAATGACTAAAATATACGACAAACTTGTAAATAAAGAAGCAACCCTAGCTGTAATAGGTTTAGGATATGTCGGATTGCCGATTGCGTTAGAATTTGCAAAAAAAATAAGAGTAATTGGATTTGATATCAATGCCGAAAGGGTTGAATTAATGAAAAATAACATTGACCCAAGTAAGGAATTAGATGCTTCTGATTTTGAAGGAGCTGATATTACTTTTACAGCTAATTTGGACGATTTAAAGTCTGCTTCTTTTTATGTAATTGCTGTTCCCACACCTATTGACGAAAGTAACTTGCCAGATTTATCGCCACTTTTGGGAGCAAGTAAAACAGTGGCACAAGTAATGTCAAAAGGAGATTATGTTGTCTATGAATCTACAGTTTATCCAGGGTGCACAGAAGACGATTGTATTCCAGTATTAGAAGAAGTTTCGGGATTGAAATGGAAAGAAGACTTTAGTGTAGGGTATTCGCCAGAAAGAATTAATCCAGGAGATAAAGTGCACACTTTGAGTACGATTGTAAAAGTAGCTTCAGCTTGTACACCAAACGCACTAGAAGAAGTTGCCAAAACATACGAATTAGTTGTAGAGGCAGGAGTTCACAGAGCGGCATCAATCAAAGTAGCAGAAGCTGCAAAGATTATTGAAAACACCCAAAGAGATGTAAATATCGCTTTAATTAATGAGCTGTCTATTATATTTAATAGAGTAGGAATTAATACCTATGATGTATTAGCTGCTGCTGGAACAAAATGGAATTTCTTGAATTTCAAACCAGGATTAGTGGGCGGGCATTGCATTGGAGTGGATCCTTATTATTTGACTCACAAAGCAAAGAAAACCGGTTATCATGCCAAAGTAATTAACTCTGGAAGGTACGTGAACGACTCCATGGGGTTCTACATTGGGAAGCAAACGGTAAAGAAAATACTATCGCAAGGAACCAATATTATGGACTCTAGAGTACTTGTAATGGGCGCAACTTTTAAGGAGGATGTGAGTGACATCAGAAATTCAAAAGTAGTAGATGTAATCCGTGAATTAGAATCATTTTCTGTGAATGTCGAAGTAGTTGATCCGCATGCAAGTTCAGAGGAATTGAATCATGAATATGGATTTGGATTGGTAGCTGAACCGACAGGAAAATATGATGCTATCATCTTAGCAGTAAATCACGCAGAATATGTAAACCTAAATGAGGTTTATTTTCAAAGTTTTTTGCACACAGGAAAAGGAGTATTTGTTGATGTAAAAGGAATTATGAAAGACAAAATTTCTCAGATTGAGTATTGGAGTTTGTAGATTTTTAGGACAAACGATTGTACGGAAAAAAATGGACTTTGAAAATCTCAGTGTTTTCTTGGTAGCCTTTTGTGAAAGGTTTGTCATTAACAAAAACTAGTAATCAGCAACTAGCTCCTACTCATCTTGTGCGGATCATCATGATCATCTTGAATTCCGTCTTTTACTTTTTTAATTTTCATGGCAATGTGAGCAAAATCCCTGTGTTTTTTTACCAGCCATTTCAAAGAAGCCTCTTCGCCATCCCCAGCCAAAGCCATGTGATAAAGCACCTCAAATTCATTTTTTTGTAACCAAGCAAGTGCTTTTTTGTTTCTCTCCACACCTTGAATCATAGCCAATAAATGCGGATAATTGTTCTTCATCAACCAATTTCTTGCATCTTCTTTCAGGTAAAGTGCAAACACAAAAGTGTACAATTCAGGATAGCCATTTTTACCTAGCCAATCTCTGATCTCTCGGTTGCCACTAATCGCTTCGCCCCACGCTAGCAGTATTTTAGGGGGGTAAACTAAAGGTTTGTATGTTACTTTTCCTGCCATTAAAATAATGTTTTATTCTATTTTTTAGTTTTAAATTTTAGGTCACTAAAGTGAAACGGTCGTAAATCAGTTTATTATCAACAGCTTAAAAATCTACTCGGTAGTAGAACAAAGGTAAAAAACCTAGTTGTGGAGAAGTTGTAATTCTTGCAGGATCTTCTGGAGTGGGCGCATACGTCAAAGCAAGAATATTTTCGACTCCAAATACATTGACTAAGTCCAGACCAAATTCATGGGTTAATTTTCTTGTATTTAACGTATAATTCATTTTTATGTCCGCTCTGAAATAATCTGCAAATTGGAATTCATTATATTGCTTGTCCAAGAAAACTACTTCTCTCGCAGCTGCCGAAGCAGTGGTGTCTACCAATCCATATCTTCTTCCGCCAGCCCAAGTTACTTTCGCGCCAATAAGCGCAGTTCCTCTTTTTCCTACTTTAAATTCTTTACCAATCAATAAGTTAGTGGCGTAATTTCCATTAAAATCTGTGTTTCGCTCAATTCCATCACTACCTCGGTAAGTGCTGTTGAAAATAGCTCCAGTTATCATCACGTAGAAAGACGCATCAAAATTGTGTTTCACTGTCAATTCTAGTCCATAATTATTTCCTGTTCCACTGTTTTGGAGCGAATCGGGAAAGAATCTTGAAAAACCAGAACCTTGATTCACCATAGAAAATGAGGAAGGATTTAGTTCTACCGGAATGTTATAGAGATATTGATAGTAAATTTCCGATTTCAAAAAGGTTTTTTTGGAAATGGGATTGCTGTACCCAATTACAGAATGAAAACTTTTGGAGAAATCCATCTTGTTGTTGTGCTGACTTTCTTCCGTGCCCGATCCTGTTGGGATTTGATAAAAATAGGTGTAGCTAGGTTGCAATTGGCTGTGAAGGCCAACACCAGCTGATAATATTTGCTTTTCATCCAGGTTGTATTTCATGCTCACCCTCGGTTCCACGATAGAAATGCTCTCACTTTGAGTAAAAGCTTGAGCATGAAGTCCGAAATTCATCACAAATCGCTCAGAAAATTTATGCTTCAATTGAACATAAGGCTGAATCAAAGCTGCTGTTCCTTCGTGGTTCCATCTCACATCCCAAAACGCAGGCACTGCATTGTCAATAAGCACACTGTCGTGAAAATCATAGATGAAAAAATCAGCATTTACTCCATATTTCAGAACCGATTTATTACTCAATTTTTTATTGATGTAGGAAGAAGCAGAAATTTTATACTGCCTAAATTGATAGTCAAGAATTGTATAAATATCATCCAATTCATAAAAGCCATCAGGTTTCAATGTTCTTTCAAAATAATTGTGAGTTCCTGTTTGTTGTTCCACAGAACCAGCAAAGGTTGTTTTCCAAAAAGCATTTTTTTTCAGAGGTTTGAGGTAGGTAAGTCCTATTACTCCCATGGCTGTAGCAAAAAATTGATCTCTGTCATTCACTCCATAAATGTTGAGGTCGGGATTTGGTTTTTCCTCATCACTGAACATGATATCGATATTACTAACTCCCGAGATCCCAAAAAGCGAGAGACTTCCTCCGTTCTTTTGAGGAAAATTTAATTTGAAAGATAAATCCTGATAGCTGGGAATTGCATCTGTTCCTACTTTTATATTCAGGCTCTCAAAAAGGGATAAAGTTGAGTAACGATATGCAAAAAGATAGGAAGAGCCAGTTTCTTTATTCAGAGGGCCTTCTGCCATAATTTCTGTGCCCAAAAAACCAAATTGTCCAGAGAATTCGTGTTGTTGGTTATTTCCATTTCTCAGTTTCAAATCAAAAACTCCAGCAATGCTATTTCCGTATTCGGCAGGAAAAGCCGCAGTAAAAAAATCAGAATTGGCCATTAATTTGTTATTCAAAATAGAAACTGGACCTCCAGAAGTTCCCGCAATAGCAAAGTGATTGGGATTTGGAATGTCAATTCCCTCTACTCTCCAGAGCACACCAAGCGGAGAATTTCCTCTCACTACAATGTCATTTCTGGAATCATCAGCACCTTGCACTCCTGCAAAATTGGATGCCATTCGGGCAGGATCATCTCTGCTTCCTGCATATTTTTTAGTTTCCTCCACAGAGAAGCTAGTCACACTGGCAAGCGCCATGTCATTTTTTATGCCTCCGTTATCGTCTGTGATTTCAACTGTTTTCAAGGTCTGAAATGACTCTTCCAACTCCACATTCAAGATTATTTCTTTTCCCGCATTCACAATTACAGGAATCACTTTGGAGTAATATCCAATATAAGAGATTTTGATGTTGTGCCTTCCCAAAGAAACTCCCTCAATTCGGTAGTTTCCATCTAGGTCAGATGATGCACCCAAAGTTTTCGAAGTATCAGTAATGACCAAGATCGTAGCTCCAATAATAGGGGAAAATGTCTCTTTGTCTACTAATTTTCCTCTCACAGTTTGGGTAGTTTGCGACAGAAATAAAATAGGAAGGAAAAGTGTAACAAGAATAATTAATCCTCTGTTCATTTAATAGTTTTTTTTTGAAATGAGTAAGGTTAAATATAGGGAATTATTAGGAATTGGTTTTAGTTAGGATGTTCTTGAGGCAATCCGATTACCCTTTTTTACGATAAGGCTTCGAGTAATTAATTAAATGTAGGGCATCCATAGGGGCTATCTTCTCTAAATCCACACGGATTTATACTCAAGGTAACTTCGTGCGTATTTGCTGCTCCAAACTGTATTTTTGAAGTGTTGTAATCAAAAGCATAACCTACTTTGAAGTAATTGAAAATGTTAAAATTGATTAATCCAACCACAGCATCCACATTTCTATAGGAAACTCCCACAGAAAAACGATTTTTATAGTCCACCATGGTGTTAATGTCAATTGCCCATGGTGCAGCTCTAGAAAATTTAAAAAGAGTAGAGGGAATCACTTTCCAATGGTCGGATAACTTAATATTTAATCCAGCCATCAAAGTTCCGTGTCTGTTGAACCTTGTTTCGGGAAGTCCAACTGCTATTTGCTCATTTCCAAATGTTTGTTGCAAAGTTGCTCCCATAAACCACTTGTCTGATTGGAGAAAAATTCCGGGCGCCACTTCTGGGAAAATAGTAGCTCTTCGCGAGTTGTCAATTGCATTGTCATTGTTGTTGATTACAGTCACTTCGCTTGCGTCAAAATTGAGTTGTTCCACTCCAAAAAACATTCCCATGGATAATAAAATTTTCTTGGTAACAGGAAAGTGATAAGCATAAGCAAATTTTAGTTTTGTTCTCACAAAAGGTCCGTATGAATCTCTCAAAACAACCAATCCAACCGCATGTTTGTAACCAAGCCCAAATTTATCTTGTCTCAATGTGGTGTTAAAACTTCCGAAAGTGGTAACGGGTGCTCCTTCGAATCCACTCCATTGTGTTCTATGCCCCATGGTAATGTCAATGCATTCTTTGCTTCCTGCAACTGCTGGATTGTAAGCAAACTGATTGAGCAAATAATGCGAAAATTGCGGCAGTTGTTGTCCTAGCAAACTTCCTGCACTCAGCATTAAGGTGATAAATATTATTTTTCTCATGGTTTCTAAATCTCGAAAATTGTTAGCTGAATTGTGCTTAATAGATAATTGTTACCGAACCTGTTCTTACTCTTTCTTGCTCTGAATCGATACTCAAACTGATTGTATAGTAATAAGTGGAAGCGGGCAGGGACTTTCCATTTCTCGTTCCGTCCCACCTCGCAGAAACAGGATAGCCAATAGTTTTGAAAACAATTTGTCCTGTTCTGTTAAATACGGTTACTTCTGCTTTGGGAAAATTATCGATCAGGTTAATTTGCCAAGTGTCGTTCACACCATCTCCATTAGGTGTGAATGTATTCGGCACAAAAATAGAGTCCAGAACATTAACAATTACATCAGAAAAGAAGCGGCATCCTTCTGCAGAAGTTGCTGTCAATATGTAGTTTGTAGTGCTTAGTGGAGTAGCAATTGGATCTGCAATATTCGGATTGTCCAAAGTGCTACTTGGTGCCCAAGAATAGGTGATTCCTCCGCTTCCTTTTAGTTGTGTTGATCCTCCAAAAGGAATATTTACATAAGGTCCAGCGCTAATGTTGATGTAAGGATGCACATTAACAATAACCGGATTGGAATTGGAAACGGAACCGCAATCACAAAATAGTTCTGCTGTCACAACTTGTCCATTTCTAAAATAATCGTCTGTCCATGCTGCTCCATTTGTTGTTTCGGCTGCCTGACTTCCGTTTACAAACCACTTCACTCTTGGATTTGTACAATTTAGCGTACTTGCAGTAAAAGTAACTTCATCTTCTGGGCAAATGATGGTTGCGCCTATGTTATTGGAAATAGTAATCACGCTCGGAGGCAAAACTACTGCTGGTCCGCTTACTTCAATGTCAAATCCGCATGAGCTAGATGCGTCACTGGCAATCAAGATATAATAAGTTGTATTGGCTAATAATCCAACTGCATTTAGTGTGAAATCAGCCGTAGAGTTTACTTCACAATTTGAAACAGCTGTGTAAGTTGCAGAATTACAAGGTGTAGTTGCTCGATAAACGATTCCGCTTATTCCGCCCATTCCCACAGAGCAGTTGATCCCAGAAACATCAATGTTGGCAGCACCTCCAGTAGCATTGGTAGTGAATTGATACCAAATTGTCTTTTCCATATCAAAACAAGCCGATCCAATAACGGTTGCACCATCTGCGCAAGTCGCGCACACATCTGCTGTAGCTCCGTCTGTATCTCCAGATTTTGAATTTCCAATGCATAAATCAACTGCGCTTCCGCAATTGTCGTTTGCAGCTTGCGAAAAGTAACTTAGTTGACTTGATATCAATAAAAGGGTTATAAAAAAAGGGTGTAAATTTTTCATGTGTTTATTCTTGCAAGCGTTTCATCAGGTAATCAAATCTGTTTTGCATCTCATCATAATCTTCTTCTTTATGATAGCTTTGAATTACTGTATAATCGTATCTGTTAAAAGTCTGAAGAATAGCTCCCAGATCTTTTTTGTTAATTTTTATTGTCACTTCCATTTGCGAAGAATCAATGGAGGAAGTAATGAAAGAACTCAAGATTCTTGCATTGTTACTTTCTACGATTTGTGCAATTTGTGCTAGCGAATAATCTCGAGCATTCACGCTAAGCACAATCACTCCGCCAGGTTCTTTCACAGAGGTTGTGTTTGTAGTTAACGTCATCAAGTGCGAAAGGGTTGTGGAGCCTAAGTAATTATCGGCTCTATCCAAAATGGGTAAAATCGTCAGGTTGTTGTCAGATAGTTGTCTCATTGCCTGATAAATGTGCTGATATTCGTACACAAAAACGTGAGAAAGTTGAATGTTACTTTCTGCAATAGTTTCATTTTCGAAATTAAAATCAATTAAACTTTCTTCAGAAATTATTCCGATATATTTGTTTCCGTCAACAACCGGTAGATGAGAGATTTTGAATTCGTTCATCCATGCGATTGCCCTGCTACATTTTTCGGTAGGTTTTATTGGCGGTAGACTATCTACTATGAGTTGTGATGCTATCATTTATATCGTAAAACGAGTTTTTATTGACTGGTATTTTTGTATATTTAATTGTTGATTACCTTTGTATTGGCAGAGTATATTTTCTCTCTCATTTTATACCAACAATATTACAAAAATATGACGAAATTAAGTGTAAACGTTAATAAAATTGCAACTATCAGAAACGCTCGAGGAAATAACGTTCCCAATTTGCTGAATGTTGCATTGGATATCGAAAAATTTGGGGCTGAGGGTATTACCGTTCACCCAAGACCAGACGAGAGACACATCAGATATGCAGATGTTTACGAACTTTCCAAGAACATAACTACAGAGTTTAATATCGAAGGATACCCAAATCAAAAATTTGTGGATTTGGTCTTGGATGTAAAACCAGAACAAGTCACTTTAGTTCCAGATCCGCCTCATGTATTAACTTCGAATGCCGGTTGGAAAATAAAAGAAAACAAAGATTTGCTAAATGAAGTGCTGGCTGAATTCACAAAAGCAGGAATCAGGACTTCTGTATTTATGGAGCCTTTAGTTTCTGATATTGAGCAGGTTGAATTAATAAATGTAGACAGAATAGAATTGTATACCGAAGCGTATGCATCCAATTATGCAAACAAAGAAGAAGCGATCAAACCGTTTGTTGCCTCTGCGTTAATTGCCTCAAAATTGGGAGTAGGAATTAATGCAGGTCACGATTTGAGCTTGAAGAATTTAGCTTATTTTAAGCAAAACATACCAAATCTCTTGGAAGTATCTATTGGTCACGCTTTGATTTCTGATTCGCTTTATTTTGGGTTAGAAAAAACGATTGAATTGTATTTAAAAGAATTGAAATGAAAAAAGTACTTGGAATAATTCCATCAAGGTATGCATCTACTCGCTTCCCGGGAAAACCTTTGGTAGATATCAATGGAAAATCTATGATACAAAGAGTAGTGGAACAATGCAATAAAGCTGAAAAGCTAACTAAAGTAATTGTAGCCACAGACGACAAAAGGATTTACGATCACGTAGTTGAGTTTGGAGGATTTGCAATGATGACTGCCGAGAATCACAACTCAGGTACTGAAAGATGTGGAGAAGTGATTGAGAAATTGGAGGATAAGGAAGAGTTTTTTGATATTGTTGTCAATATTCAAGGAGACGAACCTTTTATTTCCCCAGATCATATAAATACAGTGTGTAATATTTTATTAAATGACGATCAAGCAGAAATAGGAACTTTAGTAAAGAGAATTACTGCAGAAGACGAGCTTTTCAATGAAAATGTAGTGAAAGTAGCACTCACAGAAGACCTTGAAGATCAGGAGCCAAGAGATGCTTTGTATTTTAGCCGTCATCCAATTCCGTTTGTGAGAGGAAAAGAAAAAAGCGAATGGTTGGCACATGCAGATTATTACAAACACATTGGTATTTATGCGTTTAATATAGATGAGTTTTACGAGATTCAAGAGATAGAAAAATCAATGCTAGAAAAATCAGAAAGTCTTGAAAATTTGAGGTGGCTTTCGCACCATTTTACAATTCAAGTAGCTGAAATAAAAGAAGATATAATTGGGATCGATACTCCAGAAGACTTAGACAAAGTAAAAAATAAGTGAATTAATTTGAAAAATTGATTTCAATTAGTTCAGAATATGTAACTTTGTTAACAGAACGCAGTGGAAAAATTAGATAGACATATAGAAGAATTATTGCACAATCACGATTGTGTAATTGTGCCCAGTTTTGGCGGTTTCATTACCAGCAAAATGCCAGCATTCTACAATAAATTTACATCTGTTTTTCATCCTGCAAAAAAGAGAATTCTTTTCAATAAACACTTGGTTTTCAATGATGGATTGCTTGCTACGCAAGTTGCCGAAAAGAAAGCTATGTCAGTGGAAGAAGCAAATCAGCTATTGATCCAATTTAAAGACGATTGTTTTTTGAGGCTAAACGAAGAAGGAAGAGTTGAAATTGAAAAAGTAGGTGTTCTATTTTTTGATAAAGAAAAAAACATTCAATTTCAGCAGTCTAGTACTAATTTCTTGAAAGAATCATTTGGTCTTTCACCACTTTCTTTGGATAGGATTGCGAAAGATATTGTGAAGCCAGTTGCAAAACCGGTAACGATTGCCAGGAAAGAAGAGGTGAAAACCGATAGAAAAGCAATTGCAATTGCCAAACCTGAGAAAAAAGCATCAAAAGCCAGAAAAAAAAGAGGAGCCATTTTGCTGCCCTTAATTCTTGTTCCAGTTATTTTGGGAGGGCTTTTTATCGGAAATCAGCAAGGTGTAATTGGTAATAATAAAATAAATTTAGCAAGTTTTAATCCATTTTACTCTGCCAATGTAGAAGAATACAACCCAAGAAGTGGAGATGCATTTTTCATACAAAATAGCAGCATTAATGAAGTTAATGCTGGAGAAAATACAGTAAGTATTGTAACTGAAAAAGAACCAGTTATTGCTGAAAATAAGCTAGAAGAAATTGTGACTGAAAGTGTGCAGATTATTCCAGAAAAGGTTGATTCTACGTTCAATGTTGTGAAAGAAATTCCTCAGGAATTGAAATATCACGTAATAGCAGGTTGTTTTAGTGTGAA
>JBDMYC010000151.1:0-3201 GCA_039770535.1 Flavobacteriales bacterium
TATTGGATGAAGTAGAACAAAAATTAGGTTTGCGAGTAACCCCAATGAGTTTCCCTATTGGAATGGGATACGATTTCAAAGGAATTTTTTCTTTCTGAGTAGTTAAAATAATCAATTTTGTTTAAAAATAAAGGGTTTAAGAGGGGTTAATTCTATTAATAATATGTAAATGAATTACTTGTAAACAATAAACTCAAAGAATACTACAAAATTACATCGAAAGACTCATTCCTACCCTAAGTTGAGCCTAGTTTTTGTTTTATTCGCAATCTGAAATAGACTAAAATTATGAAGTTAAACATCACAAATCGCATGAAACCCATGCATTATATTAAAAACCAAGGTATGAAAAGAAAACTATTTTCATTTGTTGTTCCGTTGCTGGTAATGTCTTTCTCCTTCGGACAGACAATGACATTAACAAGCTATCAGACAGGAGTGGCAAGTGATATAACTGTTAATTACACAGTTTCAAATGCTACTGGAGTGGTAGGATCACAATTATGGATTCCCACCGCTACGGGAACTTATCAATCGCTCTCCTCACCGGAATTAATTGTTAAAGTGAATGGTGTCACTGAGGTTCCTGTGTCTGGATCAGCTTCAAGTTTCGATTGGGGTGGTTCATTTGCTGTAGATTTTCGTTTTTCCTCCACGATACAAGTGGGTGATGTAATTGATATTGCCGTGACTGGACTAATGATAAATCCTACTAGTGCAGGTACACAAACTGGAACATTTAGGACTATTTTGAGTAGTGGAGGACCTGTAGAAACCTTTACTGAAGTTTTAAATTTTACGACTCCAGTTTTACCACCAACTATTACCTCATTCTCACCGAGAAGGGCAGAAGTAGGGGATGCAGTAACAATTACTGGAACAAATTTTAGTACCACAGCTAGTGATAACATCGTGTATTTCGGAGGAGTAAAAGCGAGTGTAACCTCTGCAACAGCTACCCAATTGGTTGTGACGGTTCCAGCTCATGCGATGGATCGTCCTATTTCGGTTACAACAAATGGTTTTCGGGATGAAACTAATTTATCTTTTATTGTTGAAAATACAATGTTGAGTGGTTTTAGTCTGTCTAATCCATTTGAAACGGCTGTTTCTTATTCATCGGTTTCTAATTCTACCGCTGGTGGTTGGTCAGACCCAACTAACGATAGATTATTGGCAGTGGGTGATCTTGACTTAGACGGAAAGCCTGACGTTGTGAAAATTGGTAGCACCAATCAGGTTGGAATTTATAGAAACACAACATCAACTCTTGGTGTTATAGATGCCAATTCTTTTAATACATCTTTTACGCCTCTAACTGCTGCAAACTCCAGTTTGTATAATGTAGCGGTAGTAGATATGAACAATGATGGTAAACTTGATATTGTTGTGTCAGGAACAACGGTTGTCTCTATTTTTGAAAATACTACCTCTTCACCTGGAACAATTTCTTTTAGTCCGAGATATGACATTACTACAAATGGTTGGCAAATGAGAATAGCCGATATTGATAAAGATGGATGGAATGATATAATTGCCGGTGGTGCATATTTAACAAATAGAGGAATAAAAATTTATAGAAATACGTCATCGCAAACTTCTTTTTCTTTTTCTTCTTCTTACACTTTGCCAACAAACTCAAGTTCTTTTTACTCTAGGAAGTTAACAATCGGTGATATTAATATGGACGGATTAATTGATGTTATCGGTTATGCTGATAACTACGGAGGAACAAATGTTTTCCTAAATACTTCCACTAGTGGTACGGTTTCTTTTAATCTTCCCATTGAAATTTCAGGAGGATCTTGGTCACCAATTATTGGAGATATTGATAATGATGGTATCAACGACATTACTGGTGGAAATAATTTAATTATCACCAACGTACAAGGGGCATCGTCCGCTTCAGATTTTACATCCACCAATATCAGTGGAGACTTCTTTTCATTCCCTGAACTTGGGGATATCGATGGTGATGGTTTTGTTGATTTAATAACATCTGAAGATGGGTCTTCTGGAAGTACTGATGTTCGTTTCAATTCAGGTTCAAATACCTTCTCTGGTGTTTCGATCTTTGGAGCTTTAAATTCAGCCCCGGTTTTAGCAGATTTTGACGGTGATGGCAAAAAGGATTTACTTCTAAATTCTTCCTCTAATTCTGCTTTTTTAGTAGCGAGAAATAGAATTGGTGAGGAACCAACAATTTTTATTAATGGTTCAATTTCTGCCTTCCAAAAATGTTTTGGTCAAGCTTCAGAGGCTCAACCAATTTTTGTAAGTGGAGCTAGGTTGCAGTCAAATATTACCTTAAATGGTTTAACAGGTATAGAATATTCATTGGATAGTTTAAATTTTTCTTCAACTTTGACTTTTACTAAAAACGCGAATGATTCAGTTCCTGCTACGAAAGTGTATGTAAGAATGGCTTCATCAGCAACTAGTGTAACCGGTACAATTGACTTTACATCTACAGGTGCAACTAGCCAAACTGCTGCAGTAAGTGGAGGGAATTATGCAACTCTTGCCGTAAGTACTGCTAACACAAACCCTTTATGTTTTGGAGGTTATGCTTCATCTGTAGCTACAGTTACAGGTGGTTCAGGTAGTTTTTCTTATCAATGGTTATTGAATGGAGTACCTATTATAAACGATACTCTTAGTTCAATAGATTCCTTAACAGTAGAAAACATTTATGCCGTGGAAGTAACGGATTCTGTTTGTTTTAATTCTTTAACTTCTCCTAATTTAGTTTTATCTCAGCCAGACTCTGTAAAGATATCTGCAGTAGTAACGGATGCAAATTGTATTGCATCAACAGATGGATCGATAGATGTAACTATGTCCGGAGGAACATCAGGAAATTCTTTCACTTACTCTTGGGACAATTCAGCTACAACTGAAGATCTTTCCTCTTTGATTCAAGGAACTTACAGAGTTTCTGTAACAGAATCTAATGGTTGTGCAATATATGGGGATACTTCATTCACAGTAGGTGTTACTGATGTAACTGCTCCAATGATTTCAGGAACAAGGGATACTTTATTTGTAGACGCAACAGGAACAGTAATTGGATCTGTCGACACTTCAAATTTTTCTCCTGTATATTCTGACAACTGTGGAGTAGATTCAGTTTGGATGATTGTTCCTTCATACACTTGTATATCAGGTTCGGTGAAAGTTTCATTGATTGCAAGAGATACA
>JBDMYC010000152.1:0-10854 GCA_039770535.1 Flavobacteriales bacterium
ATTTTAATACACCACAAAGTAAACAAAAAGAAATCTCTTGAAAATTGACAATTGTTAAGAAATGCTTTTCACTCGGCTTTTTCTTATTCTGCTCAAAGATTCAGGTGCAATTCCAAAATAGGTTGCTAAATGTTTTATTGGAATTCTATTCACTAACGCAGGAAATTGAGATTCAAAATCATTATATTTTTCATCTGTTTTCAGATTGTGAGCGGCATTATTTTTTGCAATGTAAGAGGAAAAAGCTCGTTCTACCATAAGCCTACCCAATCTTTCCAGCATATGAGATTTATCATAGCTTTCAATCAATTTATCGTACGGCAAAAATAAGAGACGAGTTTTTTCAATAGATTCTGTGGTACACATACAAGTTGAATTAGTCATGAGGCTTTCGTAATCAGTAAAAAATTCATTCTCGCTCAAAAATTCATTGTTCACCTCGTTCCCCCCTTTTATAGAGTAGATTCTAATTAACCCTTCTATTAGGTAATAAATTCCTCTACATTTTTGATTTGTGTTCAATAAAATTTCTTTTTTTTCCAGTTCAACTAGCTGAATTTCTGGTATCATATGAGCAACATCAGTGTCAGACAATGGAACAAAGTTATTGATGAATTTTAAAAATTGGTCTAATTCTTTTTGCATACTTTAAAGATAAAAAAAACTCTGTCAGTTCATTAACAGAGTTTTTCTTGAATGAATTGTAGCTTAAAATTACCTCATCACTACTACTTTCTTAGTGAAGGATTTTTTATTCGAAGTAAATCGGATTAAATAAACTCCTTCTGCGAAGTTTAATAGATCAATTCCTTCCATCTTATCACTTGTTGCATAATTTTTATTGTACACGACTTGCCCCGTACTGTTAATCAAGGAAACTTGAAGCGGTTCTTGTTGTTCTTCCAACATAGAAATATTCAAATAATGATTTGCTGGATTTGGATAAACTACAATTGATTTTGCAAAAGATTGCTCATCAATGCCTGTGCAATTTACGACTACAACCTGTGTTGTATTTGTATTGTCACAAACTCCAAAAACTCCTCTCAAAGTAGCTGTATAAATTCCAGCAGCAGCATAAGTATGAGTAGTATTAGCTGTTGTGCTCGTATTAAGATCTCCAAAATCCCAGTCGTAAGTGGTTGCATTAGAACCAGTAATACTAAAGTAAATAGCATCTCCCTGACAAACTGTATCTGGTGTGGCATTTGCTACAACTGTTGGTATTGGATTATTGGTAATAGTCATATAACCTGTATCTCCGGGACAATTTCCATTACTAGCCACAGACCAATATTGAGTAGTTGCAGATGGAGACACATTAATGGTAGAAGTAGTGGCACCTGTACTCCAAGAATAAGTGAATCCTCCAGTGGTTGATAAAGCAATGGATTGCCCATCACAAATTGTTGTATCTCCCGGACTAATTACGGTTGTCGGATACGACCTTACAGTAATCACCTTACTCACACTGTCAGAACCGCATCCATTTACTGCTTTCATTTTTACAGTATACACTCCTGGAGTTGTAAAAAAGACCGTATTGTCTTCCTGACTAGAAGTGGCAGGAATTCCACTAGGATAAGTCCATTCAATCGTAGCTGCTCCCGACAATGTCCCGTCAAAAAAGACCGAATCTTGTTCGCAAACTAAGAGAGATGATTCAGTAAAACTAGCGGTTGTCGCTAATGTATCTACAGTTATTGTGGTAATCAAACTATCATTACTACAAATCCCTTCGAGGTACAAAATAGCTTTGTAAGTTCCAGGAGCTGTATAAGATACAGTCTGATTAATATTCGTAGAGAAGGAAGGTGTTCCTCCAGGAAAAAACCACTTTAAAGAGTCGTAATTAGCTAATCCTGTCGCAGCAAAAGTAGTTGTTTGTCCTTGACATATTCTGTTTCTTGTAACTGTTAAATTTCCCTGTGCTGGTAAATCTGTATAAATAACTCTAATTCCTGTGGATGTATTTAGCGCGGCTACTAAAGCTGAACTTTGCCACAGCCCTGCAGTCTTCACGTAAGTAGTATTCACACCTCCAATTCTATGCAAAGCCGAGGTGAGAACTAAGGTATCGCCTGTCCCATAATTAATCTCTATACCTGCCCAAAAATCACCTGTGATAAACGGAGGTGTAGTCAAATAAATTTCGTTACTCACTCCTTCAACTAAACTAGAATACAGTATCGTATCGGAAGAAAGAACTGCACCAGGCTCTCCCATATTGTCATCAAAAATATTAATTACAAAAGTAGATGTTGGTGTTCCTGCATAAGCTTTAACAACAGGAAGAATAACTCTCTGTACAGAATTTAATGGTCCAGGCAGATTGAAAGGCTCTGCATATCCACTTAAATTTGCTCCATTGTGCCCAGGAAAATATCCCCAATTCCCCTGTAAATCATAAAAAATCATAGAATCTAAGTTTCTATCATAGTTATCTAAGGTATCACAAAAACCTGGTGGAGTTGGGATTACTACCACGCAACCAGCTTTTGTTATTGAATCCTTTGCAGTGATATTTTCAATGACCAATTTCACATTGTAAGTTCCCACGTTTGAATATCCTTTCGTAGGATTTCGTAGCGAAGAGAAGGTACCATCTCCAAAGTCCCATTTCCAATCAAATGCAGCCGGATAAGAAATCGAAGTATCTGTTAAAAAGACAGGATAAGTAGGATACACAGTATCGCATCCTGTAAATCCTGGAGTTAACTGAGAAGTAAAAGGCATACAAAAACTGAAAGTTGCTGAATCACCAAAGTTGGCATTTAAAGACTTTGCAATCGTCTGTCCAGTGGAGACATCTGTCACCTCAAATTTCCCATCTGTTGGGCAAAGTGCATTTTTCTGCAATCCATCACCCCCTGCATCATAAATTGTAAAAACATAACAGCCTGTATCAAGGCAAGCCGTTTCAAATATTGTTTGAATAATTTGGCTGTATCCGCTTCCTTGCAAAATTACCGTGCCAGAGGTATCTTTGAGAATCCAAGAGGTTTCTTGCGCTTTACAATCGGTAGTAATATCTATAACAACTCCAAATCCATCTTTAGAGTAAAAAGCAGAAGACAGGGCATTGTCTGCAGTAAAATTATCGTTCTGATTTCCATTTATTTGAACTGTATCAATTGACACATTGTACGAATGAGAACCTGTTGTTGTTACCACCTGAGGTAAAATAACTGTATCACATTGATTTGGAGCAAGGCTTCCTGTCCATGGGTAAATTAATGGCGTAGCAGCATCAATGCTATACTGAATATTGAAAGACGTAAGTGTATCTGACCCTCCATTGCAAACAATGGAATATCCAGGTATGATATTGGAACAAACCGTATCACTTGGATAAATAATGGCTGCCACCAATGGATTTACTTGATAAGGAGAAACACAATTTTGTGTGGTAACCAAAGAATTCCTGGGTCCTCCTGGAGCTAAAACGGCACGCATTCTTGTTACCTGATTGGGAGTAAAATCTGAAGCACATGATCCATTTTGGTATTGCATGTAGTTTTCTTTGTTATCCAAAGGGCAAACTGGTGTTGTACAAGCATTACCCGTTCCAACAGTTGTAGGGGGTGTATCGCAACACAAATCTCCGCTGGTAGCGCAAGGTGTTCCTGGTGTGCAAGTGCTTGTACTCTGAAAAGTATGGTATAAATTTAAATAGTGTCCGAGTTCGTGGGTAAGCACTCTTCCGTCATTAGTTGCCGACCATAAATTGAATCCACTTGTTCCACTGATATCATTTCCAGTTGCACTGAATCTTATTACTACTCCATCTGAGGCTGCTGATCCTCCTGGAAAAGTAGCATATCCGATAACTCCTCCACCTCCACCGGCATAGATATTGGTTACACTTTTAATTTTATTTACAACCCAAACGTTTAGGTACTGAGCAGGATTCCACTGCACCATAGTTTTCATAGGCACATCACTTCTCCAAGAAGCTTGGTGATACACTCCACTATCCAAATAACCTTGAATTCCCGACATATCATGCCTAGTTATTCCATTTGTAAAATTGCCATTTGGATCTTTACTGGCGAGACAAAACTCAATCTCTGCATCAATTCCCAATGGTCCGCCTTGCGCGATTCCTCCATCTGCTCCATTTCTTCTGAAATCTCTGTTCAATGCAGCAATACAGGAAAGAACCTGGGCGTCAGAAATATTAGTAGAATCTCCAACTGCCTCACCTTCATGCATAATGTGAAATACAATTGGAATTGTATACACAACTCCTCTTCCAGCAGAGCGGTATGCAGCTTGGCTTTGAATATATTGCTGAGTAACGATTTCAATCTGATCACGCATTGCCTTGTAGGCAGGATCTTGCCTTAGTAAAAATTCATCCATGTAATGCGAAGCGCACTGCTCACCAGCAAACGGAACTGTTTTTCCAGGTATTGCTGGGATTGTAGTTCCTTGAGCAAACTGCCCAATAGATTGAGATACCGATAAGATCAAAACTAATGCTTGGAGTATATTTTTTATCTTCATAAATCTTTCTACTTTTTCTTAAAAATACGTTTTTTTATTCACTTTGGTTGCTTTCAGCTTGTGTCACTTTTTTAGACAACTCTTATTACAATTGCTTTTCTAATAGTTTTATGTGATCCCTGAGCTTTGCAGCTTCTACGAAATCAAACTCTTTAGCTGCTTTTTCCATGGCGGTTTTTGTCATTTTTATATTATTTTCTACCTGATTTTTAGTCAAATAAGAAACATCTTCTTCTGCAGCAATTGTGTGTACTTTCTCTAAATTATTCTCAAACTGGTAAGGAGTATTTTCTGAATTCTTCTTAATTGCAGTGGGTGTAATTCCATGTTCTTTATTGTGCGCTATTTGAATTGCTCTTCTTCTCTCCGTTTCGTCAATGGTTCTTTGCATGGAATTTGTCATTTTATCCGCATACATAATTACTCTTCCATTCACATTTCGTGCTGCTCTTCCCACTGTCTGCACCAATGCTCGTTCAGACCGCAGAAAACCCTCTTTGTCAGCATCCAATATAATGATTAACGAAACTTCAGGCAAATCCAAACCTTCTCTCAACAAATTGACTCCCACCAGCACATCATAAGCCCCTTTTCTCAAATCTTGAATAATCTCAATTCTATCTAGTGTATCTACATCCGAATGGATGTATCTACTTTTTACATTTACTCTATCTAAATACTTTTGCAACTCTTCCGCCATTCTTTTGGTCAGTGTTGTTATCAAAATTCTCTCGTCTTTTTTTATCGTATCGTGAATTTCATCTAATAAATCATCAATTTGATTTTTACTAGGACGAATCTCTATTTCTGGATCCAGAAGACCTGTTGGCCTGATTAATTGCTCCACAAAAACTCCTTCCGCTTTCTCTAACTCATAGTCTGCTGGGGTTGCCGACACATAAATTGTTTGGTCAATTATCGATTCAAATTCATCAAATTTAAGAGGCCTATTATCCATTGCTGAAGGCAACCTAAATCCATGCTCTACTAGGTTTACTTTTCTTGACCTATCACCTCCGTACATAGCTCGAATTTGTGGCAAAGTCACATGACTTTCATCAATCACCATGAGCATGTTCTCTGGAAAATAATCTAACAAGCAGAAAGGCCTTGACCCTTGTTCTCTTCCGTCAAAATACCTAGAATAGTTCTCAATTCCAGAACAATATCCTAACTCTCGTATCATTTCTAGGTCAAGCGTTACTCGTTCTTCCAATCGTTTCGCTTCAAGAAATTGCCCTCCTTTTTCGAAAGCAGCTACCCTCTCCACCATATCCTCTTGAATCAGGTGAATTGCTCCCTGTATAGTATCCTTAGAAGTTACAAAAATATTAGCTGGATAGATAGAATATTCATCAAAACGCTCAATAGTTTTCGAAGTTTCGTTATCAATTGTAGCAATAGATTCCATTTCGTCTCCCCAAAAGCCAATTCGCAATGAAAAATCTGCGTAAGGCAAATTGATGTCTATCGTATCTCCCTTTACACGGAAAGTTCCGCGCTCAAAATCCAATCCCGCTCGGGAGTATAAATTATCAACTAATTGAGCCAAAAAAGTATTTCTGGTCACTACTTGACCCACTTTAATTTCTAGAATGCTGTCTTTGAAATTAGTAGGATTTCCAATACCATAGATACAAGAAACCGAGGAAACTACAATCACATCTTTTCTGCCAGATAGCAAGGCTGAAGTTGCTCGTAATCTCAGTTTTTCTATCTCATCATTGATAGACAAATCTTTTTCTATGTAAGTTCCTGTAGTTGGCAAATAGGCCTCTGGCTGGTAATAATCGTAATAAGAAACAAAATATTCCACTTTGTTTTCTGGAAAGAAATTAGAAAACTCTTCGAATAATTGTGCTGCCAAAGTCTTGTTATGTGACAAAACGAGAGTCGGCTTATTTGTCTCCTTAATGACATTAGCAACAGTAAATGTCTTTCCAGAACCCGTTACACCCAGCAAAACTTGACTTTCTGTTCCGTCATTCAATCCCTGCACCAATTCTTTGATGGCAGTCGGCTGATCTCCTGTTGGCTTAAAGTCAGAAACTAATTTAAATTCCATTTACTTACAGTTCTTTTTAGTGGGTTAGTTCTTTGAAAATATTCTCCAGCTTTTGTGTTTCTTTCTGAAGAGAAAGCACCAAAATTCCTTTGCTTGCTGCAAATTTCGAAATCTCTGCTCTCAAATCTTCAGGTTTAGTTGAAATCAATTGCCAAGAATTCCCGTTCAATTGCGTTAACTTTTCCACTCCTGCAATTTTTTTGAGTTCAGTTTTTGAAACCAAAGTATCAAACTCTACTTGCACAATTTGTTGATTAGCATTGGAATTCATCATCTGCATGGCGTCTTTATCCACTATCAAATTCCCTCTATTTATAATCACTATTCTATCGCAAATTGCCTCAATTTCTTGCATGATATGAGAAGAAAACATCACTGTTTTTTCTTTTCCAATGTTTTTAATAACTTCTCTGATATCGGCCAATTGATTGGGGTCTAAACCACTTGTTGGCTCATCCAAAATCAATACTTTTGGGTCGTGGATTAATGCTTGCGCCAACCCTACTCTTTGTTTGTAACCCTTGGACAATTGTCCTATTTTTTTATTTTGTTCCAACCCTAGCCCAACTAAATCGACCACATTGGATACTTTTTCTTTCTTTTTCCCCAATTTGTGAACCCCTGCAATGAATGTCAAATATTCTTTTACATACATATCCAAATACAAAGGATTATGCTCAGGCAAATACCCCACTCTTTTTCTAATTTCCAAGGAATCTTCGCGAACATCATATCCATCGACAATTACAGTTCCTTCTGTTGGAGGAATGTAGCACGTAATGATTTTCATCAAAGTAGATTTCCCTGCTCCATTTGGACCCAAAAACCCAAGGATTTCTCCCTGATTCACAGTGAACGAAACTTCGTTCAATGCCTTTTGCATTCCATAAATTTTCGTAACATTTTTTATTTCTATCGACATATTGTCTCCTAAATTTTATTCAATCATTAAAAATAAAGAAAAATAGGCAACCTTGAGGCTTTATTCAAGTTAAATTTCTCAATAATACTGTATATTTGAAAAACTAAATTTACTACTTGAAAAAAGGACTAGTCATAAAATCTACCGGAAGTTGGTTTTCCGTGAAATTAGAAAACGGAGAAATCATTCCTTGCAGAATCAAAGGAAAATTCAGGCTAAAAGGCATTAGAACTACCAGCCCAGTTACTGTTGGAGATTTTGTGAAAATAGAAATACAAGAGGATGAAAATGGCCTGATTATAGAAATTGAAGACAGAAAAAACTACATCATCCGCAAATCGGTAAATCTTTCTAAAAAATCACATATCATTGCTTCCAATATTGATTTAGCATTTTTGGTTGTGACAATTAATCACCCAAAGACCTATGCGAATTTTATCGATAGATTTTTAGTTTCAGCAGAAGCTTACCACATTCCTACCACCATAATTTTCAACAAAATAGACCTTCACTCAGAAGAAGAAAACACAGAAATGGATGAACTGATAAGCATCTATTCTTCCATTGGATATCATTGCATAAAAACTTCAGTAGAGAAAAACATTAATATTGAGGAAGTAACTAAAGAGATGAAAGGAAAAACTTCGGTTTTCTCGGGAAATTCTGGGGTTGGAAAATCTTCGCTAATTAATTTAATTGACTCTAAATTGGACATCAAAACTAGTGAAATTTCAGATTCGCACAACCAAGGAAAACATACCACTACTTTTGCAGAAATGCATGAATTAGCATTTGGCGGATATATTATTGACACGCCAGGAATTAAAGGACTTGGAATTGTGGATATTGAAAAAGAAGTAATTCACCATTATTTTCCTGAAATGAGAGCTTTGATGAACAACTGTAAATTTAATAATTGCGTGCATATTAACGAACCAAAATGTGCCGTGAAAGATGCCTTTGAAAAAGGAGAAATTGCAGAATCTAGGTATCAAAATTATTGGAGTTTATATCACGAAGACGATAACAACAAAGGGTTTCGAGAAAGTCTTTATGTTCCGAAATAAAGCACTCAACAAAAACAAAAGAAAAAGAAAAATACTACTTTCGTTTTGAGAAAACTCGACAAATATGAGATATTTAATACCCATAATTTGCTTGTTAAGTTGTGTAAACATTTCTTTTTCACAATACTATAACTTAAGTCAGATTAACATTATCAACAGTAACAAAACTGCTTATGAAGGCGATTTTTATATGGACACTATTGCAAAACGTTACTTTATTGGAGTCACAACAGGAGAAGTTGTTGAGATTGGAGTCGAAGTTGATTCAGTAAAAGTAATTAACGACTCCATAGTCATATACCAAGGTTCAGGCAAAGTATCTACCCCTTTTTCTGCGCAGGCCGATAATCAGTTTGACATAACTCAAACTTCTCATGGTTTTACCATACCAAGTTGGGGAATACTTCCTCTCAGTTACAACACAACCTCAAATCTTTACGTAGCAGCTCAAGGAGATAACACTATTAATTCTGCAAGTTTACTGGCTATTTCGATTAAAAACGCGAATACTTTAACCATTCAAAATACGGGATACTTAGATCTTACCCACGGATTAGATATTGGCTATTGGTGGCTATTAGACAGAATAAACCCCGGACAAATAATGCGATCTGATACAGCTTCATGCGATACAAATGAAATTAGTCAAACTTTATTTTTTACTGCTACTGCAAATAAAATTCTAATTCAACCTGAACAACCTATTGCTTGTCTGCAAAGTGCCGCAAATTCTAGTCCTGGAGGTGGAACCGGAGGGACTCCAACCACCTTAGCTGCTTGCCCTTCAGTGATATCGACTTTTTTTAATGAACAACAATATTCTTGGGGATTTAACATCCAAAATAACACTGGTAGCCCCATATCACAATGGCAGTTAATAATAAACAATGCGAACTATCAATTAAACTCTGCAAATATTAGTAATAATAATCAATTTACTTATGTAGAAGTTAATAACGGAAATGGCACATACAACCATTACTTCACCTCTACGGGCGGGCTAGCTTCCGGAGGAACTAGTTCCAATTACCAATACGCAGGCGGAGTAAACTTTGGATTCTCGCTTACTAGCGTAAGTAAAACCTACAACTGCTCCCCATGAGATGTCTTATCCAAAGAGTATCAAATGCGAGTGTAACCATTGATAATTCTGTTTATTCAGAAATTAACGAAGGATTATTAGTTCTCTTAGGAATTGAAGATCTGGATTCGCAAGAAGACATAAAATGGTTAGTGAAGAAGATTTCTCAAATGCGAATTTTTAGTGATGAAGATGGCAAAATGAATCTTTCAGTGATTGATAAAAAGAGTGAAATTTTAGTTGTAAGTCAATTCACTTTATACGCTTCTACCAAAAAAGGAAATCGACCTTCTTTTATAAAATCTGCCAAACCAGAAATTGCCATTCCCTTGTATGAATCGTTTATAAAATCTATGAATGAAACAATTGAAAACGAAGTAAAAACAGGGGTTTTTGGTGCAGATATGAAAGTCGATTTAACCAATGATGGACCAGTTACTATTTGGCTAGACTCGAAAAACAAAGAATAATCAACAAGTTGGCTACTGCTTTGCTGCTATTCTTCTTCTATCTAAAAAAACAACTCCCATCCAAACCACATAGCTAAAGAAATATAAGTGTAAAACGCATAAAGCAAAACACTTAATTTCATTCCACGGGCGTAATACAAGAACATAGAAACAACATTTACTGCTATCAAATAAAGCCACATTTCATTGATAAAGTTTACCATAAGCCAAGTTCCTGCTAGGCTAAAAATTGTAGTAAAAGAATCGAGAAAGGGAGATTTAGATTCTGTATTTTTTTTTAGATAGAAAGTTAATCCAATCATTGCCAAAATAGAAACTGCCAATACCATTATATGCTGAGAAAACGAATAAATCTCAATCTTGAATTCTCCTCCCCAATTGTACCATCCATAAATGGCCATTGGAATATAAAAAAATTGCAAAAAAGCTTCGGCAAGAATCTGCTTTTTGACGCATAAAAAAGTGTACAAGCCAGCACCCAAAATTGCGAAAACAAAACAAAGCTTCACTTCTTTGATGTATAAAACAGTGTACAGTAACCCAAAGATTATCGCTAGAATTTCAAGAATTAAAAACCTGTTTTCTCTTTTTTGAGCAACTTCCATTCCGACACTTTTATTTTTCGTAGGTCACGTAAGAGAACGAGAATTCGTGCTTTTCATCTTTTGGATGAAAGATTTCGCTCGTTTTTTTCCATTTAGATTTATCATATTTAGGGAAGAAAACATCTGCCTCAAAAC
>JBDMYC010000153.1:0-5517 GCA_039770535.1 Flavobacteriales bacterium
ATTGTTAGAATTGATCCATAAATCCATCCCTATTTCGCGATCACTGCTTCCTTTAATGAGGATATTTTTAATAATTTGCTCCATTATTCTATTTGGTTTCAGTTAAAAATACTCAAAACTTGGCAATATTCCGTACCTTTGAATCGAAATAAAACTCAACCATGCAAAACACTATCAAAGACCTTATAAACAAAGAGGTTTTAGCCATACAAAACATTCCCACTGACGCTAGTTTTGAGCAAGCTGTGAATCTCATTCACGAGCAAGTTCATAACAAAAGTGGAAAAGTGGTAATTAGCGGAATGGGAAAAGCCGGACAAATTGGAGTAAACATTGCTACAACATTATCGAGTACAGGAACACCAGCAGTTTTTCTTCACCCAAGCGAGTCGCAGCACGGAGATTTGGGAATTGTACAAAAAAATGATATCCTAATCTTGATTTCTAACTCAGGAAAAACGAGAGAAATTGTAGAACTTGAAGTGCTAGTAAAAAGGTTATACTCTGACATTAAAATCATTGGATTAACAGGAAATTTGGAAGGTGATTTAGCAAAATCTGCAGATGTTACTTTGTATACTGGATCGCCTCAAGAAATTTGCCCATTGGGTTTAACACCAACTACTTCTACCACAGCAATGACTGTTATTGGTGATATTATTATTGTGCTACTGATGCGAAAAATTAGCTTTACGAAAGAGGAATATGCGAAGAGGCATCACAGTGGCTATTTGGGATCTAAGGCTAGAGGAGAAAGTTAAATCCCATCCCTAACCCTTCTCTAAGGGAAGAGAACTAAAAAATGAAAAAATGAAAAAATTTACACTAATTGCTGGTCCTTGCGCCATAGAAGATGACATTACACCTTTCACTATTGGGAAAGAGGTAAAAAGAATTTGTGACAAACTAGGAATCGAATATATATTTAAAGGGAGTTACCGAAAAGCCAACCGATCTAAACTAGATAGTTTTACAGGAATTGGGGATGACATTGCATTGAATATCATCAAACAAATAGGAAAAGACCTGAGAGTAGAAACGATTACAGACATTCACGAAAGCCATGAAGTGGCTCATGTTGCGAAGTTTGTAGATCACATGCAAATCCCAGCTTTCTTGTGTCGTCAAACGGCTTTATTGCTTGAAGCAGGAAAATCTGGATGTGGTGTAAACATCAAAAAAGGACAATTTTTATCGCCAGAAGCAATGGTTTTTCCTTTGGAGAAAGTACTTTCTACTGGAAATAAAAAAGTGTGGTTGTGTGAGAGAGGAACTACTTTTGGGTACTCGGATTTGATTGTAGATGCTACAGCAATTCACAGAATGAAAAAACTGGGTGCTCTTGTTATTATGGATTGTACTCACTCTGTACAAAAACCAAATAAAACCGAAGGTGTAACGGGCGGAGATCCAACATTAATAGAATCTATTGCATTGTCAGCAATCGCAACAGGTGCAGATGGCTTCTTTATGGAAGTTCACCCAAACCCAAGCGAAGCAAAAAGTGATCCCCATACCATGCTGCAATTGGATAAATTGGAAGGAATTTTGACTAAGTGTATGGCTGTTAGGGAGGCTTTGAATGGTTAAAAATTGATCATTTGTCTCATACTAAATAATGTCCTCTTCAGTCAATTATTTCACTCGAACTGACAGTCAAACCCAATTTTGATGAATTCCTGACCTTTTGAAATTTACGTTAAGAAAATAGGCTTTTATTTCGGTTAAAAACAAAAATCTGTTTGACTCCATGATGAGATAGGTCTTTTAAGAAAAATGAACTGGACGAGTTCTTTTTGTTTCAGAAATAAGAGTTTATTTTTAGTCAATTTCAACCAGTCTTGACTTTTTTTTGTTTCTTTTTTTGCGTCAAGGCAAAAAGAAGAAAAGGAATATTAATCGTTTCAAGATTCCCTCCTTCGAGGGAATGACAATAAAGAACTATAGTTTCTCCATCAAATATTCATACAACTTAACCATTTCCACAATATCAGCTTTATTAACTCTCTCAGTTGGTGAGTGCACATCATGTTCGGCTGCTCCAATGAAACACCAATCGAACGGATAAGGAGATTTTTGAAGGGCATTTCCGTCACTTCCTCCTGCGTTTTCTACTTCTAATTGATACTTTATTCCACCTTGCTTAGCAAGTGCTACAATTCTGTCTATGTAACTTCTTCTTGGGATTCCAGAATCTCTCATTGAGATTACTACTCCATCTCCATCCGTTACTCCTTCAGTAATCCAGGTAATGTCAGAAATTAATGCCTGGCGAACTCCCCAGTTTTCATACATGCGTTTTGCTAAATACCCTACAGAACCACCTCCGTGCTCTTCCCAACAAGAAAAACAAATTACTCCGTTTTCTAGGTTTTCGGCAACTTGCAAAGCGTTCCAAACTCCCAATCTGTTGTCCATGTAGCAAGATTGTACATGAGATTCAGTTTCAATAAATTCTCTTTTGAAAACTAAATCTGTTCCTCTATCAATTTCTCTGTCCAAGACATATTCATATCTATCTGGACCATTTTCGTGCTCAATTACTAATAATTCACATTCAAATTTCCCTTTAGAATCTTCCCCTACCAATTTTGTTCCTTCAATAGTTCTTGGACCACCTATTTTCACAATTTCTTTACCGTATTTCACTGTAAAACCAATAGAATCTATGTGGGCAAAAATTGCTGTAGTTGGCTTACCAAATTTAAGCATTATACAATCCTGAAAACCATCTCCAAAGAAAATTTCTGGTTGTACTTTCCAGCTTTTCTTATTCTTCTCAATATAATCAAGAAGAAATTCTGTCATTGCAATTTCATTTCCTGAGGGTGCGTGAATCCCGCACATTTCTTTTAGTAATTTCATTTAGTTTTCATTTATCAATTGAAAAAACAACTCATTTTCCCAAGTGTTTTGTATTAATACCCAATCCTTTTTTATTCCAGTTTGTACAAATCCATTTTTCTCAAATAACCTAATACTGTATTCATTTGATTCAAAAATATTACAAAACAAACTGTGTAAACTTAATCTTTCCCAACTATACCGCACCATTATTTGTAATGCTTCATTGGCATACCCTTGATTTCTTTCGGATACTTCATCAATCAAAACCCCTACCCCTGCTCTTCTGTGTAGCGCATCATATTCAAATAAATCGATTGTTCCAATTGGTTTGTCGTTTTCTGTCAAGCAAATAATGAAACGCAATTGTTTGGTCTCAAAAATATCTTGCGCAGAGTTTACATATTGCAAAATCAAATGCTCTGAAAATGGAACAAGCGTATTGCTCACTGCCCAGTTTTCTGGGTTATTCTCCCATTTTAGCATTAGTGCTGCGTCTTTTGGCTCTATTGTTCTTAGGTATATTTTATTTCCCTTTAACATAAAATTATTCTCTTTATAGTTATTTCATAAAGTTACACAAAGAAAGCACAAACCTTCCTGTTCGGCAGGCAGAGGTTCACAAAGTAAATTCTAGAATATACGAAAACCAGCAACTTGAAACCAGTTTACCTATATTGTATCTCACTCAAATTTCTATAAACCCCATCTTCCAATTTCACCAGCTCATCATGAGTTCCAGACTCTACAATATTACCACTTTCGAGCACTAAAATTTTATCACAGTTTTTTATCGTAGATAATCTGTGAGCAATGACAAACGAGGTTCTTCCTTTCATTAATCTATCTAGGGCTTCTTGAACCAATAATTCACTCTCAGAATCCAAAGAACTTGTTGCTTCATCTAATATTAAAATAGATGGATTTTTAAGAATCGCTCTTGCAATTGCCACTCTTTGTTTCTGTCCTCCAGATAATTGTATTCCTCGGTCACCAACATAAGTGTCATAACCTTCAGGAAAATCCATAATGAAGTCATGAGCATTTGCCCCTTTTGCAGCTTCTACTATTTCGTTCTCTGTTGCGTTTAAATCTCCGTAAGCAATGTTTTCTTTTATGGTTCCTCCAAATAAAATTACTTCTTGGGGAACAATTGCCATTTCATTTCGGAGTTCGCTCAATGAATACTCAGAAGCATTAGTACCATCAAACAAAATAGAACCAGAAGTAGGTTGATAGAATTGCAACAATAAAGCAGATAAAGTAGACTTTCCAGAGCCAGAAGGCCCAACTAAAGCGATTTGCTGACCAGCAATTACATCAATCGAAACTCCTTTTATTACCTCTACATCACTTCTTGTTTCGTAAGAAAAAGAGACATTGTTTAGAGTTACACCTCCTTTCAAATTAAGCGGATTCAATATCGGTTTCAGTAAAAGTTTTTCGGTTGGTCCATCCAAAATAGTCATTAAACTTTCTGTAGAACCCACTGCTTTCTGTACTTTGGCATACAAATCGGGTAAATTACTGATTGCACCACCTACAAAAATGGTATATAAAATAAAACTGATGAAATTTTTATTTCCCATAGTTCCGTCATCTACCATTAATTTGCCTTGCCAAATGATAAAGACAATAGATCCAAACATAAAAAAGATAACGAAAGTTACAAAAAGCCCTCTCCACTTCACAATTTTCATTGTTTTATCTCTCACTTCTACCACTTTCTTTTTGTACCTAATTATCTCAAAAAACTCATTGGCAAACGCTTTTACATTATTAATCCCCATCAAGCTTTCTTCCAAAACAGAATTTGACTCTGCGGAAGCATCCTGAGTTTCTTTAGCAATTTTCTTAATGAATTTACCAAAGACAACAGCAATAATTGCCACTAAAGGAACTACCCCAAGCATAATAAAACATAATCTTGGCGACATAATAAATAAAGCAATCAAACTGACAACTACTGTAATAATCTGTCTGATAAAAGTAGCCAAGGTCGTATTTAAGGTATCTCTCAGTAATTCTACATCTGAGGATATGCGGCTTGTCAACTCTCCTACTTTGTTTTTATTGAAAAAATTGAGAGGAGAAGCTACCAAATGTGAAAATGCTTCAATTCTTAAATCCTTGAGAGCATTAGCAGTAAAATAACCAAAGAGGTAGATTCTGAAAAAAGAGAAAATTGCTTGAGCTCCAAATACACATATCATTACGATAATAAGCGTGTTGGTATTATTTAGATCAAGCCACTGCGCAGTATCTGGCAATACAGATTCCATACCTGCCAGCTCTGTAGGTTTTTCTTTTCCTATCAACTGGCCCATTAAATAAGGAAACAACATAGCTGTGACACTAGAAAGAAAAAGAAAAATCATCCCCAGAACGAAAGTTCCTTTGTAGGGTTTTATGAATCGGAAGAACGAAGAAGCCTTTTTATAACTTCCCTTCTCCAACTTAATTCTTTCGGGTCTTTTTGCCATTTATTCTTTTTTTTCTTGAAACACAAAAATAGTATTAATTCTTTACTAATTTTGACCCTCGTTAGCATTTGTAACGAATCCTAAAAAAAATATTAAATTTGTTGTAATTATACTTTGAATAAATAATAAATTATGTATTTTTGCAAACCGAATAACTAATAGCAATGAAAAGAACATACCAACCATCAAG
>JBDMYC010000154.1:0-6712 GCA_039770535.1 Flavobacteriales bacterium
CGGTGAAGGAGATGTTCACGCAATTTGGAATCTATAACATAAAAACTAAGAAGAATACCCAATAAAAAAAGAAGCAACAGAAAACATTCAAGAACAAGAGCTAACTAGCTAAGAGAAACTTGCTGGAGATAAAAGCCTACCAAAAGGTTGCTCAGATCCTGCTTTGTCCAGCCAGTTTTCTTCAGCACCGTGATATTTTGTTTGTATTTCATGCTCTCCGTCTGAACCCATCCAACCAATATTTCAAATATCTTTTGCTCTGTTTACTTGAGCGATACAAAAGTACATTTTTTATTTAATTCTCAAAATTTATTTGAGATAAAATGACACTTTTTTTTAGTTTATTTTTCCGTCTAGAGTAATCCAAGCTCCGCCATTGTAAACTTGCTTAAAACCTTTGGCTTTTAAAACTCCTTTGGCAGTAGCACTTCTCATTCCAGAAGCACAGCAGGTAATGATAGGAGTGTCTTGTTTCCCTTCCAATTTCCCTATGTTTTTTCTTATTCCTTCAACAGGAATGTTCAAAGAGCCTTCTATGTGTCCAGTGCTATACTCTCCTTTTGATCTCACGTCCACAATTATTGCTCCGTTTTTCATTAGCTCAGCATAATCTGCTTTTGGTCCAAAACCCAATAAATTCAGTATTGATTTCAACATAATTTAGCTTTTGTAAAAGTTAACATCCATCCATCCGCCACCATTGTAGCATTCAATTCCTTCTGCAGATAACATTTGTTGAGCCATTCCGCTTCTTTGTCCAGAGGCACAGCAAAGAACAAGTGGCATTTCCATTTGTTTCAATTCATCCAATTTTGTCATAATGATTTGCACAGGAATATTGATTGATCCTGCTACATTGCCTCCCATAAATTCTGCTTCTGTTCTTACGTCAAGGATAGTTCCTTTGTTTTCTCTTATGATGTTTTCTAAATCCATTTTGTTGTTTTTAATTTATGATTCAAAAGTAGACTATTTAGTTTTTAAATTAAGTAACAATTGTCACTTTTAATTATGCTATCAAAAATTGACCACAAAAAAAAGGTCACGAATTAAATCATGACCTTTTGTTGTCTTTAAGTTTAAACTTAATTATTCTCCTGCAACTTCAAATTCAGCTTCAGTCATTACTTCTTTGTGAAGTTTCACTGTTACTTTATAAGTTCCAACAGTCTTGATTGGCTCATTGTGAATTTTAAGGTTTTTTCTCTCTACTTCAAAACCTGCAGCAACAAATGCTTCTGCAACTTGTACCGAAGTAACTGATCCAAAAATCTTTCCTGACTCACCAACTTTAGCAATCACTTTTACTTTGCTTGCTTCAATTTTAGTGGCAATAGCTTGGGCAGCATCAACAACTGCTTTTTCTTTGTGTGCTCTTTGTTTCGTATTTTCTGCGTGCATTTTCTTTGCAGATGGAGTAGCTAACATTGCCAAACCTTGAGGAATCAAATAATTTCTTCCAAATCCAGATTTAACAGTTACCAAATCATTTTTGTCTCCTACATGCTCTACGTCTTGTTTTAATATAACATCCATGTCTAATAAGGTTTTTTATTTTTTGTATAAATCTGTAACGTAAGGCATAAGAGCAATGTGTCTTGATCTCTTGATAGCTTGTGCTACTTTTCTTTGGTATTTTTGAGAAGTTCCAGTTAATCTTCTTGGTAAAATTTTACCTTGCTCGTTTACAAGCATTGATAGGTAATCAGCATTTTTGTAATCAATGTACTTGATTCCAGCTTTCTTGAACCTACAATATTTTTCTTTTTTAACTTCAATATCAATCGGAGTTAAATATCTAATGTCTGTTTTGCTCATTGTTTGATGTTTTTAAAGTTAGTTTTTCTCAGCTTTCATTCTTGATTCTCTCACTCTTGCCCATGCTAATGCATGCTTGTCAAGGTTGGTAGTCAAAAATCTGATGACTTTCTCGTCTCTTTTAAATGCTACCTCTAGGTCAGCAATTAATTCTCCATTCTCAGCAGAGTATTCAAACAAATGATAAAACCCAGTGGTTTTTTTCTGTATTGGGTAAGCTAATTTTTTCAATCCCCAGTTTTCTTGGTTATCGATTTTTGCACCAGCTTTCTCAATAATGCTTTTGAACTTATCTACTGCTTCCTTTACCTGAACATCAGATAAAACGGGAGTTAGAATGAAAACAGTTTCGTAATGTTTCATAATTATTGTTTTGGTTTTTAATTTTTAGTCTGCAAATGTACTCTTTTACTTTCAATTCACCAATGTTTCTTGCCCAAAGTTCAATGTTTTGGGTTAGTTGTTCAAAGTTTTATCTTTTCAGTTCACAGTTTCACTTATAAAAATGTGTTTTACCTATCACTTTCCAAATAAGAACTTCCAACTTCTGTCTGCTGTCTTCCAACTTTTTTACGTATTATTGACAATCAAAAAAAACTCCTATGCTTCGCAAAATTAATACAAAAGCTCATGATTCATTGAATAAAAATGAAATCAAAAAAGAGCTTAAAGTGTTAAATGAGAAACTGATAGCTTTTCAGAAAAAAATGAATGCACAGGGGAAACACAGTTTGCTTATTATTTTTCAAGGCATGGATGCATCAGGAAAAGATGGAGCAGCACGAAGAGTACTTGAAGGCGTGAATCCAAGTGGGATAAAGGTAAAAAGTTTCAAGAAACCTACTGACGAAGAATTTGCTCATGATTTTTTGTGGCGAGTGCATCAGCATACTCCTGCCAAAGGAATGATTCAAGTCTTTAATCGTTCGCATTACGAAGATATTTTAGTTCCTTCAGTTTTGGGTTACATTCCAAAAGAAGTAATTGAAGAACGTTATAAATTAATCAATGATTTTGAACAATTATTGGAACATAACGGAACTAAAGTTTTGAAATTTTTTCTTCACGTGTCCAAAGAAGAGCAGCTTGAAAGATTGCAAGAAAGAATAGAAAACCCAGAAAAGCACTACAAACACAAAGATGGGGACTGGGAAACAAGAGAGTATTGGGATAGCTACATGAAAGTGTATCAAAGTATATTTGATAAGTGTAACGACATACCTTGGCACATCATTCCATCAGATCAGAATTGGTATAAAACAAATTTAATCACGCAGAAAATAGTAGAAGCACTTGAATCCATGAAGCTAGAGTGGCCAGCTTTGGATTCTGAAAAATTTTAAAAAATAGTAGAGTATGAAAAACAAATCACTTTTAATCTTATTGTTAATTGTTTCAAATTTCACTTTTGGACTAAATGTAAAATCTATTTCTAAAGCAGAGTTTACCTCTTTAAAAAATGAAAATACACAAGTAATTGAATCGAATAAAGTACCTTCACTACTCTACAAGACTAAGGGAAAGAATCTGGCAATAGATCTACTTTCAAGAAATTTCAATGAATTGCCAGAGATTTTTGTCCAATTTAACGATACTTCCATCTCGGTCTCTAGTTCAGGATATTTGTTGCTTGAAGATATAAAACCAGGAGAACATTCGATAGAGATTTATCAAAAGGATGGAGGCGAAAAATTTCAATTACTAAGCAAAACATTTAAGTTTAAAGAAAAAGAACCGTTCATAAAAAATGATGCTGTGGTTCTTGGATTACTTCTTTTATTATTAGCCTTAGTTTTCAAAACCGAAGGAAGTAGCAATCCAGCTTTAAAGAGGTTTTACCGTGTTGTTCCTGCTTTATTATTGTGTTATTTTTTACCCGCTTTCCTTAATACATTTGGAATTGTATCGGCAGATGAATCCAAACTATACTTTGTAGCCAGTAGGTATTTATTGCCAGCCAGTTTGGTTTTGTTATGCTTAAATATTGATATGCAGGGAATAAAACGATTGGGTCCAAAAGCTTTAATTATGTTTTTTACAGCTACGATAGGAATCGTGATTGGAGGGCCAATTGCTTTGTGGCTGGTATCAAGAGTTTCTCCAGATTTATTAGATGATGAAATATGGAGAGGATTGGCAACAGTGGCTGGAAGTTGGATTGGTGGAGGAGCAAACCAAACGGCAATGAAAGAAGTCTATCTTGCAAGTGATCAATTGTTTTCTGCCATGATTGTGGTAGATGTTTTTGTGGCCAATGTTTTTATGTCTGTTCTCTTATTTGGAACGGGTTATAACAAACAATTGAATAAGTTTTTTAAAGCTGACGATTCTGCTATTGAAAGCTTAAAGAATAAGATGGAAAGTTTCCAAAAGAAAATGGCAAAAGTAGCTACGTTCAAGGATTTAATGATGTTAACTGCCATAGCTTTTGTTGCTATAGGACTTGCTCATTTTTTAGCAAATGTAATTAGTCCTTCCATTGCGGATTGGTTAAAAGTTGTCAAGGAAACCTCCCCAACCACTGCAGCTTTGATGAGCTCATTTGGGAGTGGATTCTTTTGGCTAGTCGTTTTTTCGACCCTATTTGGAATTGGATTATCATTTACCAAGGCAAGAGAATTTGAAGGAATTGGAGCTTCCAAAATTGGAACCGTTTTCCTTTATTTGTTAGTAGCAACCATTGGGATGAAAATGGATATTAAAGAATTGATAAACAATTGGGGAATCTTCAAATTTTTGATTTCAATTGGGTTGATTTGGATTACAATTCATGCATTATTCTTGTTTATTGTAGCCAAATTGATCAAAGCACCTTTCTTTTATGTAGCAGTTGGTTCTCAGGCAAATGTGGGTGGAGCAGCTTCCGCACCAGTTATTGCAGCAGCTTTCAGTCCAGCTCTAGCTCCTGTTGGAGTATTACTTGCAGTATTAGGATATGCAGTTGGTACGTTTGGAGCAATAGCATGTGCAATTATGATGCAATATTTGTCAGTAGCAGGTTAACAGCAAAAACATTCTTCATCAAAAAAAAGGGAAGAAACGTATTCACGTTTCTTCCCTTTTTATTGTTTGTTATTTCTGCTTGAATTATTCAATCAAGAAAGGCGTATCATCCGCAGTCATAATGATTTTTGCATTTGGAGATTCTGCCAGTTTCAATAAAGCTTCAATGTGTTTCACTTTCAGGATTTGATCTGTCAATCCTTGCGAGAGTATCTTTTGAGAATCTCTCGTTCCTTCGGCAGCAATAATTTTTCTTTGAGCTTCTAGTTTTTCTTTTTCTATGATAAATCTCATTCTCATTGCGTCTTGCTCTGCCTCTAATTTTTCCTCGATAGATCTAGCTAATCCCGGCGGTAATTGAATACTTTTCATCAGCACAGATTTTACAATCAAACCATCCGAAGCTAAAATCCCATTCATTTTTTCTAAAATTTCAGCCTCTATTTTTGCACGTTTTCCACTGTGCATGTCTTTGGCAAAATAGTTTGCCGTTACATCAGATGCGGTACTTCTGAAAACATTGCTAATTATGGGTGTGTAATTAAGCCCTAGCTTATTGATGAGATTTGGCAAACTGTCTTTTTCTATTTGATATAGAATGCTTATTTGCGATTGTACACTCAATCCTTCTTTGCTTGGCAGAGATAAATTAAGCTCCAAGTTGTTGGTTCGGATAGAGGCCATTATCACCTTACTTATGAATGGATTATAAACAATGTTTCCTTCTGTTTTAACTTCTGAGGATAACCTTCCAAGGGTCTGTTTTACTCCGGCTTGTCCAGGTCTGATGATTTTACAAGAACTAAAAATAAGGGTAGCTCCCAACGAGATTGCGATTATTTTTTTCATGATTTTTGTTTTTTAAATTTGTTAATTAACTGTTAACATAAATCATGCCAAGGCAAAAAAAAGGGTCTTTTTTTTTCTACTGAAATAAATGCTCTCCAAGAGACACATAAATTCCAATAAGAATGCCCTCTCCAATTAGAAGAGCAAGGATGTATTTTGCGAAATTCATCCGAATAGTTCCAGCTAAGTAACAAATTAAATCTGTTGGGACTGCGGGAAAAAATGCCCAGCCCAAAACAATCCAAAAACCGTGTTGATTGAGTTTGTCAATAATTTTGTTTGCTTTGCCTGATTGCTTTAGTCCAAAGATTTTGTCAAATTCGAGAAAACGAGAGCCGAAATATAAGTACGTAGAAGTAATTAGAATTCCCATCAAGGAAATAGAAAACACCAAAAAGGGTTGAGAGGGAAAAAGTAATATTCCTGCAAGTACAAATGGAGTAGAGGGAAGGAGGAAAACGCCTCTCACTATGCTCACAAAAGCATAAGCTAATAAAATATGAGAAGACTGTTTCTGAATAAAATCAGAAAGTGCCTCTTTGGTAAAGGAATTTGGATATAAAAAAAATAGCATTAATCCAATTAGAATTAATGCTATCCACACTATACGTAAAAATGTTTTTGCTCTTTTCATTCTGAGTAAATGTAATGGTAATTACTCAAAAGTCTGGCGGTAATTATCCTCCAATATGAAGAATATCTTTTTTCTTTAATAAATCTTCAACTGATTCTCTCACGTCCTCATCATCTACACAACAGTCTACTGGGCAAACAGCTGCACATTGCGGCTCTTCATGAAAACCTTCGCATTCAGTACATTTATCTGGAGAAATGAAGTATACATCCATGTCTACAGGTTCTTGATATTCGTCTGCATTCACCTCTTTTCCGTCATATAATTTTACCATACCTTTCAGTCCGGTTCCATCTGCGAATTTCCAATCTGCTCCACCTTCGTAGATTGCAGTATTTGGACATTCAGGCTCACAAGCCCCACAGTTAATGCATTCGTCAGTTATAATTATTGCCATTTTTTAAAATC
>JBDMYC010000155.1:0-2819 GCA_039770535.1 Flavobacteriales bacterium
AAAAAAACCGTGCTAATGGCCCGGTTTTTTTATGGAAAAGAATTTTTACTGAAAACAATTCATTGCTTACATATTTCTGCGATACTGACCGCCTACCTTAAACAAAGCTTCCGTAATTTGTCCCAGAGAGCAAATTTTTGTGGCTTCCATTAAGTTTTCAAATAAATTATCATTTTGTATTGCTGCTTCCTGTAGTTTGGCTAATTGTGTTTTTACTTGTTGCGAATTCGCCCGATTTAGCCGTTCTTTTGTCTGAATTTGAAATTGTTTTTCCGTTTCGGTTGCACGAATTACTTCCGCAGGTTGAATCGTTGGAGAGCCTTTTGAACTTAAGAAGGTATTCACTCCAATAATTGGAAATTCACCATTGTGTTTTAAGGTTTCATAATACAAACTCTCCTCCTGAATTTTAGAACGTTGATACATGGTTTCCATAGCGCCTAAAACTCCGCCACGCTCTGTAATGCGATCAAATTCTAATAAGACAGCCTTTTCCACCAAATCGGTCAATTCTTCAATAATAAAAGCTCCTTGAATTGGGTTTTCATTCTTCGTCAATCCCAGTTCTTTGTTAATGATCAATTGAATTGCCATGGCTCTTCGTACCGATTCCTCAGTAGGGGTTGTTATGGCCTCGTCATAGGCATTTGTATGTAAGGAATTGCAGTTGTCATTAATAGCATACAGGGCTTGCAGCGTTGTTCGAATGTCATTAAAATCAATTTCCTGTGCATGCAAAGAGCGCCCAGAAGTTTGAATGTGGTATTTTAACATTTGAGCCCTCGCATTGGCACCGTATTTATGTTTCATGGCTTTGGCCCAAATTTTACGTGCAACTCTACCAATTACCGAATACTCAGGATCAATTCCGTTGGAAAAGAAGAATGACAAGTTGGGGCCAAATTGATTGATGTCCATACCACGACTTAAATAATATTCTACATAGGTAAATCCGTTAGACAGTGTCAATGCCAATTGGGTAATAGGGTTTGCGCCCGCTTCAGCAATATGATATCCAGAAATAGAAACCGAATAAAAGTTTCGCACTTGTTTTTCAATAAAATATTCTTGTACATCTCCCATCAAACGCAATGCGAATTCAGTAGAAAAAATACAGGTATTTTGTGCTTGGTCTTCTTTTAAAATATCTGCTTGTACTGTACCACGAACTTGTGTTAAGGTTTCTTTTTTTATTTGTTGATAAATTTCTTGCGGCAAAACCAAATCACCGGTAAGCCCTAAAAGTAACAATCCTAAACCATTGTTTCCTTCTGGTAAGGAACCTTGGTAAAGAGGTCTTTCTAGTCCTTTGGAATCGTACATTGCTACAAAAGCTGTCTCTACCTCTTTTTCTAACTGGTGCTCTTTGATGTATTTTTCGCAATTCTGATCAATCGCTGCATTCATAAAAAATCCTAACAACATAGGGGCTGGACCATTTATGGTCATCGAAACAGAGGTCATGTGGTGGCTCAAATCAAAACCAGAATACAGTTTTTTAGCATCATCCAAACAGCAAATTGAAACCCCCGCATTTCCAATTTTGCCATACACATCTGGGCGAATTCCAGGATCACTTCCATAGAGTGTTACAGAATCAAAGGCAGTAGAAAGTCTTTTAGCATCCATACCCAAACTCACATAATGAAAGCGTCTGTTGGTTCTTTCGGGCCCTCCTTCACCGGCAAACATTCTTGTAGGATCTTCACCGATACGTTTAAAGGGATATAGTCCTGCGGTATATGGAAATTCTCCTGGAACATTTTCCTGTAAATTCCAACGTAACAAATCGCCCCAAGCTTGGTATTTTGGTAAGGCAATTTTTGGTATTTGAGAATGCGATAACGATTCGCTGTGCGTTTCGATATTGATTTCTTTATCTCGCACTTTAAAAGTGTAAATAGGTTGTTTGTATTTTTGAACTTTCTCTTGCCAGTTGAGAATGACTTCCCAATTGTAGGGGTTTAAATTCAATTTTACTTTTTCAAATTGTGCAAATAAAAGTTTGATGAATTCAATGTCATCCTGAACCGATTCGAGCGCAAGAATTTCGTCGCTATCAATTCCTGTTTTTGTTAGAAAAGACTTCGTAGGTTTGAGGGTTGATACAGTTTGGTTACTTTCGGCAATGGATAAAATTGTTTGATAGATTCCATATAGTTTTTGAGCAACTTCTACTTGTGAATTTACTTTTTTGTTATAGGCTCTGTTGCTTTCTGCAATTTCCGATAAATAACGAACTCTTGCCGGTGGAATTACAAATATTTTTTCAGACATTTCACTGGTAATTTCAAACGAAGATTTTAAATTAGCCCCTGTTTTTTCTACCAGTTTGTCTATGGTTTTTTTATACAAGGTATTCATCCCTGGGTCGTTAAACTGCGAGGCAATGGTTCCGTATACCGGAAGATCATCTTGATGTATGTGCCACAAATTATTGTTACGCATGTATTGTTTTTTGACATCTCTAACGGCATCTAAAGCACCTCGTTTGTCAAACTTATTAATGGCAACTAAATCTGCAAAATCCAGCATGTCAATTTTTTCTAACTGCGTTGCAGCACCAAATTCAGGAGTCATTACGTATAAAGAAGTATCTGAATGTTCAATGATCTCAGTATCTGATTGCCCAATACCCGATGTTTCCAAAATAATCAAGTCAAATTCGGCTGCTTTTAAAACCTGTACTGCTTCATTTACATATTTTGAAAGTGCTAAGTTCGATTGACGTGTTGCCAAGGAACGCATATAAACACGTTCATTATTGATGGCATTCATTCGTATTCGATCGCCTAAAAGCGCACCGCCTGTTTTTCTCT
>JBDMYC010000156.1:0-13087 GCA_039770535.1 Flavobacteriales bacterium
AAAAATTACTGAAAGCGTTTTATGCCTTGATAGACAAAGGAAATTCTTTACTTGTAATTGAACACAACATGGAAGTAATAAAATGTGCCGATTGGGTGATAGATTTGGGGCCTGGAGGTGGTGAAACTGGAGGAAACATTGTTTTTGAAGGAACTCCTGAAGAATTAGCAAAGAATAAGAAGTCCTACACAGCTCAGTACTTGACGGAGAAATTGTAGTAAAATTTACCCTTGTTTTCTATTGTCTTTTTGATTTGTCATTCCAGGGAAGTTGGGAATGCAAAAAGCAGTTTTTCCCAAATACGCAGGCAAAATCAAACTGATAAATAATCTTCATTCCTTCGCAAGAATAACAATGACTTTGATAATTAATTAAGAATTAATCAAGGAGCATAAGCACTAGCATCCGAAACTCTTGTTAAACAGTGAGTTGACAAATCACTAACTGCTGCATTAAAACTTCCTACACCTCCAGTTAAGAAAGTGTAATTTGGTTCTTCGCTTGCTGCGGAAGAAGAAAGCAAAGCTTGCTGAGTAGAAATAATGGAACTCATTCTGCTAGTTGCAAATGAAGTGGTATAAAACTCTTTTACATAAGATTTATAAGTCGCCTTATAAGTTGCGTCTGCCACAATATATTTAATTAAAGACCCTCTTGTGGTACTCACTTCGTTCATATCAAAAGACAAAGAGCTTTTTGTCCCAGAACCTGGGGAAAATGATAAATTAAGATCCCATACTATCCACCTCAACTTGCCCATTGTAGGGTCATTATATAAGTAGAAATTATGAGGTGCTACTCCATAACAATCCCAGTTCTGAATTGTATTCATTGCTGCCAAGTATTTCAAAAACCCATCTACATCAAATACTGCTTCGAGACCAGTTTTCCAAGCTGTAGGATTAGAAATTCTTGTTGTAGAATGCAAAGCACTAAACAATCCTTGAATGTCACTGTGGTCAGCCGTTTCATTTGTTTTATTAGGGAAACTAGTGGCAACAAATCCATTATTTCTGAAAGTTGCTCCTTGCCCATCTGGTTTATAGCAGTTTCCTGTATTGGTTCCAAAATAATCTTTCAAAAATGTATCTTCTACTACCTCATTCAGAGTATAAGAGCCAAAATATTGGTAAACTCCATCACCTTTATCAATATATACTTCATAAAAAGATGCTCGAGCTGCTGGCACTCCAAAATGTCTAAACACGTCAGATGCAGTTTTATCTCTCATTAAGGATTCGTCTTTGAATCCACTTCCCATTGCCAACTTCTTGAAACCATAAAACCTTTGGTTATTTATTTCTGGGTATTCATCTTCAAAATAATCAAAATTGAACTTAAAAGGTAGTTTGCCATTTCCAGCCCCTTTAAGGCTCGAGTTTCCTTTATATCTCAATCCAACATGATTCCATTTTACATCATTAAAATAAAAATCTACAGGAGCATAAGCAGGTTCAACTGCATAACCTCCAGCTTTTACAGCTGCTAAATCAGATTGCATATCAGCCCATTCTTGAGCTGTAAATACAATATGAATTTTATTGACTTTGGTATCATTAAAAACCACATCATAGTTGGGTTCCACATTATTAGAGTGAGTCTCTGTTGTCCAACCTTCAGGTCTATCAGAATCACTTCCACCAGGAATGAATACTTCTTTTTTACACGAAAATAAAAGTGCCATTATTAAAATAATGGCACTAAGTTTAATTTGGATTGCTTTCATTTTATAAATATAATAAAATTGATTTTAATTAAGGTGCATAAACATTAGCTGCAGTAACTCTTGCAGAGTTATGACTAATTAATGTACTTACAGCAGAGTTGAAGCTACCAAGTCCACCTGATAAGAAAGTATAACCCGCCTCTTCGTTAGCTGCAGAGTTAGATATTAAAGATTGTTGTGCTGTATAAATAGGACCCATTCTACTTGTTGCAAAAGTTGAATTTGCAAAACTTTTTACATAGGCCTTATATTGAGCTTCATAGTCACTGTTGTTAATTAAATAATTAATTAATGGCCAATCAGTTCCAACTGCACTCATAGCAAACGGAAAAGCTTCTTTTCTTCCAGTTCCAGATGCAAATGCTTCGTTATTATCCCAAACAATCCATCTTATTTTTCCCATTGCTGGGTCATTATATAAATAATAATTATGAGTCATTTTCCCATAAGTATCCCAGTTTTGAATGGTATTGTTTACTGCCAAATATTTTAAAAATCCATCCACATCAAAAGTTGCTTCTAATCCTGCTTTCCAAGCAGTAGGGTTTGATGTTCTTGTAGATGCATGTAATGCAGTATACATAGCTGTAATGTCATCTCTTGAACTACCTTCATTAGTTTTTTGTTCAAAATGAGTTAAATCCCAGCCTGCAGTTGAGAACTTTGCTCCTGTACCATCAGGTTTGTAACAGTTTCCTGTTTCACTTCCAAAAAAATTAGTTAAGAAAGTATCAAATACTACTTCATTCATTGTGTAAAGTCCAAAATATTGATAGTTACCGTCTCCTTTATCAATGTAAATTTCATAAAAAACGCTTCTTGTAGCAGGTACTCCAAAATGCCTAAAAACATCACAGGCAGACTTTTCTCTCATCAATGATTCGTCATTAAATCCACTACTAAGAGCCAATTCTTTAAATCCAAAAAATCTTTGATTATTTATCTCAGGGTATTCATCTTCAAATTCATCAAATTTGAATCTAAATGGCAATTTGTTACCACTTGCTATTGTAAGGCTTGAATTTCCTTTATACCTAACACCTACGTGAAACCATTGTTTGTCTTCATAATAGACATCTGCTCCAAAATATTGTGGTTTTTCATCCGAAGCAGCTCCTCCAGGACCTCCACCTCCAGGACCTCCACCTCCAGGACCACCTCCTCCAGGACCACCACCAGTTCCTCCAGTTATAGTAGCCAAATCGGCTTGCATTGCAGCCCATTCATCTGATGTGAATACAATGTGAATTTTGTGTAATTTATTTTCCTCAAAAACTACATCATAGTTTGGATCTACATTGTTGGAGTGTGTTGCTGTTGTCCAACCTTCTGGTCTGTTAGCATCTTCCTCTGTAAAAGTTACTTCTTTTTTACAAGAAAAAGCTAATCCTAAAATAAGAATTGCTCCTATTAATTTAGTTTTTGCATTAATCATTTGTTTTTATTTTTATTGTATAAATATAACTCAATCCTACGATATATGTTGTGTTTGGATAATCTACATAAGCAGGATTCAATTCTCTCTCTAGTCGATAAAAAAGACCAATATCTCCATACTTTTTCAAGTCATAATCAGTTCCGATAGTTGCACGAAACTTAGAAAGTCCGTTTTCAGTTCCTTCTTGCATTTGGTGAAAAATCTCGAATGATAATTTTGGATCAAATTTCCATTTCTTGATGTTGTATTCTCCGCCCACTTTCAGTCTTAGGTGATTGTTAGCAAAATCTCCTTCTTCCTCAGAAATTCCTAACTCATTTTTACTCTGGAATCTAATTCTGTATCCCAATTTCAATCTTTTTACCGAATGTTTAAATCCAGCATCTAAGTTATATCTTAAATGATTTTCATAGCCTTGAATATTTCCCCTCGTATCATTTTCTCTCAAGTAACGGAGTCCTGCACCTAACCAAATTCCTGAATTCAATTTATACTTTCCATTAACTTCGGTAAAATAAGCATCCACTTCAGAGCTATTTGATTTCAATCTTAGCTGTTGTTCAAGACCAAAAGAAATATTTTTATTGACTTTTACATTGATTCCTGCTCTGCTCCATGTTTCAAAATCGCTAACAAGTACATCTTGCCCTCCTTGAGAAAAGACTTTTAATCCACTTAAAAACATTAGTATAACAACAGTCGTTATTTTTTTCTTACTACTCATTCCTTGTTTAATTTAAATTTGGGGGTTTATTTCTGGTTTCCCAACAAAGTGTTGGACGAGGACTTTTAATAAATCCTTCTCTAGTTTATAGAATTATAATTTACCAAAAATATCATATATATTTGTGAATGAAAAATTTAATAATTTTAGTGCTACTAGTTAGCTTCATTTTTTCTTGTAGTTCTTCAGATAAACCAGTTGATGAACTAACTGCTCAAGATGAAAAAAGCACAAACAATGGACTGAATGCAAATATTTACTCCAATGAGCAGATGAATATTTCTTTTAATTACCCAGATTCGTGGGAAGTGAGAACCGATACGGTCAATGGAATTTTATATATTTTATCGTCTTTCAAAGAAGGAGATGATTTTCAGGAGATGATGAATGTGGTTGTAGGTGGAACGCAAGGACTAAATCTAGAAGAGTTTTTATCTATCAATTTGGTTGCTGTAGAGGATATGTTTGAGGAATTGGTCTTGACCGAAGAGCCAACAGTTTATGAGATAAACGACAGAGAATTCAAAAAAGTAAAGTACAATTACGTCTCAGAGGGAGGAGGATATCCATTAACTGCGGGACTTTTTGTGACTCATGCCAACAATAAATCCTACATTATAAATTGCTCGGCACTTCAAAATACTTTTGACCAATACCAGGAAGAATTTATGAGCGTGGTGAACTCTATTCAGATAAAGTAGTGTTAATCAATAGCCATTATTTTCAAGCTCAAGTCATCAATCAAAAACGGTTGTTTTTCTTGGTTCCAAATGTAGATTTTGATCTTATCAGTCGGACTTTTTATTTCTTGAATTTCAATAGCAAATTCTTCCCAATTCCAATCTTCTGTGTTTCTTGGCGGAATTTCACTTACCGGGAATGTTCCGTAGTGATATTTTTTGCCCAAATCATCAAAAATTTCCACCACAAACAAAGCTCCGTTTTTTCTTGATTTCTCGAGGTCTTTTCTTTTTAATCTTGCTTTTACATAAACTCCTCTTTGGGTAATGAAACTTTCGTCTGCTGGAATAGTTATCTCAAACTTAAATTCCTTGTTTGTGTAATTTAATTGTCCATTTTGCTCATTATCAAATGTAATCTGGTTATTGTACACTAATCTCTTTTTTGCATTATAAAGCATAATGTCGTCATTCCCTCCTAAACAATTAATGAATTCGTCTCCTGTTTTCAGGAAAGTGTACCCATATTTTTTGGCAGTCATGTCCCAAGATGAAATTATTCCCTTGTGGTATTGGTAAGTCTGGATGAGATTTAGAAAAACACACAAGAAGGAAAAACTAATCAATGCGATTTTAGCTGTTCTTTTTTGGATAAAACAGAAGGCAAAAGCTATTAAAAGTCCAGACAACCCATAAAATTCAACAAACGGCCTTTGACCAAAAGATGGGCCGTAATACCAATTCCACCAGGAACTTACCAAATAAACCAAGAGAGCAAAAAACAGAAACAAACTCCACCCTTTAAACTTGTTTTTACGAACCAATGCCACTAATCCAATTACTGTTGCCACTAAAAAAGGCGTGTAAATGAATGCTCCCTTTCTGAAACTAAAAAGGACTTCCCACAGGTAAGGCTTCAGAAAATAAAAACCTTCATTTCCATAACTCCACACAATCCATTTGCCGCATTGCAAATACCAAAAATAAGCCTGAACAAACAAGATTGAAAACAAAATTACCAAACTGATTACAATCCTTTTTGGTTTAAAAATTGCCAAAAAAAGCTCTTTCAAAGCTACCCAAGAACCAGCCAAAAATGGCAAAGCAAAAATAATAATTCCATTTAAAGGACGAATTAAAATAATCATTGCCAAAAATGCCATTCCAAGATAAAGATCACTTGATTTATTAGTAGAACTAAATCTCTTCGCAAAAAACAAAAATCCCGAAACAAAAAAGAACGAATAAATGTGTGACATGGAAGGCATCAGGACTGCGTAAGCCAATAAGTTTGTTCCGAAAAACAAGAGTAAAAGAGTGGCGCTAATTACCCATTCTTTTAATTGGTATTGTCGTAAAAAAGCTCTAAAAAAAAGTAAACCTCCCAATAAATAAAACAATCCTGCAAGGCTGATTGATTTGTGATAGGCAGCTGAAAAACCTGTGAGTTCGTCTCCATTGCTTATCGCTATCATATGCCCCAACATAAAAAAAGGAGACATGGCAACTGCTGTTCCAACATAATATTTGTTGACTCCTTTTTCGTTTACTTCATTAAAAAAACGTTTGTCAGGAGTCTGATTTCCAATAGTCTTGGATAATAAAGTATTTGGTAAATAATAATAGTAACCTACTCCATCACTCGCTATGATGCGTGAATAGCCTTTCCCGTCATTTCCCTTCCAGGCGAATTGTGTGATGAAAATAACCGACACCAACCCTATAATTAGAATTGAGAAATAAGAATTTGAAAGTGTGTTTTTCCAGTTATTCATGAAGAATAAAGGTAAAGAAAACCTTTGGTTTTAAAATCACAAATTCAAAATCGCCAATTCCAAACGGATTGTCGAGTTATTAGATATGGGAAATATTACAAAAGATAACTATGTAAAATATTCTTTGTGAGATCCTGAACTAAATTCAAGATGACTCGCTTTAGAGTCTTTGGGCTTATGTGGAATTTGGCTCTTTGGGACTTGGAATTTTATAATTTTTCGGAAAATATTATTTCATTTGCTCCAGCTTCATTTTATCCGCAAAGTGTGCGCAATAATCTCTCAAATCTTCCACTATTTCGTCTTCTCCGGTAGCTTTTTGGAAATTATCTGCCATGGTAACTAATGTTTGATAAAAAAACATTTTCATTTCATCTACCATCATTTCTTTTGTCCACAAATCCATTCGCATTGCTGCTTTGTCGTCTTTGTCCCACATGGAAAGTATCATGGCTTTACATTCTTTGTTCTTGATGTTTGCATCTGTAGCAGTCCAATTCATCTTGTGAGGAATGTTGTGCTCATCTGTGATTACATCTATTTTTATCTCTGAAGTTTTGTTGCTTGCCATTTGATTTGTTTTTGGTACTGCAAAGGTTGTGTTTTTCTGGGGAAAAGTAAAATTTAATTTGGGTGTTTAAAAGACGAAAAATTAACAGCATTAAAAATTTGATTGTTTGTGTTTTACACAATTTATTAGTAAATTGAACGATATTATCACTTTATGAAAACACAAAACACAAAACACAAAACTTTAAAACGTATAAATAATCCTTAATTTATTATGAGTTTTGTAGCATTAATAATGGTCACTATTACTTGCAGAAAAGAGGAAAATATAACGACTAATTTTGTGCAAACAACTAGTACTTTTGTCGAAAAAGAAAGGATTATTTTGGGAAAACAATTAGAGAATCCTTACTCGGTTGAAAATATGCAAGAGGCATATAATAATTTAAAAGGAAGCGAGCATACAGAAGATGAAAGCCTCAGTCCAACTCATTTATATATCAGATATTTGCCGGCAAATGAAGCTGAACTTCAAACCTTGCTTGATGATGAAGATATAGAGTTATTTGATTACCCTTTGGATTATGAAATGGAAGAAGGAGGGATTTCTTATCACGACCCCACTTTACCAGATTCAGCAATTACATGGCAATACACTGTAATTACGGTTAATTACCCAATTGCAAATTTAGAATACGAAATTATCGAACACCTCATAATTCCTGAATTTTATGAAGAAGAATCATTTACTCCTGGGTTTTTAGCTCAGCTTGAAAAAGAATCATTTAAAATTACTGGAAATTTGAAGGAAGGAATGTTTTTTTCGCAAGAGACTGAGGGAAAATGGACGCCAAAAGGAAAAATAAGAATACATGATGATATTATCGCAACAAGCAATCCTGCTAACAGCTTAATACCTTTAAAGGGAGTTAGAGTTAGAGTACGAAGCTGGTTTAAAATTAAAACTGTTTATACAGATGAAAACGGGGAATTTCAAACAGGACAATTTAGATGGAATGTAAATTACAGCATAAGGTGGGAAACTACTAGGTTTTATATTAGAAATGGAGAGTTGTTACAAGCATATTACAATGGCCCACGAAAAACGGGAGATTGGAATCTAGACATTACAAACGGAGGGTGGAAATCATTGAGATTTGGAACTATCCACAGGGCTGCTCACAGGTATTTTTATGAGAATATTGGAGGACTAAAAAAGCCTGGTACTGTGATGAAATTAATGTATAAATATAAACATAGCCTAAACTCATATCCTGGAATATATGTCTTTAATGTAAAACTTTGGAAAGGAGAAACTGGAGCACCTGGTCCTGCTAGCACGGATGTTCTGTTTTCAACTACAATACATGAAACAGGACATGCATCTCACAAAAAACTGATTGGGGGATTCTCAATGCTAAATACAGACCCAATTATCAGAGAAAGCTGGGCTAATGCTGTTGAATGGTATATTACTAAAATTGAATATAACTCTTTAGGTATAGCAAATTATGATATTCCCAATACATCTCTTAGTAGGGATAATCAACAAAACTGGATTGGTGCAATAGGTAAGGAATATACACCTATTTTTAAAGATTTGGTAGATGACTATAATCAAGGTTTAAAAAAACCTGGATTAAGCCTTTATTGCTCTCAAGGTAATTGGGATGGAACAGGTTGTTTAGTAGGTTCACCACCTTCTGGAGAAATTGCTCATATTAAGGCTTCTGGGACTAGGGCTTTATATTTTTATCATACACCTGTAGGTTGTTGCTCATGTCCTTTCCCAAACTCGAACTTAATTGGGAATTTTTGTCAAATTTACCCTCCTGTTCCAAACAACTTAGTTCCTTTTGTAGCGGGTGACAATATGTATTATAAACAATCTGCAAACTCCGAATATCCTTATGATGAAGTAACTGGGTTTTCTATGTCATACATTGAAAATCATATATTGCCACACGTGAAAACTTTTAGAGAACTTAGGTTAAAAGTAGCTCAAAATCAACAATCTACTACACTTCTTAATTCAACAGATATTTTGTTTTCTTATTACCTCAACAAATTAAATTTATAAAAATGACTAAATATAATACTACCATAATCGCAATTTCAATATTATACTTAATGTCTTGCAATAAAGAACAAACTACAAATCATCAATTTTTTGTAAATAACAGTTCTTCTCATAAAGTTGAAATTCCTATCTTTGACGGCTTAGGAAGAACTTCTCTTCTTCCAAACAATTCATACAATGTCATATTTAACGAAAGAGGTTTAAACTCTAAATTACAAGATTTTGTAATATATTTTAATTCTGACTCGGTAAAACTAATTTATAACGATACCCTCACAATCTCGCATGGAAGTGTAAATTATAATATTGCCAAAGACATTAGAAAAATAAACTCTTACAGCTATGAAAGTCTTGGGGATGACCATAAATATTCATATAATTTCACAAATGAGGATTTTAGAGAGGCAGATTCTATTGTTAATTAGATAACCTCCTCAAAATATGTTGTCCTCTGTTTTTTAGTCCAGAACTTGCTTTGGGCAATAATTCTTCAATTGCAGCTACTAACTCACTTTTCAATTCTGGATAAAGTTTCACCATGTTTTCCAGCACTCCAAGAGAAAATGCTTTTACTGCAATGGCTGTTTTTTTATTGGTGACTAAATCAAAACAAGAATCTATAACTTCAGCTCTATATTTTTCTGGAATTTCTATGAATTGCAGGATTTTCACAATGTTTCTCTTCACAGAATCGGTATGGATTTCACTTCCTATTATTGGAACCAACTCCGACAAATAATCTTCAAAAAAACCTGCTTTTTCCTCAAAACAGTGATTCATGGCCCAAGCCGCTTTTTCGCTAATTGGCGACTCATAGTTCACAACAAAACCAATTAACTCTTTGTATAAATCATAATCCGTCCCAACCATTGCCACAACTTGGTAACTATTGGCTCTAGATGCTTTATTGGATAGTAATTCTCTCATAGGTTTGTTTCCCTTTTTTTTACGAAATAGGGTGTTTTAAATTTTCAGTTATTCGCTAAACTTATTCATCAATTTTGTGAAAAACAAAATAGTGAATTACTAAATTGGGGTTAACTCAACTAGTAGAAAATGTTCGAGATAAATCTCTTCCTTTTGCACAGTTTCGTTAAAAATAGCTAATTATATAAAAAAAGGAGGACAAACTTATTAAACCCTTGTTATATTTTTTACATTTGTGTATGAGTAAATACAAAAAAAATAGATACAAAACCACTTCGTTATACGTAACGATTAGCATGGCTTTTATTCTATTTTTGTTACTCATATTTGGTATGGCAATCATGCAATTGGATAAAATCTACGGCAATGAAAAAGAAAAAATTGAAATCGATATTTTTTTCAGAGACAATGCCAAAACCAGCCAAATGAAAAAAGTGGAAAAAGAAATTAGCATGGATTCTCGGGTCAATTCCACGATTTTTATTCCCAAAGAAGAAGCCTGGGATAATTTTAAGAAAAGTGCAGGACTGGAATTTGCTGAAGAAATGGTGGACGGAGTTCCCATTGAAAATAGCATCAACCTAACCTTGAAAAAAGAATACGCTCAGCTGGATAGTGTGGCTATTTTTGAACAGAATATAAATGAAAAATACGAAGATTTAGTTTCTGATATTTCATACAGCAAAGCTCAATTTCAGACAATTAACGAAACTTTGTATAACGGACTTTGGTACGGATTGGGATTGTGTAGTATATTGCTAATCATTGCAATTATTTTGATTAATAACACGATTCGCTTGGCTATATTTTCCAAGAGATTTTTGATAAGAACCATGCAATTTGTGGGAGCAAAACACAGTTTTATTAACAAACCTTTCCTAATTAACTCTGTTGTCCAGGGAATTATGTCAGCCTTATTGGCAATCCTTTTTTACATAGGAATTAGCCTATTGCTAGAGAATAACGAACACATTAGCGAGCTGGTTTTCAAACCTGAAAACATGGAAAACAACCTCATTATTTTCGGAATTATTATAGCTATTGGAATTATAGTGAGTTTTGGCTCTACCTATTTTTCTATGAAAAAATACCTAAAACTAAGCCAAGACAAATTGTACAAACAATAATTATCATACCTTTAAACAAACCTTTATTATGAAAAAGAACATATATTTCACGAAGAAAAACTACATCATGATTGTGGCCGGGCTGTTAATTTCTGTAATCGGTTATGCCTTAATGGCAGGTGGAAATCCCGAGAACCCTGCTGAATACAGTGATGAAATTTTTAATTTCAGAAGATTAACACTTGCTCCTTTTGTGGTAATGGGAGGATATGTTGTTGTTTTGCTTGGGATTATCAAAGTATACAAAAAAGACGGAAATCAAGGAATTGATAATCTGGATGAGGAAGTGAAACCAGAAAGAAGAAAAAAATAAATCGCAGCCCATAAATGGATTTATTAGAAGCAATTATCCTTGGAATTGTTCAAGGTCTTACCGAGTTTTTGCCAGTGAGCAGCAGTGGTCACATTGAATTGGTAAAAGAAATTTTTGGTGCAGAAATAAAAGACAGCATGAGAATGACTGTCGTTCTTCATTTCGCTACAGCACTAAGCACTTGCGTGATTTTCAGAAAAGAAATAACTCAAATACTCAAAGGTTTATTTCAATTCAAAAATAACGAAGAGCTTGGCTTTTCATTAAAAATAATAGTTTCTATGATTCCTGCGGCAATTGTCGGGCTGAAATATGACGATTTGATTGAGACATTTTTTGAAGGAAAAATACTGCTAGTTGGTTGCATGTTAATCCTCACGGGAGTACTGCTTTTTGTGGCCGACAAAGCCAAACAAACCAACAAAAACCTAACTTTTGCAAATGCATTTATCATTGGAATTTCACAAATGATTGCGATTTTACCAGGAATTTCTCGTTCTGGCGCTACAATTTCTACTTCAGTCCTACTGGGAATTGACAGAGAAAAAGCGGCACGTTTTTCATTTTTGATGGTAGTTCCCTTAATTTTTGGGAAAATTGCAAAAGACTTAATCGACATCATAAAGGAACCTTCTGCTCAGGATTCCATTACTTATTTTCCTTATGTGTTAGGATTTATTTTTGCATTCGTAACCGGATTATTGGCTTGTACCTGGATGATAAAACTGGTAAAAAGCAGTAAGCTATATTATTTCTCAATCTATTGTTTCCTTGTTGGTTTTGCAGCCATAATTTATTCTATATTATAAAATGGCCGAAGACAAAAAAATTGATTTTTACGGAGGTGAAGTACTTCTAATCGACAAGCCCAAAGACATTTCTTCTTTTGGAGCTGTAAACAGAATTAAGCACGCTTTTGTGAAGCAAACAGGAAAGAAAAGATATAAAATTGGCCATGCAGGAACTCTAGATCCTCTGGCAACTGGACTTTTGATTTTATGTAGCGGCAAAAAGACAAAAACAATAAGCGGTTTTCAAGGTTTACCCAAAGAATATACAGGAGAAATAGTACTTGGCGGAACAACTCCCTGCTACGATTTGGAAATGCCAGTTGATAAAACTTTCGATTATTCAGAGATTACAGAAAAAGAAATACGCGAATGTGCCGAAACTTTTATTGGAGAGAATAATCAAATGCCACCTATTTTTTCTGCCAAAAAAATAAAAGGAAAAAGAGCATATAATTTGGCTAGAAGTGGCGAAGAAGTAGTTCTAAAACCTAACTTAATTACTATTCACGAATTTGAAGTAGTGAAAATTGAAATGCCTCGTGTGTTTTTCAGAATTACTTGCAGCAAAGGCACTTACATTCGATCTATTGCACATGATTTTGGTCAAAAACTAAATAATGGAGCACATTTAGATAATTTGAGAAGGACAAAAATTGGAGAGTATTCAGTTGAAGATGCACTTTCTATAGAAGAAATTCAAGATCAAATATTTGAATCGGAATTTGTGGAGAAACTGAATTAAGGTTAAATGGGTCAACCACAAATAACCGGCAGATTTCTCGCTAAGGTCTCTCTGTCATTTTTGCCTCTTAACCACTTATTTTACCCTTGCAGCCTTACACCACCTCTGCAAAGTCAACATTAGATCTCAAGTAGAACTTTCCAATGAAAATTCTGAATACTCAATTTCCATATAGTTAGGAAAAAAGCAAGCAAAATTGTATTTTCGCTTTCTTAAATAAAAGCACACATGAAATTATCTAAATTTGGATTTGA
>JBDMYC010000157.1:0-2519 GCA_039770535.1 Flavobacteriales bacterium
ACTTTGAGTTTACTCAATTTAGATTTATCAAATTTACTTTTCGCGTATGCTTCTGTTATTTTCAAGGTTGAAATTTCGCTCGAAGAAGGAATTTCAAACATGGCATCAGTCAAAATAGCTTCACAAATTGATCTTAAACCACGAGCTCCTAATTTGTAATCAATCGCTTTGTCAGCAATAAAATCCAAAGCTTTTTTATCAAAAGATAACTTAACATTATCCAATTCAAAAAGTTTAGTGTATTGTTTTACCAAGGCATTTTTTGGTTCAGTTAAAATTCTTTTCAATGCGCTTTTGTCCAGAGGATTAAGGTGGGTAAGAATAGGGAAACGGCCAATTAATTCTGGAATTAATCCAAAAGATTTTACATCTTGTGGGCTAATGTACTCCAGTAAGTTTTCTTCTTCTAGATTCGTATTATCAGCACCAAATCCAAGTGGTTGAGTTTTAATTCTCCTTTCTATCATTTTTTCTATCCCATCAAATGCACCACCTGATATGAATAGAATGTTTCGAGTGTCAATTTCGACCATTTTTTGATCGGGATGCTTTCTTCCTCCTTGTGGTGGAACACGAACGTCAGTTCCTTCTAGTAATTTAAGAAGAGCTTGTTGTGTCCCTTCAGAAGTTACATCACGTGTGATAGAAGGGCTATCGCCTTTTCTTCCAATTTTATCAATCTCATCCAAAAACACAATTCCTTTTTGAGCTGCCTCTACATCATAATCTGCGGCTTGTAATAGTCTCGTAAGTAAACTCTCCACATCTTCTCCCACATATCCAGCTTGGGTAAAAACTGTTGCATCTGCTATTGTGAAAGGTACATTAAGCATTTTTGCAATGGTCTTCGCTAGCAAAGTTTTTCCTGTTCCGGTCCTTCCTACAAGTAGTATGTTAGATTTTTCTAGTTCTATTCCATCAGAATCACTTCCTGGATTTAATAATCTTTTGTAGTGGTTGTATACAGCAACCGAGAGAATTTTCTTTGCATCTTCTTGGCCAATGATATAGTCATCTAGTTTGTTTTTAATTTCAATTGGCTTTAGAAATTTGATTTCTTCCTCTAGATTGATATCCTTAGTTGTTTTCTGATCTTGAGTGACGATATCATTTGCTTGTGCTATGCAATTTTCACAAATGTGTCCTTCTATTCCTGCAATGAGCATAGAAACATCATTTCTTTTTCTTCCACAAAATGAGCAAGTTGAGCTATTTTTTTTTGGCATATTCTTCATATTTATCAACAAAGATAAGTAAGTTATAATTTATCTCCCCATTGAACGATTGAAATCGGACATTTATTATTATGTTTACCAGACCTATTAACAACTAATAAAAAACAAAAAAAATGAAAAAGACAATTTTACTGGGAGCTGCTGCAGTTTCTCTAACTCTATTTTCTTGCGGAGAAACTACTACTCCTGAGGATTTTGAATCAACAATCACAGAGATTACAACCGAGATGGATGTAGTTGATGAAATGGATTCTGAAATAAGTGCCATTGATAATGAAATGACTGAGTTGGACGAAGAACTAGAAAATTTATAAAACAAATAAGTAAAAAAGAAATTATGAAAAAATATATCATACTAACAATTAGTGCACTTGCATTGTGTTCTTTTTCAAATGCGCAAGGTCTTAGTGAATTAAAATCCAAAGCAGAGGGAAAAGCGGATAATGGAATGAAGGAAGTGAAAGCGGAAGGAAAACAAATTAACGAAGCTTTGAAGGAAAAGAGAGTGGAAGCTAAGGAATTGAAAGAAAACCTAAAAGCTAAGCGTGGTGAAGTGAAAGGAGAAATGAGCGAACTCAAAGAAGGAGCCAAAGCTAAGTTAACGGAAAAGAAGAGCGAACTGAAAGAAGCTATGAATGCCAAAAAAGCTGAATTGAAAGAATCGCTTGGAGAGGGAACACCAGAGTACAAAGCTGAGATTGCAAAATTGAAAGAGGCTAAAAAAGCTGAAATGAAAGATGCAAGAGAAGCTAAAAAAGCTGAAATGAAGGCTGCTAGAGCAGAAAAAATGGCTGAAATCAAGGGTGATAAAACAAAACTAGAGGCGAAAAAAGCCGAGATTGCAACTTTGAAAGAAGAAAAAGTTGCAGCATTGGCTGACAGAAAAGATGTTGCTGCAGCTAAACTTGCGACTGCTACTACAAAAATTGCTGCGGCAAAAGAAAAATTGGAAGCAGCAAAAGCGGCAGGAACAATGACAACTGAAGAAATTGCTGCAAAAGCTGCAAAAATTGCGAAAGTTGAAGAGAGAATGAACAAATTGAGAGAAAGAATTTCTAAATAAATTAATTTTCTATCAGAGTTAAAAGCGATATTTGATAAAATATCGCTTTTTTTGTATCTATTAATCAGTGTATTAAAAATTAAATTCACATTTTTTGTAGGTCTACCCAACTATATTGAAAAGCAGGTCGTATTTAGAGTAGATATAGTGAAATACTATCTCTTTTTTTTCTTTTTTACGACAATGACAGAATTTGCTTTTAGGAGTAAGTTCTGTTTTTG
>JBDMYC010000158.1:0-6386 GCA_039770535.1 Flavobacteriales bacterium
AAAAACATAAGAATATGTTAGAAATGAAAGTGCCTTCACCAGGCGAATCAATATCAGAAGTAGAAATTGCAGAATGGTTAGTAGAAACTGGCGATTGGGTAGAAAAAGATCAAGCAATTGCTGAGGTTGACTCAGACAAAGCTACACTTGAGTTACCGGCCGAAGAATCTGGAATTATCACGCTTAAAGCGGAAGAAGGGGATGCTGTAGCTGTAGGTGCAGTTGTGTGTTTGATTGATACAGATGCAAAGCGTCCTGAAGGATTGGATAAACCAGCTGAAAAAGTTGCTCCTGCAAAGGAAGAAGCTGCACCAGCTCCAAATCCTAACCCAGTAAAAGCTGCTGAACCTGCTAAGAAAGAAACGTATGCAAAAGACGTTCCTTCGGTTTCGGCAAAGAAAATGATGGACGAAAACGGAATTTCTAAGGTGAAAGGAACTGGACCTGATGGAAGAGTATTGAAACAAGATGTGATAGCAGCAATGTCGGCAGGATTTGCTACAGACAATGCAAGCGGATGGGGAGGAACTCGTGATAAGGAAGCGGTTAAAATGAGTATGTTACGAAGAAAAGTAGCAGAAAGATTGGTAGCTGTGAAAAACGAAACGGCTATGTTGACTACGTTTAACGAAGTAGATATGAAGCCAATTATGGATATCAGAGCCAAATACAAAGTGAAATTCAAAGAAACTTTGGGAACTAGCCTTGGATTTATGTCTTTCTTCACCAAAGCAGTTACCGAAGCTCTTAATCACTTTCCGGCAGTAAATGGAATGATTGATGGCAAAGAAATGATTTTGCACAATTATGCAGATATTGGTATTGCAGTATCGTCTCCAAAAGGATTGATGGTACCGGTAGTAAGAAACGCAGAAACTATGAGTTTGGCCGAGATTGAAGCTGAAATCAAGCGTTTGGCAATCAAAGCAAGAGACGGAAAAATTTCTATTGACGAAATGCAAGGAGGAACATTTACCATTACAAACGGAGGAGTATTTGGATCTATGCTTTCTACACCAATTATCAACCCACCACAATCTGCAATTCTAGGAATGCACAACATTGTAGAAAGAGCAATGGTAGTGGATGGAGAAATCGTGATAAGACCAATAATGTACGTAGCACTTTCTTACGACCACAGAATTATTGATGGTAAAGAATCAGTAGGTTTCTTGGTAAAAGTAAAGGAGATGCTAGAAAACCCAGAAAGAATGTTGTTCGGAGCGAAAGATCCAGTTGAGGTTTTGTTGGGATTGTAAAGTCTTAAATATATTTATTGAAAAGCGTTCTTATTGAGTTAAGAGCGCTTTTTTTATGAAATTTTTTCTAGGAAACCTAGTAGGTTTTTAAAACCTGCTAGGTTTGAATACGGGCTTAATAATGTAATTACAAGCATCATAGTGAGCTATTTCAAAAAACTAATCCACTTTTTCGTAAAAAAAGTTTCACGAATCGATTTTTTATCTACATTTGCCAAAATTTTAATAAAAATTGAACTTATTAAAGACTTTTGATTTTCTATTTGAAGTAAGAAATAAAATAGAAAATGGGTTTCGGAAACTCGACAAAAGAATAAAGGATATTTCTTCTGTTGCCCTCTTGGCAACCTCTTTTGGGTTATCTCTTCTTGCTCACAATCCAGTGAGTATAGTAATTCGCGTATAGGTCGAACTAAATACATTTTGCTCAATTTCAATTGATTTAATTGGAACGGTCTGGCATATTTATGTCTTTTTTTTAATCCTACACCCTATTACAATGAACACAAAATACTCTGATTTAATAGATCAAACTTTTCACTTTCCACAAGAAGAATTTAATGTGGAAAACAGCCAATTAGCTTGGCACGGAATCAACTTAGCCGATTTAATTAAAGAACACGGAACTCCTTTAAAATTTAGCTATTTGCCAAAGATTTCTGAAAACATAATCAATGCCCAAAAATGGTTCAAGGATGCTTTTGAAGAGCACAACTATCCGGGTAAATACAATTACTGTTATTGCACAAAAAGTTCCCACTTTGCCCACGTTTTAGAAGAGGTTCTTAAGAACGATACTCATATGGAAACGTCCTCTGCGTTTGATATCAATATTGTAGAATCTCTAGAATCAAAAGGAAAACTGACCAAAGACAATTACATTATTTGTAACGGTTTTAAAAGAGCTCAATACGTAGAAAATATCACTAGAATCATTAATAATGGATTCAAAAACTGTATCCCAATTATTGATAATTACGAAGAATTAGATTTACTATCTAGCGGAGTAAAAGGCAAGATGAACGTAGGAATACGTATAGCCTCAGAAGAAGAACCAAAGTTCGAATTCTACACTTCTCGTCTTGGAATTGGGTACAAAAACATCACCAAATATTACAAAAACGAGATTCAGGATAACGAAAAAGTAAACCTGAAAATGCTTCACTTTTTTATCAATACCGGAATAAGAGATAACGCATATTACTGGAACGAATTAACCAAATGCCTGAAAGTATATGTGGATTTGAAAAAGATTTGCCCAACTCTAGATTCTTTGAATATTGGAGGAGGATTTCCTATCAAAAACTCCTTAGGATTTGATTACGATTACAAGTATATGATTAGTGAAATAGTTCGAATCATAAAAGAAACTTGTGAAGAAGCTGGTGTGGATGTCCCAAATCTTTTTACTGAATTTGGTTCCTATACTGTAGGAGAAAGCGCAGGAGTATTGTATGAAATTTTGTATCAGAAACAGCAAAACGATAGAGAAAAGTGGAATTTAATAAACTCCTCTTTTATGACAACTTTACCAGATTCTTGGTCGATAAATAAGCGTTTTTTAATGCTTCCGATTAATAGATGGGATGACGAATACGAAAGAGTGCTGCTTGGCGGATTAACTTGCGACAGTGACGATTATTACAATTCTGAGCAACACATTAATGCTATTTATTTGCCTAAGTTTCGAAAGGAAAAGCCACTTTATATTGGATTTTTCAATACTGGTGCTTATCAAGAATCTGTAGGTGGTTATGGAGGATTACAACACTGTTTAATTCCACAACCAAAGCACATTATAATTAGAGAAAATGAAGCTGGAGAATTAGAAACTACCGTTTTTAACGAACAACAAACACAAGAGAAATTTTTAGATATTTTGGGGTATAATTGAACAAGATGTAAGACAAAAGAGCAATGAATAACTATAAAATCCGGGAATCAACCAAAACCAATCTAACTAAAATTCTAGATTCTCAATTCTATAATTCTAATTAATAACAAATGAAAAACACCTACGCAGGAATTCCAGAAGAATTCGCAAAAATAGAAAAAGCCAGTATCGTATTATCTACCGTTCCTTATGACGGGACAAGTACTTGGCAAAAAGGAGCAGACAAAGGCCCAGAAGCATTTTTGAATGCCTCAGAAAACATGGAGTTATACGACATAGAAACGGATTCTGAAGTGTATAGAAACGGAGTTTTTATGCCAGAACCTGTAACCGAAAATTCTTCGCCAGAAGTCATGGTGGAAGCAGTTTATTCTTTGACTAAAGAGTACATTTTGAAAGATAAATTTGTGACTACGTTTGGAGGAGAACATTCCATTTCTATTGGAACAATAAGAGCTCATAACGAAGTTTTTCAAGATTTGACAGTGCTACAAATTGATGCACACGCAGATTTAAGAAAAGAATACGAAGGTTCAAAATGCAATCACGCTTGTGCTTTGCACGAAGCAAGCGAAAATACCAATCTGATTCAGGTGGGAATAAGAAGTATGGATGTGGCTGAAAAAAGAGTGATGAATACGAACAATGTGTTCTTTGCTCACGAAATGGCTCAAGATGCATATTGGATGGATGCAGCTATCGAATTGATGACTGATAACGTCTATATTACCATAGATTTAGATGGATTTGACCCTTCTATTTGCCCTGCAACTGGAACTCCAGAACCTGGAGGATTAATGTGGTACGAGTCTTTGGAGTTTTTCAAAAAAGTATTCGAACAAAAGAATGTAGTAGGATTTGATATCGTAGAATTATGCCCAAATCCAGCAGAAAAATCATCTGATTTCTTGGCTGCGAAATTGTATTACAAATTATTGTCATACAAATTTGAATTGAACAATAATGAGGAGGAAAATTACGATTCTTTGGAGTCTAATTTTGTGCCAATTGGTAAAAATAACAAATTCAATAACGAAAATGACTAGCGCTAAATCTTATCCGATTTTTGCTTATCACGTGGGTGATAAGCTAAATCTCGAAAGTATAACACAGCAATTGAATTTAGACGTAATCAAGTCTGAATCGGCTTTTTTGTTGTTGCAAGAAACTGAAACTAAAACTCTGTATGCAAAAGATTACGGAAGCCTTGTTTTTTGTGGATATACTGAAAATGAGAGAGAAATTATTTTGAAAAAAATAGTGCCAAATGGGGTTCAAATTAATGAGTTTCCAAATGAAGAATACACACTAAATATAGGAGAAGACAGCAGTATTTCTGTAGATACGCAAACCATAAATTGCCCTAGTTATTCCATTGATTTTTTGCATATTATTATGTTCAATTTAGGGCAAACCGTAGCATTGGATTTTTACCAAGAAAAAGTAAATGAGTTACTAGAAAAAACAAGGCATATTTCTGCTCAATTGGAAGAAACGGGAAATGTAAAATCCTCCAGAAAAAAGTTGAGAAAATTTGTTGGGCAAACAATGGGATTGAAAAACAGAATGGCAGAAAACCTCTATATTTTTGAAACTTCAGATTTGGCTTGGAGTGATGGAGAATTATCAGAATTGGATTCTTTGTTGAGAAAAGAATTGGAAGTAATGAATCGCCACCGAGGAATTCAACACAGTTTAGATACGGTAAAAGAGAATATAGATTTATACCGAGACATATTACATCATCAACATAGCTCCGCTTTGGAGTGGATAATTATCGCATTGATTGCGGTAGAAATAGTACAATTATTAATAGAAAGATTTTAGAAAAATGACAATAACAAAATTTATGGAGGATCACTTCCTTCACTTTAATTCAGCAGCATTGGTAGATGCCGCAAAAGGATACGAAACTCAATTAGCCAAAGGCTCAAAAATGCTAGTTTCACTTGCTGGAGCAATGAGTACGGCCGAAATTGGTAAAATATTTGCCGAAATGATTCGCCAAGATAAAGTTCATATCATCTCTTGTACAGGTGCAAACTTGGAGGAAGACATTATGAATTTGGTGGCACATTCACATTACAAAAGAGTGCCAAATTACCGAGATTTAACTCCGCAAGACGAATGGGATTTACTGGAAAAAGGATTGAACCGAGTTACCGACACTTGCATTCCAGAAGAAGAAGCTTTTAGAAGGTTGCAAAAGCACATCCACAAAATCTGGAAAGATGCAGAGGCAGCTGGCGAAAGGTATTTACCTCACGAATATATGTACAAAATGTTGTTGTCTGGAGTCTTGGAAGAATATTACGAAATAGACCTCAAAGATTCTTGGATGTATGCAGCCGCAGAAAAAAACCTGCCAATTATTTGCCCAGGATGGGAAGATAGCACAATGGGAAATATTTTTGCTTCATACGTGATGAAAGGAGACTTACAAGCTAGCACAATGAAATCGGGAATTGAGTATATGACTTTCTTGGCAGATTGGTACACGAATAATTCGGAGAATGGAATAGGATTTTTCCAAATAGGAGGAGGAATTGCGGGAGATTTCCCAATATGTGTAGTGCCAATGTTGTACCAAGATATGGAAAGAACGGATACACCATTTTGGAGTTATTTCTGTCAAATTTCAGATTCTACTACGAGTTATGGAAGTTATTCTGGGGCGGTACCCAATGAAAAAATTACTTGGGGGAAATTAGATATGGATACTCCAAAATTTATCATTGAAAGTGACGCAACAATTGTAGCTCCATTAATTTTTGCTTATTTATTGAAACTTTAATCATAAAAATGATTTTTGAAACCTATTTTTCACTAATATTAACCTGAATTTAAAAATAAGGCTTGCCGAAATGAAGAGAGTAATTGTTGACTACATTAAGATACCTGAAGATATACTTCAGAAATTGGTGGAAAAGTACCCTTTGGGATATAAAAATCGTGATATTATTACGTTTACAAATGCAAAAGGCGAAAGGGTAGAGGCTGTCGAGCTAAAAACTGAGGACACTATTTATTTAGTAAAAGTGAGTCAGAAATTAGTAGATAAAATGGATGATTACGAAGAGGAGGAAGAGGAAGATGATGATTTTGTGGACGAAGGTGCGGCAGATGATTTGGACGGGCTAGATGGAGATTCTGATGACTAAGAAGATTAATTTCTTTGTACTGCGATAATTTATTTATCTTAGGTTTTAAATATTAAATCATGAGACCAGCAG
>JBDMYC010000159.1:0-21783 GCA_039770535.1 Flavobacteriales bacterium
AGAAAGCTAACTTTTGCTTTTCGAAGCTGAGTTTGAGTTCCTTCGCCACAATCTACCAAATAATATTTATTGGAGTAGTGAATAACCTGCGAGGTTGGTCTTTTATGGACAGTGGGAAGTGCACTTCCACTTCCTAATATTGTTACTTCAAATTTATTCATATATATTTTTATTTTCTCCCTTGAAAGAGGATTGAGGTGAGTGAATGCAAAGATGCTTTCAACTACCAAACCTATTCAAGTAGGGAAATTAAAATTTAAACCTCCTTGTATCTAAAACAATCAGTGAAATGATCATTTATCATACCCACTGCTTGCATAAAAGCATAACAAATAGTTGAGCCCACAAACTTGAATCCTCTCTTTTTCAAATCTTTGCTCATTGCATCTGACTCGGAAGAAGTTGCTGGAGCTTCACTCATATCTTTCAATGAGTTTTTAATCACTTTACCGTCCACAAAACTCCATAAATAATCAGAAAAACTTCCCAACTCTTCCTCTATTTTGTGATAAGCTTTAGCATTGGTAATTGCTGCGCGTATTTTCAGCTTGTTTCTTACTATCGCAGGATTCACGATTAATTCTTGAATCTTTTCTTCTTTGTAACAAGCCATTTTGTCTGGATCTAATCCATCAAAAGCTTCGTAATATCCTTCTGTTTTCTTCAGAATAGTTATCCAACTTAGTCCTGCCTGGGCACCATCTAGGATTAATTTTGCAAATAACTCTTTGCTGTCATAAACTGGCACTCCCCATTGCTTGTCGTGATAATCCACATAAATAGGATCGGTTCCACACCAAGAGCATCTAGATATCACACTTATTTTCTTTTAGATGCTATTAATGTATTCTTCAGTAAAGAAGCAATTGTCATTGGTCCTACTCCACCTGGAACTGGTGTTATGAAAGAACATTTTTCTGACACTTCATCAAATTTCACATCTCCTTTCAGGCAGTATCCACTTTTCTTGGTTTTATCGGCAATTCGTGTGATTCCTACATCAATGACTACGGCATTTTCTTTCACCATATCTGCTGTCACAAACTCTGGTTTCCCGAGAGCAACTATCAAAATATCAGCCATTAAGGTTAGTTCTTTTAAATTAACTGTTCGGCTGTGAGTAAGCGTTACTGTACTATTTCCTGGGTAAGAATTTCTTCCCATCATAATACTGATTGGTGCTCCCACAATGTTACTTCTTCCTACAACAACACAATGTTTTCCTGAAGTTTCAATGTTATATCTTTCTAATAATTGTAAAATTCCAAAAGGAGTTGCTGGTAAAAATGCTGGTAAATTTAAAGCTGTTCTTCCAATGTTCTCCGGATGAAATCCATCTACATCTTTTTTAGGATCAATAGCTTGAGTTACTTTTTTCTCACTAATATGATCAGGTAAAGGCAATTGAACGATAAAGCCATCAATCTCGTCATTGTTATTTAATTTTTCAATCTTATGAAGTAACTCATCTTCAGAAATTGTATCAGGCATTCGAACCAATGTACTTTCAAAACCTACTCTATCACAAGCGACAACTTTGGCATTTACGTAGGTTTTACTTGCACCATTACTTCCTACTAATACAGCAGCCAAATGAGGAATTTTTTTTCCTTTGGATTTCAAATAATTCACTTCTTCCTTTATCTCGTCTTGTATTTCGAGAGAGGTTTTTTTACCGTCTATTAATATCATTTGTTTTAGTATTTAGTAGTAAACTCTTAGTGTTAAGAAACTCAAAACAGAGTTTAACGACTTATTTTTTTAAATCCCACCGCCTTTTTGCAATTGTTTCATCTGCTTCATCATTCCCATCATTCCTTTCTTGTTGTTCATCATTTGCATCATCTTGCTCGTGTCTTTAAACTGTTTCAGCAATTTATTCACTTCTTGGATGTTGGTTCCACTTCCCTTTGCTATTCTCTGCTTTCTTGTTCCGTTCAGTACGCTTGGGTTTTCTCTTTCGTGGGGTGTCATTGATAAAATAATAGCTTCTACTCCTTTGAATGCATTTTCATCAATGTCAGCATCTTTTATTTGTTTACCAACTCCAGGAATCATTCCCATCAAGTCTTTCATATTACCCATTTTCTTAATCTGCTGCAGCTGACCAAGAAAATCATTGAAATCAAATTTGTTTTTGGCAATCTTTGCTTGAAGCTTTTTGGCTTCTTCCTCATCAAACTGTTGTTGTACTTTCTCTACCAAAGAAACAACATCTCCCATCCCCAAAATTCTATCTGCCATTCTGCTTGGATGAAATACATCCAAAGCTTCCATTTTTTCTCCAGTACCAATGAATTTAATTGGTTTGTTTACTACAGATTTAATAGAAATTGCAGCTCCACCTCTCGTATCTCCATCTAATTTTGTTAGGATCACTCCCGTGAAATCAAGACGGTCATTAAAAGTTTTTGCTGTGTTCACAGCATCTTGTCCTGTCATGGAATCAACTACAAACAAAATCTCTTGAGGATTAATCGATTTCTTGATTTCCTCAATTTCATTCATCATTTTCTCATCCACAGCCAAACGACCTGCGGTATCAATAATTACGGAACTAAATCCATTTTGTTTTGCATGAGCAACTGCTGCTTCAGCAATTTTTACTGGATTTTTCTCTTCTTTATTTGAATAAACTTCAATTCCCAATTGGTCTCCCAAAACGTGAAGTTGATCAATAGCTGCAGGACGATAAACATCACAAGCTGCCAATAATACTTTTTTGTTCTTTTTGTCTGTTAAAAATTTAGCTAATTTCCCAGAATGTGTCGTCTTTCCTGATCCCTGAAGACCTGCCATCAAAATAATTGAAGGTTTCCCTTGGGTATCTAATTCAACACTTTCACTTCCCATCAATTTGGTAAGCTCTTCGTTAGTGATTTTAATCATCAACTGTCCAGGAGAAATAGCATTCAATACATTTTGCCCCAGAGCTTTCTCTTTTATCGTATTGGTGAATTGCTTAGCGGTTTTATAATTAACATCAGCATCTACAAGTGCTCTACGGATTTCTTTTACAGTCTCCGCGACATTAATTTCACTAATTTGTCCTTGCCCTTTCAGGACTTTAAAGGCTCTTTCTAACTTATCTGATAAATTATCAAACATAATTTTATTGTTTTTCTTATTCTCGATACATTTTTAATCCGTTACCACTCCTTAAAATCACTCGAACCGACAGAGTCTGCTTTGTCTGTTCGAGTGTTTTGAAATTGCGGCAGCTATTTCAAAATGTATCGAGAACTATTACTAATTCTTAATATTCAAATATACTTACATTTTCTCAGGAACCTTAATTCCCAACAATCGCATTGTAAATTCTACTGTTTCCGACACTTGCTGAGTTAACAGCAGTCTCAATTTTTGTTTTTTCTCGTCTTCCTCTTTAAATATCGATACCGATTGATAAAATGAATTATACAACTTCACCAACTCATATGTATAATTAGAAACCAATGCTGGACTTTGATTCTTTCCCGCATCAGCTATCATTGCTGGTAAATCAACCAAATGTTTGATGATATCTAACTCACTTTTTTCTGCATCAATTTGAGATTCAACAGTGCCGGTTGCACTTTGCTTTCTCAATATAGATTGAGTTCTTGCATAAGTATACTGTATAAATGGACCTGTGTTTCCGTTCAAATCTATAGATTCTTCTGGATTAAACATCATAGATTTTCTAGGGTCGACTTTCAATAAATAATACTTCAATCCTCCCAATCCAATTGTTTTGTACAATTCGTTCTTTTGCTCCTCATTCATCCCTTCCAAATGTCCTCTTTCTTCTGCAATGGCTTTTGCATCATCCATTACAGAGTGCATCAAATCATCAGCATCTACGACTGTTCCTTCTCTCGATTTCATTTTACCAGAAGGTAATTCTACCATTCCGTAAGACAAATGCGAACATTCATCTGCGAAAGAATAACCTAACTTCTTTAGGATAACAAACAACACCTTGAAGTGGTGATCTTGCTCATTTCCTACTGTATAAATCATCCCAGTTGTGTTTGGGTAATCTTTGAATCTTTCAACAGCAGTTCCCACATCTTGAGTCATGTAAACAGAAGTTCCATCTCCTCTCAACAGTAATTTATCGTCCATTTTTTCGGCAGATAAATCACACCACACAGAACCGTCTTCTTTCTTGTACAGTACTTTTTTCTCCAAACCTTCTTCCACAATATCTTTCCCAAGAATGTACGTATCACTTTCGTAATATAACTTATCAAAATCTACCCCCATCGTGTTGTAAGTTATAGCAAACCCTTCGTAGACCCAACTATTCATTGTTTTCCAAAGTTCCACTGTTTGAGGGTCGTTACTTTCCCATTTCAATAACATTTCTTGTGCGGCAATAAATATTGGAGCTAGCTTTTCTGCTTCTTCTTTTGTTTTTCCTGATGTCAATAACTGTGCAATTTCTACTTTGTATTGTTTATCAAAAGCCACATAATATTTACCTACTAATTTATCCCCTTTTAATCCTGAAGAATCCGGAGTTTCTCCATTTCCGAAAATCTCCCAAGCCACCATAGATTTGCAGATGTGGATCCCTCTGTCATTTATAATTTGAGTTTTAACTACTTCGTGGCCGTTTGCTTTTAAAATTTCAGCCACAGAATAACCTAAGAAGTTGTTTCTTAAATGCCCCAAATGCAATGGCTTATTTGTATTGGGAGAAGAATATTCTACGATATATGTTTTACCCGAATTGGAGCGTAATCCATAATTCTTAGTTTCAAGAATCGCATTTAATTGCTCCATCCAGTATGAGGAATCAATTTCTAAGTTTAAAAAACCTTTTACGACATTGAATCCCGTTATCATTGGGATTTCTTTTTGCAAAAATTCGCCAATAAAAGCACCCGATTCTTCAGGGTTCTTTTTTGTAATCCTCAATAATGGAAAAACTACCAGTGTCATATCTCCTTCAAATTCAGCTCTTGTCTTCTGTATTTGAATCAGATTATCAGCCAACTCAGGATATAATTCCTTCAGTTTATTTCCAATTAATTCTTGCATAAAATAGGTTCGTTAATTTCTTTGCAAATATAAGATTAGTAAAGGAATTTTAAAGAATTTATGAGATGCAATTGACTAATAAATTGAGAGAAAACTCTACGTTTTACTTTTTAATTAATCCTTACCTTTACTTTTGAAAAACAAAACCAACCCATGGAACAAATTTTATTGATTGCAATCATCCTTGTAGTTATCTATTTTGCACTAAAAATAAGTGCGAAAATTCCCTCGAAACAAACTGAAATAATGGAAGATAGTCCGGTATTAAACTGGGATGAAATTTTATCTGAGAAAGTTTCTTTTTACAAGAAACTAGATGAAAAGGACAAAACAATTTTTGAGAATCGAGCTCAATCGTTTCTTAATGACATCAAAATAACTGGAGTGAATTGCGAAGTTGAAGAATTGGACAAAGTTTTGATTGCTGCAAGTGCGATTATTCCCGTTTTTCATTTCCCAAATTGGAGTTACAGAAACCTAGACGAAGTTCTACTTTATCCGCTTCCATTTAATGCGCATTTTAGCACAGAAGGCGAAGACACAAATATTCAGGGAATGGTGGGAAATGGATTTATGAATGGAAAGATGATTTTATCAAGAACTTCATTGAGACAAGGTTTCCAAGCCGAACTAGACAAGAAAAATGTGGGAATTCACGAATTCGTGCATCTAATTGATGGCGAAGATGGACAAATTGATGGAATTCCGAAAGTGCTCATGACACAGCAATTTGTGCTGCCCTGGATGGACTTAATTTATATAAAAACGAAAGAAATTATAGCTGAAAAATCTGACATACGTTTGTATGGAGCAACTAACGAACAAGAATTTCTGGCTGTAACTTCAGAATATTTTTTTGAACATCATACTCAATTCAAAAAGAAACATCCAGAATTATTTGAATTGCTTTCTTATTTCTATTCTGCAAAATAACTATCTATAAAGGAGTAATTTAAAACTTTCTGTTGTAGGTGTTGCTCCATAAAATCCCTCGTAAACTACAAAGTAAATTCCACCACTCACGTCTTTGTCTAGAAGATCTTTTCCGTTCCAAAAGAAATTTGGATCCTCTGATTGGAAAACCAATTGACCATTCAGGTTATAAATTCTAGTGTGGGAAATCTGAAGACAATCGTCCTCTTTTTTCATTTTAAAAACATCTTCTATACCATCTCCGTTTGGTGAGAATGAATTGGGCTTGTTTACACTTAATTCTCTACCACTTGTATTTATCTCAATTTCTATTTTTGTTGTGTCTGATAGTAAGCAATAATTTGAAACTAATTGTACGTCAAGTAAATATTTTGTGTTGCTTTTTAATTCACAATCACTTAATTCCCAACAGAATGTGGCTCCTACTTGATAGTTGTCGGAATAAAACTGTGTTGAAGAAACTTGAGTTACTGGAATATTTTTAGCTGAATCTCTTATTCCACTATATTTGTCATCCCATTCAAAATCATAATTTCCATTGTTATTAGAATCGGGCAAATATAATTTATCTCCCAAATCAAAATCATTGGAAGAAAAATTAAGATATAAATATGACAAAGAATTATCATAACCTACCACATCAAAACAATTTCTTTCGCCTATTTTGAAATCGTAACTAGTCGGGATACTGACGAAATTTGACTGCCTAAAATTATTGCAAGAAAGGCTTGAATTCACATAGGTTCTTGTCACTTCCCCTATTTTTAACCCGTTTCGATATTCCTCACATTTCACAGAAATTGAAAAAACTCCTAATTGAGCCGAACGAACAGTTACAAAACCTGTCGCTGAGTCTATGTTGCATATACTTCCCGGGCCTAGAATTTTAATATTACTAAAACCAGTCGTGTAATTTGAATTTGCAAAAGGTTTTGAGCCAGATAATGAAAAACCATTAGAAGGAGTGATTAAAGAATAAACTAGACTATCTCCATCCAAATCTGAACATGAAAAATCTATTTCTTTTTCATATCCAATACACATATACCCTTTTTCATCCAAGGAATTAAATTGAGGTGTAGAATTACCTCCTGACAATAATGGGTTGGGGATTTGAGCATAAAAAAGGTGATCATTTGACCCTTGTAAATTAACTTCATAATTTCGACAGCATACTTTCCAAGTTGCATAATATCCATTAAGATTTTGCGGTAAAATAACTGTTGTAGAATAAAAAACCGATTCTAAACAAAGCCCTGGAGGAGTGAAACACTCATCTCCCAATGGAATAGTTACAATAGAATCAATGGAACTACTCGAAAAACTTTTGACGAAATTATCGGTTGAGTTTTCATAAATTCTTGCCAAAGACGAAGTGAAACTTGAATCGATTCTGGCCGGATAAGATGCTGCAGAGCAGTATTTGTACAATTGCACTTGAAACAAAAAAGTGCTATCGTCTATTTGATTGATATTGAAATCTCCTCCTGCTATTTCTTGGGTGATTCCTTTCAGAGAAAAAAGAATAGCAGCAATAACAAGAAGTCGTTTATAGATTATCAAATTTTACATTTTTTTATGTTTGAATGTAACAATAACTTTTTATTCACAAAACCATCAATCTACCTGATGACCTAAATTTTTCATGAAACACCATGTTTTAATCATAAAAAAAATCCTTCCTCAAGTAAAGTAGAGGAAGGACAGTAAAAAAAAGGCTATGATGTAATTCTTACCTAAACAAAGTAAGAGGAAAATTTTGGGTCACTTCTTTACCTCCATAAAATCCTTGCAGAATAACAAAATAACTTCCGCCAGATAGTTCTTTTCCATTTTCATCTTTTCCGTCCCACTCAAAATTTGCATTGTCTGAACTAAAAACCAATTGCCCCCATCTGTTATATACTTTCACATTGGCTGCGTCATAGCATCTGTCGTAAGCTTGCTTCTTCAAGTAGAAAAAATCATTGATCCCGTCTCCATTTGGTGAGAATACATTGGGTACTTGATAGTCCACCTCTGGTTTTACTATTGGTATTGAAACTCGTTTTCTTACCGAATCCTTTGAAGCATCACAACCTATGGAATAACCTACTGCTTCAATATAAAAACTATCGACTGATAATACATCACATTCTTCTATGTCCCAACAAAATCTTGCGCCTACTTTCCCCACTCCCATAAAATTAGTCTCCGATAATTTCATTACGTTTACATTATTTGCTGTTTCGATTGTCCCTGTTGTTGCATCTTGCCACGAGAAATCATGTAAACCAGAGCTATTTGGTGAGGGCAGAGATACTGTTGCGCCATAATCAAATGCATTGGAAAATATTGACATATAAAATGAATCTGCAACATCAATATCGGAAGCTACAATATCGAAACATCCTTCTTCGTCAAAATTTAATGCATTGATCGTTGGGAAATTTTCAAATTGTGGTAACTTATTGTAATTACAATTAAGGGCTGCATATTGCACATCTCTAATTGTTTCTCCTATTTTCACTCCATTTCTATATTCTTCCACTTTTACGCTAATTACATACAAGCCCAATTGTGCTGGTCTTGCCCAAACACAACCTGTGCTCGCATCTATGGTGCATATACTTCCTGGACCTAGCACATTTGTCATATTAAATGTCGGTCTGAAAGCCAAATAATTTGGTGCGCATCCTGTGAAAGTACTGATGGGATTGTGTAAACTATAAACCAAACTATCGCCATCAGCATCCGTGCAAGAAAAATCTATGCATTTCGCATTGCCAATACAGAAATAACCATCACTTGGATAATCCACAAATCTTGGAGTTGAATTTCCTCCTGCCAAAGCTGGATCTGGAATTTTTGTATATAAACCTAAGCTAGCGGTTGCCATATTCACAATGGTATTTCTAGCATTTTCAGACCATTTCACCATATATCCATTTGGGTTATTGGGCAATGAACTGATAGTTCCTGTGTACTCATGTTGCTGCACACAAAGTCCAGGTGGAGTGTAGCATTCATCTCCAAAAAGAATGTTAGTTTGAGAAACTCTGGATACCGAGACAGTTTGAACTGTGTTGCAAGCAACCTGGTCCATTATTGTTAATGTATAGTTTCCGCTATAATTTATTCCTGAGCAATATCTAAATAACCTCATAGATATATTATAACTATTTGCTCCAGTTTGCGTGAACTGAATATCTCCTCCGACTGCGTGTGAGGATTTAGCTGAGAAATTGACCCCAGCAATTAGAATGACAAGTAGAATAAGTTGTTTCATGACGTGTTGTTTTTAAGATTTCTATACCCTAAAATTAGGGTAGATATCAATCTTTTACTCCAACAATTCATGAATAGAGCGATTTTCTTTAAGAAGAAAAACATCTTCCTTTTTCATGAAAAAATAATATGCTTTCATGAAAAAAGTATCTTAGTCATCAAATTTCGACATGAAAAAAAAGGCTCTCTGAAAACAGAGAGCCTTTTTTGCTAGTATTTTTAATATTACTATCTAAACAAAGACAGTGGGAAGTTTCTTGTTACTTCTTCTCCTCCGTAAAACCCTTGTAGGATTACGAAATATGAACCTGCCGACAAAGGATTTCCTCCTTCATCATTTCCATCCCATTCGAATTTAGCATCTTCAGATTCGAAAACTAATTGTCCCCATCTGTTGTATACTCTTATATTCAAAGCATCATAACATCTGTCATAAGCATCTTTTTTCAAGTAAAACAAATCGTTAATTCCATCTCCGTTAGGTGAGAATACGTTTGGTACATTATAGTCGTAATCTGGTACCGCTACTGGCACTGAAATTCTAGTTCTAACTGTATCTTTTGATTCATCACATCCAATAGAATATCCAAGCGCTTCAATATAGAAACTATCCACTCCTAATATTTCACACTGGTCTAGATTCCAACAGAATCTTGCTCCAACACTTCCAACACCTTGGAAATCTGTTGCATTTAATTGAACAACTCTCACATTTAATGCCGAATCTGTTCCTGACGGAGTTGATGTATCAATCCAATTGAAATCGTAATTTCCATTCCCATTTGGAGTTGGTAAAGAAACTGAAGCTCCAAAATCGTATGCATTAGATAAGATACTTATGAAGAAAGTATCTTCAGGATCTTGATCCACTGCTACAATGTCAAAACATCCTTCGTCATCAAAATTTAATACTTGCAAAGCAGGAAAATCTTCAAAACTTGGCAGTGTATTGTAATTACAATTCAAAGCAGAATACTGAATATCTCTTACTACTTCTCCTATTTTGACTCCATTTCGCCATTCGCTCACTTTAACAGAAAGTACATATAATCCCAATTGTGCAGGTCTTGCAGTTACCAGACCTGTTGCTGGATCTATCACACATTGTGAACCAGGGCCTAAGTTATTCAGTAAGTTAAATGAAGCATTGTAAGCAGTCAGAGTAAATGGTCTAGCTCCTGCTGGTGCAGGAAAAGCCCCTGTTCTGTCAAAAGGATTAATTAATTCATATGTTAAACTATCTCCGTCAGCATCTGTACAAGAAAAATCAATTATTTTAGCGTTTCCGATACAGAAATATCCATCTCTAGGGTACTGAATAAATTCTGGACTGCTATTTCCTCCAGTCAATGCTGGATCTGGAATCTGGCAATACCAAACATTTCCTGAACTTGCTACGTTTACTAAAGGACCATTCCTACAACAGGTTGTCCAAGTACAATAGTATCCATTAGGATTATTGGCTAAAGTTACTGATCCTGAGTAATAGTGCTCTTCTACGCACAATCCTGGTGGTGTATAGCATTCATCTCCAAAAGTAATATTTACTGTACTATCTTTTGTAGCAGTAAATGTTGTCACCTGAGTGTTTAGTACATTATCAAATATTCTTGCATTTGTTAAAGATGCTGGAGTTGAAATTCCAGTACAATATCTAAAGAATCTGAAGATTACTGTGTATTGATTTGGTCCTGTTTGAACAAATCTAGTGTCTCCTCCTACTCCGTGGGAAGCTTGTGAAGTGAAAGAAAAAACACTTACTAACGTTAATAATAACAATATTTTTTTCATGGATTTATTTTTTGTTTGCCTAAATATATAAAATCACTTTGGTTTTTGTAAACCTAATTTCTTTAAATTTTACTTTTTTTCATGAAACTATGCTTTTTTTTCATGAACATATTTTTTATTTAATCTTTCCTAGATAATATTGACTTCGCGCTCCAAGGAAATTTGAAAATTTTCTTCCACTGATTTAATGATTTCGGTGGATAAATCATAGATATCTTTCCCGCTACTTTCTCCATAATTTACGAGAACCAAAGCTTGATTTTTATGTACTCCATAATCTTCGATTCTTTTTCCTTTCCATCCCAATTGATCAATCATCCATCCTGCAGCAATTTTGAATTGATTAGCAGGTAATTTGTAATGTGCAATAGCAGGATATTTTTGTAAAAGTGCATCAAAATGAGCTTTTGAAATTACTGGATTTTTGAAAAAACTTCCTGCATTTCCTATCTCAGAAGGGTTGGGTAATTTTCTAGTTCTGATATTGATTACTGCATTACTAATTGCTTCTATCGATAATTTTTCAATATTCATGGCTTCTAATTCACTCTCAATTGCTCCATATGAAATATTAAAAATCGGTTTTTTTGTTAACTTAAATGTCACAGAGGTTATGATATATTTGCCTTTGTGGCTATTTTTAAAAATACTCTCTCTGTAGCCGAATTTGCAAGCTTCGTTATCAAAAGTAATCAGTTTACCTGTCTCAATTTCAAATGCTTCAAGACTGTGAAACACGTCTTTTATCTCTGTTCCGTATGCACCAATATTTTGCATGGGACTTGCCCCAACATTGCCTGGTATCAGAGATAAATTCTCGACACCTGCAAAGTTATTATTGACGCAATATAAAACGAACTCATGCCAATTTTCGCCCGCCCCAGATTTTACAAAAATATGCTCTCTTGTTTCTTTTTCAACTGTGATTCCTTTAATGTTGTTTTTAAGAACTAAACCATCAAAATTCTGGGTGAAAAGTAAATTACTTCCGCCTCCCAGAATAAGGAGTTTCTCAGACTTCATCTCTGAATGTAAAAGCAATTCTTTTAACTGTTGTAAATTAGCAAATTGAGCAAAGTATTTTGCTAAAACTGGCACACCAAAAGTGGTATACTTTTTGATAGATATATTATTGTCTACGGCAATCAATTTTTTTGTATTTTTAAGGATTGGATAAAAATACTTTTTTTTTTGCTATTTGTAGCATCCATTTTGATATCCAATCGTAATTATTTTGACTAGGAACAAAAACTATGAGCAAAAGTTTCACATATTACTTATTTATCTTTCTGCTGGGAATGGCAATAAGTTTTTCGGCTTTTGGTCAACATGACGAACACCATGAAAATCCTCATTATTTTTTTAAAGAGAATAAAGGACAATGGCTTGATCAAGTAGAATTCAAGGCTGACTTAATTGATGGAGCAATGTTTCTCGAGAAAAAAGGCATAACTTACCATTTTCAGGACAAATCGCACATCAGAGAATCACACGGATCAAGAGAACCAAAACCTCAGCCAAAATCAATAAAAGGACATGTTGTGAAGGCGGTTTTCAAAAATGCCAATATTAATCCTGAAATCTCGAGAAAAAGAGAATCTCCTCACCACGAAAATTACTTCATTGGGAATGATCAAAGCAAATGGGCTTCTGGAGTGAAAATCTATAACGAAATTACATACAGTTCTCTGTACAATGGAATAGATTTTAAAATTTACGAATCGCAAGGAAATATGAAATATGATTTCATTGTGGAACCTGGAGGAAATCACAAAGACATCAAGATAGAATACAAAGGTGCAGATGATTTATACATAGAAAACGGGGTTCTATACGTGAAAACAAGCTTAACCGATATTGTTGAAAATAAGCCATACGCATATCAGATTATTGAGGGCAAAAAAGTAGAAGTTGCCTGTAATTTTAAACTGAGAAACAATGTGCTTAGGTTTACTCTACCTGATGGCTACAACAAATCGTTTACTTTAATCATAGATCCTGTTTTAGTTTTTAGCTCATATTCCGGTTCTAGCGCAGACAATTTCGGATTCACTGCAACTTATGATTCTCTGGGACAAACCTACGGAGCTGGAATTGTTTTTGGAACAGGATATCCAACTACACTTGGTGCTTATGACCGTTCTTATCAAAGGGGTCCAACTTCGCTTCCTACGGTAGATATTGGAATCAGTAAATTTAGCGCAAATGGCTCTTCCCTTATCTACTCTACTTATTTGGGAGGGTCTGAAGGGGAGGCTCCACATAGTTTGGTTACTAATCAGGCTGGTGAGTTATATGTATTTGGAACTACTGGATCCAATAATTTTCCGAGAACTACGGGTTGTTATGACAACTCTTTTGGCGGAGGTTCAAATATAAATCCCAATGGCTCAGGTGTAAGCTACGGTTCTGGCTGTGATATTTTTGTAACTAAATTCAATGTTGCGGGAAGCGCACTTTTAGGCTCTACTTTTGTGGGAGGAACTGGAAATGATGGTATTAATGTGGCGTCCGGAATGAATTTTAACTACGGAGACGAATTTAGGGGAGAAATTATCGTAGACAATCTAAACAACTGCTATGTGGCATCTGCGACTAACTCGACTAACTTTCCTGTAGTGGGAGGATTGGGAAGCAGAGGAGGAACTTCTGATGGAATTGTTTTTAAACTAAACGCCAACTTAACTAGTTTACTTTGGAGCACTTATATTGGAGGATCTAGTGATGATGCAGCCTATGGAATTCAGCAAGATGCTGCAGGAAACACTTTTGTGGCCGGAGGAACGAGAAGTACAAATTTTAGTGCAGCTACAAATACAAATTCTGGCGGAATAGATGGATTTTTGACAAAATTTAGTGCAACTAACGTGTTGCAAACTTCTAGATATATAGGAACAAGTGCCTATGATCAATGTTTCTTTGTGCAAGTAGATATCTCTGATTCTGTTTACACATATGGTCAAAGCCTTGGAAATATGCCCATTACAGCAGGGAAATATGCCAATCTTGGAAGTCATCAATTTATCCAGAAATACAATAACACACTCACAACACTTGAGTTCAGCACTATTTTTGGTTCAAATAGTTCTACTATAAACATATCTCCTTCAGCATTTTTGGTGAACGATTGTGGTTTAATATACGTAAGTGGATGGGGAGGAACAGTGAATGGTTCTGGTTCTACCTCGGGAATGCCGGTCACAACAGGAGCATCAGCAGCATTCCAAGGGCGAACAGACGGGAGTGATTTTTACCTCATGGTGCTAGAAAAAAATGCTGTAGGGTTGAATTATGCAACATTTTTTGGGGGAGGAACAGGTGCTGCAGAGCATGTAGATGGCGGCACAAGTAGATTTGATAAAAAAGGAAACGTGTACCAAGCAGTTTGTGCAGGATGTGGAGGGAACAATAGTTTTCCAAATACTCCAGGCGCTTATTCTACTACCAATGGAAGTTCCAATTGTAATTTAGCTGTATTTAAATTCAACATCAATGAGATTCAGGCAATTGCAAGTATTCCTACTGTAATTATTTGCTATCCAAACGCAGCAGTATTTAGTAATGCAAGTACTAATGGAAATGCCTATTTATGGGATTTTGGAGACGGAACAACCAGCAGTGATTTTGCACCAACACATTTTTACGGAGCAGCAGGAAATTACACAGCCAAATTACTCGTCTATGATTCTACCGGATGTATCTCGCCCGATTCCTCTAATATTTCAATTATTGTGTTTGACCCAGCTTCAGCTGTCACATCTCCCGATACAATCATTTGTCCAAATACTTCAGTACAATTAAATGCAACAGGTGGAACTAACTATTTATGGAGTCCTGCAGCTAGTCTAAATAACGATACCATTGCAAATCCAATTGCAACACCTACATCCCCAACTCGCTATAGAGTTATTGTATCGAATGCATGTGGAATAGACACCAGCTATATCAATGTTGGGTTTCACTCTATTGCAACAACAATTAGTAACGACTCAACACTATGTGTGGGCGATACAGCTCAATTGTCAGTTTCTGGAGGAGTTTCGTACAGTTGGACTCCCTCAACCAGAATGCTAAATTCTACAAGTTCGAATCCCTCAATTTTTCCCACAACAACAACAAATTATGTAGCAAATGTGATTACAGCAGAGGGTTGTAACACTACTGATACAGTTTTGATAACTGTAATTGACATTCCAACACCTGGACTTTCTGCCGATAATTCCATTTGTTTTGGCGACCAAATTACTTTGACTGCCTCTGGAGCTGATAGCTACTTGTGGTCGCCTTCGATTACTTTGTCTAATAGCGTGGGAAGCTCAGTAATTGCAAGACCAAGAAATAGAACCACCTATTATGTTGATTTCACAAATCAATGTGCAACTTTAAGAGATAGTGTTACCATTTCAGTGGTAATCCCTCAGGCTTTTTCTTCTGATAACGTTACCATCTGTTTTAATGAACCGGTACAACTTTGGGCATCAGGAGGAGTTTCGTATAGTTGGTCACCAAGTGCTTTTGCAACTAATCCTACAGGAGATACCACAGATGTAGATCCTCCAGTTCCTACTAATTTTAGAGTTATTGTGACGGATGCAATTGGGTGTACAGATACTGCATTTACTTTTGTTGACTTTACGCCAATCCCAACTATTAATGCAGGTCCAGATCAAATTATTAACTATGGAGAAACTGCGCTTTTAAACGCGACTTCATCCGCAGGATTATTTTCTTGGACTCCAGATGCTTCTTTGGCAAGCACCATTAATAAGTCTACCTCAGCTCAACCCACGAATACAACAATTTACATTGCAACCTTATTGGATACATTTGGTTGTACAGTGAGCGATACCGTGGTCATCTCTTTGGACGGAAGTTTATATATTCCAAATACATTTAGCCCAAACGGAGATGGACTAAATGATTTATTTACTTTTAAATCCGAAGATATCACTCAGTTTGAAATCATGATTTTCAATAGATGGGGAGAATTAATTTTCCAATCTAATGACATCAACAATAGCTGGGATGGAACCTATGACGGACAAGATTGCAAAGTTGATTCCTATGTTTGGCGAATGATATTTTCTGATGTAAATACCTTCAGGAAAGAGGTATTTGGGCATGTAAATTTAATACGATAATTACAATTCAATTTCTCGGTAATTGTTCAGCAATAGACTCCAATCATAAGTTTTGAAGTTTAATTTTGAAGGCTTTTGCTTTACAAGCCCATATTTTTTTAAGATTTTTTTAGTTCCCCTTTTACCTCCAAAATCACCTCTGAACCAAGAAAATAGTGCAACCACATTGGCAGTTTCCCCCTTTATCTCTGTTTGCTCCTCCAAATAGTTTTTGGTCATAAAATCAAATTGCTTATCTAAATCGAGTTCATTGTAAATAGCAACTGGAGGGCAGCTCTTTGCACCACAATTTAAAGCAAAATGAATTCTCCAATCTTTCTTATCTACTCTCAATTTTCGCTCCCACCTCGGCCTTAAAATTCTTCGGATATAACCACCACCAATTGGCGATTGCGATTTTCTTATTATTCCATGTTCTATATCAGAAAAAGAGAGTAGCTCCCCTCCTATCTTAATTCTTTCCTCATTGAAAAACTTCCTTCTATCTTCATATAATTCCGGTTTCTTGGAAAGTGTATATTGAATAAATCCATTGTATACATTTACCCAAAATGCAAGTTTTTCATTGTTGGTAGTTAAACCCTCCTGCAATTGCTCAAGGGTAGTTGATTTGAAAAAAGCTACTATGCCGTCTGCTGATAGTTTTTCTTTCTGTAACCTCAGAAATTCTTGTGATTTTCGTACTAGTTCATTATTCTGAGAATAGGACTTTGTAGGGAAAAATGTTGCTATAAGTATAAAAATAGAGGTTATAAAATTCTTCATAATTGTTTGTTTATACTAATTAAACGAAATAATACCATTATCCCTACAAAAATCATAAATTTGGAACATGGACATGACTTTGAGTATAATAATCCCTTGCTATAACGAAGAAGCACTTCTTTCCTCGAAAATTCCTACTTTATTAAAAATTACCGAAGAAAGTACTACCGAAATTATTGTGGTGGATTGTCCTAAGTCAGATGATGATACGAAAAAATTGATGGATAATTTCCCTTCTGTTTTTTATCATACATGTGAAAATTCTGGTAGGGCTCAGCAAATGAACTTTGGTGCAACCAAAGCAAAAAATTCTGTTTTGTTATTTCTTCATGCAGATGTTACTTTGCCAGAAAACTATTTTTCTCTTATCTCTAATCATATTCAGAACTATGATTTTGGGCTATTCAATTATCAATTCGATAAGTCCAATTTTTGGATGCGAGTTAACTCTTCCTTCGTAAAAAACAAAAAAGGTTTGTTTACTGGCGGAGGAGATCAATGTCATTTTTTTAAAAAAGAGACTTTTGATCGACTCAATGGTTATGACGAAGAATTTTGCATCATGGAAGACTTTGAAATGATGGACAGAGTCAAAAAAGGTAACATTCCCTACGAAGTGATTCAAACTCCTGTAACTGTGAGTGCAAGAAAATATGAGAAAAACTCGTGGTTAAAAGTAAACTTAGTAAATGGCTATGTATTTATTTCATACAAAATGGGAGTAACTCCTTCAACACTAAAAAAAAGATACAGAAGTCTAACTCGATAATCAATCTACTTAAATACTGGAATTTCTTTCAGGTAATTGTAAGTCTTTTTTTCGAAATCAATTTCACAAATAAAATGAGTAAGTCCATTTGTCACAATTAAATAAGGAACTTTGAGTTCCATGTTGTAGGTCGCTATTTGAGCAAAAGTATCTTGTGATATTTTCACCTCTGGCGCTTTGCATTCTATTAGTAAAAAAGGAGCTGCATTCTTATCATAAATCAATACGTCAAATCTTTTTTTTCTTTCGTTCACCAAGAACTGCTTTTCAAGTTTGAAATAATTTTTGGAATAATCGTGGTGATTAATCAGAAAATGAACGAAATTTTGCCTCACCCACTCTTCTGGAGTGAGAACAAAATAATTCGCTCTTATTTCATCATAAATAAAATATTCGCCTTCTTTCTTTTGGACCTTCGCCTGATAAGGAGGCAGGTTTAAATCAACAGTTTTCAACTTGATTAAAAATTAGATAACGGTTTATTTTTTGGATGTTTCACTTCATATTTTATTTTATGAATCTTAGTCTCCCCTGCTTTTAGAGTATATTTCCATGTCAGTTTTCCGGTATCGTCTTCCTTGCTAGCTTTAGAAATATCTTTGATAGAAATTTCAATTTTTTCGTCACTGGTAATTGGCACTTGATCTTCTACTATAATTTCTATGTCTTTTCCTTTGTTGTTTTTAACAGTAATCTGGATTCCCATATCCACTTTTTTGCTACTTCCCAAAATTGCTTTTCTAGAAACGTCTTTTATCTTTTCTCTCTTAGCCACAATTCCTCTGTCTTTTCCAAGCACAAGACTCATAGTATCGGATGTAGAATTAGGATTAATCATGGTGGTTCCAACAAAAGTTCCTTCCAAAAACAAATTGGCGGTTCCTGGCAGTAGATTATATTTCTCCCAATTATTAATGTGAGCAATTAAGAATACATCACAACTGTATTTTGGAGCTGCATAATAAACATAATCAACCTTAAAACTATAATCTTCCAAATCAACAACAGCTTTTCCATTGCTCCCTTTGATAGAATAGGGTTTAGAAATATTGAATTCTCTATTTACCATATTGTCTGTGGCAGTTGCATAACTCGCCATAGATTTTGAATTGTATCCTTTCTCAGTTGCTACTTCGTAACTACTGTTCATTTGTCTATTAGAAATCGCACCTTGGTTGTAAGCCTGCGATTTTTTATACTTTCTTGCATCCCTCTGAAACCTCAAGACCCAAGGATGAACTGTTGGTAAAGTTCCAAAATTCATGGGATTACTTGTAGATAAAGTTAATGAAACATCTTTCCAATCTACTTGTGAGTTTTGATTAATGGACGCTTTGCAAATGGCATTTATTTCACTTCCTATTCCGTTTGATTTTATTTCGTAGAAAGGAGTCCAACCTATGTTATTAACCAAATAAACCAACTTAATTGATACAGTTTGTGCTCTCTCTGAAAAAACAGTTGCAAATAGAGAATTAGCTCTTGTTTTATAACCCAGTTTGGTTAATCTCTGGTTCAATTCACTGGATTGAGCTCTGTTTTGCAAAACTTTTTCATTTTCATTATACACTAAAACGTCTATTTTGTCTAAGTTGTTTCTGTAATATTCAGCCAAATCAATCATGTTGTCTAAGTTGAAACCGCTATTTACTCCATTTGCACTTTTATTGTACAAAATCATGTTCTTTTCGGCTTCCAAGTTTTGAATTCTTTTCCGACCAAGTTGCTCTTCTCTTTTCAAAATCTTGATACTATCCAAAATTAGCCTTATTTGCATAGGCTGAGAAGACTGTTTGGTATTGGTCATTTGTATAAAATTGGAAATCACGGTAACTTGATTTGTTGCAGATACTTGCACAGAATTATTATCTATGCTAGATTCTAGACCTGTAAACTGAACAATGTTATCTCCTTTATTTAATTTCACTGTTTCTACACGAGTTATTTGAGCTTTATTAGAGAACAAAGTCGCTTCTTTTACTCGAGAGGCTATTTCTATTTGAGAGAAAGAAGAGCTAGCTAAAGCAACAAGAAATATAATTGAAAGTTTTAGGTGTTTCATAAGGCGGGTTTGAAAATATTTATTGATTTTTATAAAAGTAAAAATTGTTATTTGATATTGAGTATCTCTTAACGTTAATTAACAAACAATATTTCAACACTATGAAAAAGCCTTTGATACTTGTGACCAATGATGATGGAATAACAGCTCCAGGACTAAAAGCCTTAGTCGAAGTCGCTAGCAAACTAGGAGAGGTTGTTGTAATAGCTCCAGATAGTCCGCAATCTGGGATGGGACATGCCATCACAATAAATTCCCCAATACGCATAGAAAAAAGCGAAATGTTTAATGACATAAAATCCTTTACTTGCACAGGAACTCCTGTCGATTGCGTTAAAATCGGAATTTTTCATGTTTTAAAAAGAAAGCCCGACTTGGTTGTTTCAGGTATCAACCATGGATCAAATGCCGCCACTAATGTTATTTATTCAGGAACCATGTCGGCTGCTGTTGAGGGTGCAATGGAGAATATTCCTTCTATCGGTTTTTCTTTAGATGATTTTGCTCATGAAGCAGATTTTGAACCTGCAAAATACTTTGCAAAAATCATTATGGAAAAAGGATTGAATAGTGAATTTCCTCGATCCGTTTGTTTGAATGTGAATGTCCCTAAATTAGGGATTAAAGATCTCAAAGGAATAAAAATTTGCAGACAAGCAAGTGCTTTTTGGGAAGATCGATTTGATGAAAGAATTGACCCCATTGGAAAAAAATATTATTGGCTTACAGGAAAATTCAAAGACCAAGAAGGCGCAGACGACACTGATATGGCTGCACTCAAAAATGGATTTGTTTCTGTTGTTCCCGTGCAATTCGACATGACGGCTCATCATGCAATACCTCAGCTAAATGGATGGAAATTGTAGGTTTTTCATCTTTAAACTTCTTTTTTTTTGAGGGGATTAACCTCTATTAAAAAACTAGTAACTAGTTTGACAAGCATTACAAACCAAACCAGTATTTCCCTTCTTAAGTTTGATTCCTTCGATCTTATTCACAACAATATTCTGAATAAAATTGTGATTAGCTTGACCATTGTTTACATCAATCTGATGGTCTTCGTACAAATCTCGAATGACATTGTCGTATTCTTGTTTTCCCCAGCAGTTTGGGCAAATTCCTTCGGGAGTTTCATTTTTAGTCTCTGAAGTTGGTCTTTTGAAAAAGGCTATTAATTTATCTATCATATGGTTAAAGTTTTATTTTTAAACGGGAGCATAATAATAATCTTACAAAACGAAAAAAAAGCTATCTTGTGATTAGCAGATGGCTTGCTGGTTCTGTTTTTTTTATGAGTTTTTAAATCTTTTCCGATTTAATGAATAGAGACCTATCTTCAAAATACATTCCTATCCATAACAGAACGGTCAATATTACTCCTATGTTGTTAACCTCGTGTAAAGCCTTGGTAGCTATAATACCACCTAAATAGCCCATCAATAAAAAGAAACCTATTCTTCTTGTTTTGGGGATTAGAAATAGAATTGTACTTACTAACTGAATTATACCAAAAGGAATCATCCATTGCACCCCGTCTAGTTTTTCAAAATTTTCTACCAATGGTGCTGCTTTCACTATCTTCAACACACTAGTCAAAGCCATTACTCCTACTGGTAATACCCATATAAATCTAAGTAAACTTCTCTTTTTTTCTGTCATATTTTTTTGTTTTAATTGTTATATATTTGACAAAGATAAACCGTAGAGTATAGTCAATGGTCAAGAGAAAAAGACAATAATTTATGAAAATTGGTGAATTAGCAGAAAAAACAGGAGTTTCAAGAGATACGATTCGATTTTATGAAAACAAAGGGATGCTCACTGAGGTAACTAGACCGTTTGAATGGAACAATTACAAAGATTACGGAGAGGAAAATATAAAGCGTATTCAGATTATAAAATACCTCCAACGATTTTCATTTACATTAAGGGAGTGCAAGGAATTAATTGACCAAAAGAACGCATCACCAGATGAGTGTCCAAATAAATCAAAGGCCTTCCAGAAAAAACTAAGTCTAATTGAGGCT
>JBDMYC010000160.1:0-8120 GCA_039770535.1 Flavobacteriales bacterium
CAGGGTATTTTTCTTGGCATAGTGAGAGTTTTCTACATCCAAATATAGTAAAATTCTCTCTTGTTCTCAACAATCTATCTGTAAAAGAACATTTTGCGGCATTCCAAAAAAAAATTTTAACCTGATTATTTCATGAAAAGGATTTTGGTTACCTCATCAGAAGTTCCATCTTCATTAGTCAAAAAAACTAAATAAACTCCTGAACTTGCTCTTGTTCCATCCAGTTTATTGCCATCCCAAGTAGCCTGTCCTCCCAATGATTTTGCTGCATAAACAGTATTTCCTGTGATATCGGTAATCCTAATATCTGTATTAAACATAAGCCCTTTAATTCCAATAGTTCCAGAATAACCTGGCGGAACAGGATTAGGATAAGCATAAACATCAATAAATGCTTCTTTGGGCTTTGTTGCAATTCCTTTGTAAGACACTAACCCTTGGTCTGTGGAGAAAAACACCTCTCCTGTTTCTTCATCTATTGCAATATCATTTATCGTATTTGACAATAGCGGACTATTTTCAAGTGTAAATTGGTGAATTTGATCGATTCCATCTGGAGATAGGACAAAAACTCCTGAAGATTGGGTACCAATCCATTTTCTATTTCCTCCATCAATTGCTATTGCAGTAATAAATTCATTTTCCAATAAAAATTCAATGTTACCGTCTTGCTCAATTTTTATTCTTTGCGCTTCTATCTCTCCATCCTCCTCAAATAAGTCTTCTGGATTGTAAATAACATAAATTCCTCTTTCTGTTCCTATCCAAATCTCTTCGTCTAGTTCCTCAGCAATTGCTGTAGCGTTAAACTCAAGACTGCCGTTCTCCACTGCGTTATCGATTAATCTAAATTGGTCATCACTTTCATCCAAGGGTGTTTCATTATCATTATAGACAACTACATTCAAGTCTTTGAAAATCATCCATTTGTATCCTAAACTTTTACTAATAGTCATTTTAGACACAATATTTTTGTTGCTTTTTGGCCCGCAATCAAAAGACTTCCATTCGCCTTCGGGTGTTTTTAATAAAAGAGGCTTGTCAGCCCATGAATTGATTGCCCATAAATTTCCATCTCGGTCATATTCTGCATCTGTCACAGCAAATCTATCTAGATGAGTGAGACTGACTTGAACTGCAGAATTAGAAGAATCGTAGGCAGTTCCCACCTGATTGTCTGATAATTCAACCATTCCTTTCACTGCATAAGCACATCCAATGGCTTTCTTTGGATTACTTGGATCAATTGTTACCCCAACAAAATCACTGATACATTCTCCGTCATAACACAATCGGTCATTCAAAAAAGCAATTCCGTAGATAGTCCATTTTCTTTCTCGCAAGTCATAATGGTATACTCCGTCATTGTTATACTTTTTGTTCCATGCACTGCCCGCAACACTTCCCGAAGAAATCCAAAGCTGACCTCCATCTACATCAATATCTAGTACATTATTGGAGTACATTCTTACCTCTCGACTGAACTCTGTATCAAAATTAGACTTGAATTGAATGACAGAATTTTGCTTGTCTCCAATGTAATAATTTTCTCCGTCAGATATTATACAATTAGCTTTTGGTCTCCAGAACCCATCATAATTTGTAAAAGTTTCGCTTATTGAGAAGTTGGTATCCAACACAAAAATGGTGTCTGACTGGCAAATCAACAATTTATCTCCATTTGGATAAAGGTGTTCTGTTTTGATGTTTCTAAGTGTGCTCAATCTACTCCAATTTGTGCCATCAAATACAAAAAGAGAATCGGAAGTTTCGCTATTCATAGAGTTTACAATCACTTTTCCACTGAAACCTGTAATTTGACCTACTTCATTTGCAGGATTTGGAATAGTGGTAGATCTAGTCCAAGAATTATAATCTGTTAAAAACAAACTATTTTCGTTTGCTGTGTACAAACCAGATTCTGTTCCTGCATAGATTACTCCATCTTGAACATATACATTATTTACACGCACTTGTGAACTTCCAGATCCAATAATGTAGGTGTCCTTGACTTCTTTTTTAAAGATATCATATACAACAATCCCAAAACCACAGGCTAAATAAGCAAAATCACCCTTGTTGTAAATATCATAAACTTGTTTGTCTCCGATTATTAAACTGGATTTAATCTGAAACATATTGGTTGTTTCATTGCCTACTATTAAATCTACATTACCGTTTGTATATCCCACAACCAAAGCATTATTTTTAACATTGGTTCCGATAGAAGATATTCCGTTATCTGACAAGGCATTTACTTCTGTCAATTGTTCTACTGTTCCTTCTTCGTAATTATGAACCAGTAGCCCATTTTCTGTAGCACCATAAATATTATCACCAACAATATCTATGTCAATTACGTTTTTAAAAGGAAAATAACTTTTCCATTTCCCTATTACACTCCCATCTTCAATCACATCACTGCCTATTTGAGCGGCAGAAATCAATGTGGTGCATGTAAAAATAAAGGTTAATATTTTATTTTTTATCATCAAAGTATTGGTTTGATTTTTAAACGAATGTTTCCTGTTTTCTATTGTTCTAAAACTGATTTTATTGCAATCCAGCTCATAAGCCCCATTCCGAGCTCCAGAGATTTCTCATTCACATTGAAAGTGGAAGTATGCAGACCACTGCTCTCTCCTGTTCCAAGTCGATAAAAACAACCTGGGATTTGCTGTGTATAATATGAAAAATCCTCTCCTGTCATTCTCAAATCTAGATCAATTACATTTTCCTCCCCTAGATATTCGATAGCTTTGTTTTTGGCAAAATCAGTAGTCTTTGTATCATTCTTCAGGAAAGGATAACCTTTTCTCACTTCAAATTCACAAGTTCCACCCATGCTTTTTGCTACATCTTCCGCTATTTGTACCATTAATTTGTGAGCTTCAGCTCTCCATTCCTCGTTCATGGTGCGAAAAGTTCCTTCGATTTTCACCTCGTCAGGAATGATATTGGTTGCCCCTCCAGTTGTATTTATTTTTCCAAAAGAAAGCACAGAAGGGATATCTGGCTTTGCTTTTCTGCTCACAATTTGCTGAAGGGAGTTAATTATTTGACAAGAAATAAGTACCGTGTCCGTAAATTTATGTGGCAAGGCTGCATGGCCTCCTTTCCCCTTCACTGTGAGATACAATTCATCACAAGATGCCATGTACATCCCACTTCTGAATCCAACTTTACCTGCAGGTAAATCAGGAAAGACGTGTTGACCGATAATTGCAGACGGAGCAGGACTTTCTAAAACTCCTTCTTTTATCATCAAACTTGCTCCTCCGGGCAGTTTTTCTTCTCCTGGTTGAAAAATAAGTTTTATTGTCCCTTCAAATTCGTCAGTTAATTGTGACAATATTTTTGCAACTCCTAGCAAAGATGAAGTATGGACATCATGCCCGCACGCATGCATTACTCCATGGTTTTTAGATTTGTACTCAATTTTATTTTCTTCCAAAATCGGTAGTGCGTCCATATCGGCACGCAAAGCTATTATTTTGCTGTCTGGATTTCTTCCTTTTATCAAGGCTACGATTCCTGTTTTCACAAATCCTGATTTGTATTCTACATCAAATTCTTCTAGCTTAGATTGAATAAATTTTGAAGTTTCAAACTCTTCAAATGATAATTCTGGATGTTGATGAATATGCCTGCGAATGTTCCGAATATCTTCGAAATTGGCGCTTGCTAATTGCTTTATTTTTTCTGCTAATTGACTTTTCATTATTTTCCAACATATAATTTAACTCCACTGTAAATCATCTTGATTGCAATAAGTATCATGAGCACTCCAAAAGCAATTTTTACTATGTTTTGATCAATTTTATGTGCTAATTTTGCTCCAAAATAACCGCCAATAATAAATGTAACTGCAACTATTCCTGCAACTTTCAGGTCTACATTTCCCTCTTTGTAATAGTGCATGAAAGCCAAAATCCCTATTGGAGGCAACATCAAAGCAAGACTTGTTCCTTGCGCTTGAATCTGTGTGAGGCCTACCAAATAAATCAACCCCGGAACTATAATTATTCCCCCTCCGATACCTATAAAACCTGAGACAATTCCTGCCAAGACTCCAATAAGAACAAGATAAACCACAGTTTGTATATCTAAAATCATTGTGTTGTTTTTGTATTTAAAAATCTAAAGATAATGAGAAATAATTCACTCTACCACTCCCCACTCCATCTTCTACGCCCCAAGCCCAATCGTAACGAATAAAATATCCAAATAATTCTGCTCTGAGCCCAAATCCATATCCAAAAATGATTGGTTCCCTTTGATTTTGCAAGGTTATAATCAAAGGCTTTTGAGATACTTTTCTGGTATTAAAAGAATTTTCTACAGAATACGGGTTTGCTCCAGTCCAAGCAGTTCCAACATCTCCGAAACCTACTATTTGAAATGAAGCCAGGAAGTTACTCTGGATTGGGTATTCGCTAAAGTATCTGAAAATCGGCCATCTCAATTCACTGTTCAATACAGCAAAGCTATTACCAAACCTTGTATTTTGTATAAACCCTCTCATTGGGGTTGCAATAGTCTGAAAAGCAAAACCTTTGTCTTGGGGAATGACAGTTTCTTCATTGAATTTTGGCGCAAACCATCCATCCACTCCTCCCATGTAATAAACGAGTTTTCTACTGCCAAAGGAGGTACTTGCAGCAAAACGCCCTGCAAACGTGAGTTCTCTATGAATTTTTTGGTAGTGCCTTATATCCGCTCCCAACACAAAAAAATCCGTTTCTTTCTCAAATAACTCTTGATAGTATTCTCCAAAAAGTTTTAATCTAGTTCCTTCGTAGAGATTTATCCCTCTGTCAAACGTATTATCCAAAATATATTCCAACTTGGCTCCTGCCATATTTCTCGTTTGATCTTCGACAGAGAGACTCGCTCGATCTACTGCAGAAAATACCGTATTATCGTTCCTTACATTTAGAGTAAGTGCTACGGCAGATATTTCATTGAAAGGATATTTCAATCGATATTTAAACTCATGAATTCTAGTTCTTACTGGAGAAAAACTTTCTTCTGTATACGCTTGACGAACAAACATATACTTCTTATCTATTCTTTGGGATAAATCTTCGAAAACTACCAAATAATCATTGTCTTGCAAATTGAAAGATAAATTGGCTCCCCCAATAAGTCTATAATCTTCCATCAAATCTTTCATCTGCACCATAGTGAACACATTGATTGGCGGATTATTAAAGACAGGTTCACTTGGATTGAAAACTTGATACGTATTGTTTATCAGGTTGTTATCCAACTTCGAGCTAATCTCATCCAAAGTAAAATTAATGTTGTATAATTTTCTATTCGGTAATTCAAAATCTTCATTAAATATACTCTGCGTAGGTTTTGTAGAACTATTTGGATTCATAAAAACCATTTCGTTTTCATCTTTGTTTGAACTCTTAATCTTTTCAGATTCAAACTGATATTTTCGTATATTAATGAGTTTGTTATTCTCTGTAATCGGTTTCACAGAAATCAATTCAACTGTACTTTTTTTCTTGTCAAATTGTACTCCTTCAAAATCTAAACTATTGGTTTCGGAGTCGATCATTTTATCCAGTCCAATTGCGCCTTGAAATACCTTGTACCTGCCTTTATGCAGCATCAATAAGCCAAGATTACCTGAGGTCGCAGAATAATCAAAATCTAAAATACCTCTTCGGTAATTTGTTAACCTTGCTGATTTAGAAAAATAACGATAAGAAATAGTCGTATCAACTGAGCTTATTGTAGAATCAAAAACTGCAACATGTCTATTTACCGTGCCACCTTGGTCCGAAATATAAACGTATTCAAATCTTGCTTTTTCGAAAGGTTTATCCTCATTAACATCTGGAGTATTTGTGACTCTTTTTAATGTTCTCTGAAATTTTTTTTCTAAATCGTAAATATAAATGTCGTACTTGTAGTCAAAAGGTTTGTTTTCGGGTTTCAAAAGCAAAGAATCATTTTTTCTGTTGGATGAAAATATAACTTTTGAAGAGTTTTCAATGAAACTTGGATTTCTCTCGTCAAAAATGTCGTCAGTTAACTTTTTGTAACCATTCCCTAGAATAGTGTAAAGAAATAAATCTACGCTTCCATTTTGAAGTCCAGAAAAAACAAATTGTGACCCTTCGTCATTATAACTGAAACTGGTAATCTTTGAAATTTTTGGCACCTCAATACTATTTTTTCTTTTCTCTTCAAGATTATAGAAATTGAAATGCACTGCGCCTTCTCTTTCTTCTACAAAAGCTAAAACATTTCCATTTGGATGCCAATCTAACAAAGGATAGGTTTCGTCAGTTTCACGCTCTACTTTGAATCCTCTTTTTAAAACCTTTGTATATTTTTTCTTTGAAATATCATAAATCCAAACATAGTACTTACCTAATTCATTTGTGGAGTATGCAATTTTACTTCCATCAGGACTCAGTTTGAACTGAGTTATTTTACCTTTCACTTTTCTTGATTTCAGAACTATTTCGTCCTGCGCAGGCATTTTTTTTGTCTGCTCTCCTTTTTTGTAGAACTTTTTATAATACCGGACAAAATCCTGATTCACTCCTTTTGCCGTTTTGCCTATTACAAACCGGAAACTAGATTCAAAACTTTTGGAAATACTTACCAAGTAAATTATCTGCGGAATAACCTCCTCTCCGTACACTTGAGAAATATAATTCCACATGGCATGGCCTGCATAAACTGCATCTTCATTCCTCAATCTGCCTAACTTATCGAATCTGCCTGTGAGAATTCCATCCTTTACGATATTATTTATTTCGGCACTCCATCCATAGGCTTTGTGGGAGTACAAACCTTTTGTAAACCAATCTGGCAACTGAACTGTAGATGAATTTTTGACTACTTTTTTCCAATTTCCTTGATGCACCATTTTATTTACCAACACTTCTGTAATTGAGGCTTTTATTTGCTGATCAAAAGATAAATGGTCGTCTTCAAAGTAAACGAACATTTTGGTTCCAAGTATTGTTGTTTTACCACCAACATTAGAAGTAATCTCATTAGTCAAACCTATGTTACTCTGCTTGAAGTCTGACTGCCTGTTAAATACCAGCACGTCCAACTTGGAATCAAGCTCTGTTTCGAAATACAATTCGAGCTCATGTAAATTTTTGTGAACAGAACGTGAGGCGAACTCCGCATGTTCTTTCCCGTTCCCGTAGAAAAAAATTCGAAAACGCTCGTAATCATAGTATTGCCAAAAGAAAGTAACGTCTTGCACCCTGTTTTTACCAAATTCTTGATGAGAACCTGTATAAAATTGAGAATTTGCTTTTCCGCAATAGCACAAAACTAGCATGAAAAGGAGCGCAAAATGTCTGAATAAACTGTTCATAGTCAGTAAAAATACAAAAATACGGTTTACTTATTCACTTTCGCTCAAAGAAGTTCTCTTTAATTCCTGAAACAGGTTGTTCTTCTCAATCTCAGGCAAAATTTGACTTGCTGCATTTAAAAGCGGTTTGTAAAACAGAGATTCATTTTTTACCTCTTTGGGTAAAAACCCTATTTTTTTATCATATGATTCTACAATTGTAATTAGAACCCCCAATGCCAATGCGATTTTTATCATCCCGAAAAAAGCGCCCAACAATTTATTAATTAATCTCAATGCTACCATATTAATGATTTTTTCAATCACCTTTCCTGCGGCAAAAACCAGCAGTAAAATAATTAAAAAAGTTACGGTAAACGAGGCGATATTCAAGTATTCAGAATCCACATATGTAGTCAAATATTCAGCAGTGCGATCCGAAAATTTAAGACCACCAAAAACACCAAGAGCAAGTGCTACAATACTCACCAATTCAAAAATCAATCCCTTTCGAAAACCTCTGTAAGCAAACCAAATAAGGATACCTGCAATAAATAAATCAATAAAATTCATTAGGCTAAAGGTATAATCTTTTTATCAAGAACTTTTATAAATAAGTTATTTTTGTTCCGAATACTTGCTTAAAAATGTTGTTAGGTTTACATTTACGACAAATAACAGAAAAAACTAACCAAAAACTATGTCCAAATCAAAATTCACAACAATAGGCCGAAAAATTTTAATGGCTTTGTCAGGATTCTTTCTTATGTTTTTCTTA
>JBDMYC010000161.1:0-5665 GCA_039770535.1 Flavobacteriales bacterium
AGAAGGAGTTTGCACTCCGCTACAGAGGTTGTAATTCTTGGCTTAATTTTTGTTTTTAATAGAGTAAAACCAAAAATCGTGATTAAAAAATTCTTGCTCAAATCTATTCTTGTAACACTTATTTTTTGTGTTTCCATGTTGCCATTTTCTTCGTTTTCGCAGAAAAAAAACAACATAATTCACGAGTTGGGCTTTAATATTAATCCCACTGCAGGTTCTGGAGCTGTTACTTTTGTGATGTTAAAAATTGATTCTATTACAGGTAACATTGTAAGTAAAACCACTATCTCAGAAGGTAATTTCGTGATGTATGCCAAAGGATTATTAAAAAATCCAGCAAATCCCAAACGCAAAGACTTTTTCAAAGAAATAGGAATTGACTGTGGAATCATGCTTGACGACCCAATCATAAGAGGTGGAATGCAATATGTGGACACAATGTGGAAAGAAATGCGACCGATTTGCTTACCCGTTTGGGACATTTGGAAATTGCGCTATTCCATTCATCCAAAATATGGAAAAGGAGCTTCTGCAGTTCCCGAAGAAGACCAAGGCTGGTCCGCAAATAGATGGCGACCAAGTTATGCGCAAACAGTGTACTTACAAAAATACGGAGTAACTCAAATTCAAGATTATTTTCATGGGCCAAAAATGTTTGAGCTTTTCAAAGACATGCAAAACCCGGATTGGATTGGAATGTATAAGGAGTTGAATTAAGTTTTTAATCTCGTCTTAGTTTTTTGCAAGTTACTAGTTTGTAGTTTTTTTTTAGCTCGTCAGAGTCTTCGCCTTCAATCCAACAAACTTTTGTAGGCGCATTGAGCCAGGTCAAAATGTTTTCATAGAACTTACTCACTCTCATAAACAACAACCCCATCCACAAAAGTAGAAACCACTTTTGCATCCTTTATTTCTTCTTCAGGAACTTTCATTATATCGCGATTCAAGATAACGAAATCGGCAAATTTCCCAACTTCAAGTGTTCCTTTTGTCTCATATTCTTTGTTGGCTAAAGCTGGCCAAAATGTTATTCCCTTCAAAGCCTCTTCCCTACTCAAACTTTCATTTTCGGCAATTGGGAATTCTGGTCTGGAATTTCTTACAACCGCATTGTAAAACGTAACCACAGGATTTTTATCAGCAACAGGAAAGTCTGTTCCCAGAGCAATTATTTGGTTTTGTTCCAATAATGATTTTAATCGGTAAGAGTTTTTAAGTGATTCTTTATCAACTCCTTTCACTATTCCAGCTTTCATGTCGTCAATCATATGAGTTGGCTGCACAGATGGAATAATATTATACTGACTAAACAACTTTACATCTTCCTCACTCACAGCCTGCGCATGTTCTATTCGCCAAGTCATTCCGTTTGTTTCTTTTAGCACTTTTCCCATTTCTACCAAAGCTACTTTCACAGCCGAATCGCCAATTGCATGAACATTTAACTGAAATCCTTTGTCATAAGCCAATCTTGCAATTCTTGCCAAACTATCTCTAGTCATCAATAATTTTCCGTAGTTAGTTGTTCCTCGGTAAGGAGATTTGAAACAAGCAGATTGTGAACCTACACTTCCATCCAACATCAGTTTGTAAGAATTTACTGTCAATCTATCCGTGAAAATAGACTCCATTTCTAACGTATTTTTATCAGGAAAAAGCATGGCATAAATTCTCATATCAAGCGTCCCAGAATTTTGCATCATTTGTATTAATTCTACTTCTTCTTTGGTGAGTCCAGCATCAGAAACGGTGGTTACTCCTTGCTTAAAAAAAGCTTGTTCCGAATTTCTTAACGCGTTCTTTTTTTGTTGTTTCGTGTAGTTTATTGCTTTAGTAAAATGATGAATGTCTGCTTCTTTTACCACACCATTATAATCTATCGTTTTTAAACTAGTTTTTGATAAAGCTACTTTGTTCACAATCAAACTATGACCATCCACTCTCCAAAGCACCACTGGAATATCATGAAAATGTTCATTTAATCTTGGGTAATCTATAACTCTAGAAATCCATTTATTTTCGTCCCAACCGTAACCAACCAACCAGTTAGAATTTGAATTTTCAGTTTTAAAAGTGTGAAGTTTCTTAATCACTTCGTCAAATGATTTACAATCGCTCAAATCTATTGCCAATCCATTGAGACCAGAACCCAAAAAATGGCAATGTGCATCTATAAATCCTGGGTAAATTGGGCGAGTTTCTGCATCTATAATTTCCGAAGCTCGGTATTTATTCATAATCTCGTGCTCCTTCCCTATCATTACGATTTTTCCGTCTGTGATTGCCATTGCTTGAGCGACTTCAAAGATTTCGTTTGCTGTATAAATTCGTGCATTATGAATCACCAAATCTGCTTTCTTAAATTTTACACAAGAGAACAAACTCAATAAAACACCAATAAATACTATCCTTTGATTTCCTCCTTTCATTATTCTGTTATCCTTTAATAAATTATGAAGTACAAATTACGAATTACAGAAAGAAAATTACGACTTAAGAAAGAAAAATTACGAAACTGATTCTTACTTAATTTATACAAATTATAGTATTTTAGTACCTAATTCGAAAAAGAACTTAAACGCAGTGATTCTAAATAAAATTTCTCTTCTCAATTTTAAAAACTACGACCAACTAGAAGTTGAAGTTTCCCCGTTTGTCAACTGTTTTTTGGGAAAAAATGGAATGGGAAAAACCAATATCTTGGACGGAATTTATTATTTATCCAATTGCAAAAGTTTTTTCAACTCAGTAGATTCTCAAAACATTAAAAACGAGGAAGATTTCTTTGTGATTCAAGGAGAATTTGAAGGTGGTGAAAAACCCGAGAATGTCTACTGCGGAGTTAAAAGAGGAAAGAAAAAAGTATTTAAAAAAGGAAAAAAAGAATACGAAAAATTATCGGATCACATTGGTCTAATAAACACAGTTCTCATTTCTCCTATGGATACTAATTTGATTTATGAAGGAAGTGAAACAAGAAGAAAATTCATTGATTTAATCATCTCTCAATATGATAAACAATACCTGCAAACACTTATTAAATACAACAAAGTGCTGCAGCAAAGGAATGCCTACTTGAAAAACCTCCAGCAAGGTGCAAAATTTGATGAATTGTCTCTACAAATATGGAACGAACAACTAATACCACTTGGAGAAGAAATTCACAAACAAAGAACTCAATTTATTGCGGAGTTTAAAGTGGTGTTCAATGAGATTTATGCAACCATTTCGGGAGATAATGAAACGGCTCAACTCAACTACAAATCGCAGTTGGATGAAATGAATTTTGAGAATTTATTGAAAGATAGCATCCAAAAAGAGAGATACATTGGCTACACAACAAAAGGGATTCACAAAGATGATTTTAGTTTTGAAATAGAAAACAGACCACTGAAAAAATTTGGATCTCAAGGACAACAAAAAACTTTCTTGATAGCTCTGAAACTTGCTCAATTCAAGCATATTGAATCAAAAACAGAATCAAAACCCATTCTGTTGTTGGATGATATTTATGACAAACTAGACGAACACAGAATTGCTCATTTAATGAACCAAATTTGCGAAGGTGTGTATGGACAAGTATTTATTACTGATACGAATACTAAGAGATTACCTGCGTTTTTTAAAAAGAAGAAATACGAATGTTTTTCATTTGAAATAGACCAGGGAGAATTGGTTCAATGAGTTGTAGAAAAATGAAAGTATTTGAAATTAAAAAAGAATCAAAAATTATATATTTACAGAAATAAAATAAACCAATGAAAAAAATAATTTTAATCACACTAAGCTCAGCAATCCTGCTATTTTCTTGTAAGAATGAACCAGTAAAAACTGAATCAACTGCAGAGGAAAAACAAGAACAATTCATGCTTACAAATATTGATTCTCTTGGCGATATGGAATTGTATTACTTCATGGAAGAATTGGAAAAACGATTAAAAAATGAAGATTCACTTGAATTGAGTCAAGCATATTCCATCAAAATGTTGGAATCTGCTCAGAAACATGCTGAGAAATTTAAATCAAGCGAAAACCGAAGAGAAGCGATAAGAAAAGGAGTTCGTGCGGCAATGGGATTGGACCAAGATTACGAAGCAATCCGATTCAATAGTTTAATCATTGATGAAAATCCGAACGATTCAACTATCATTGAAGAGATGAATTTGAGGGCGTTTTTATACGACAAAATGGACAGTAAAGAAGAAGCAAAAAAAGCAATTACAGAAATTATTGAAAAATTTCCTGACCACCCTTCTGTTGAGAACCACAAAGCAAGATTAAAAACAATCGACCTGACTGATGATGAATTAATGGAATTATTTGAAAAACAAAATGCAAAATAAACTCAAGGCATTCGAAAGGTTATTAATCATCATGGATGAGCTCAGAGCTCAATGTCCATGGGACAAAAAGCAGACAATAGAATCTTTGCGCCATCTCACAATCGAGGAAACTTATGAATTAGCTGATGCAATTTTGGATGAAAACATGCAAGATGTGAAAGAAGAGATTGGCGACATCATGCTTCATATGGTTTTTTACTCGAAAATAGCTTCTGAAACTAACGAATTTGACATTGCAGATGCACTGAATTCTGTTTGTGACAAATTGGTAGAAAGGCATCCCCACATTTATGGCGATACCATTGCCGAAACGGAAGAAGAAGTAAAGAAAAATTGGGAGAAAATAAAACTGAAATCAGGTAAAAAATCTGTACTGGGTGGTGTTCCTAAATCTTTACCAGCTCTGGTAAAGGCCTCGAGAATTCAAGAAAAAGCAAGAGGAATAGGCTTTGATTGGGACAACAAAGACCAAGTGTGGGAAAAAGTAATAGAAGAGATTGAAGAATTAAAGGTTGAAATAGATACAAAATCTGACAAAATTGAGGATGAATTTGGGGATGTTTTGTTTTCTTTGATTAATTATGCTAGATTTATCGGAGTAAATCCTGAAAATGCTCTAGAAAAGACAAATAAAAAGTTCATAAAGAGGTTTCAATATTTGGAGAAAGAATCAAAGAATGACGGCAAAGAATTGTCGGAAATGAGTCTGGAAGAGATGGATTATTATTGGGAAAAAGCGAAAAAACTATAAAAATTGACACAGAAAAAAAGTGAAATAGATCTGAATACATGGGTAGACGAATACTCTGACATGCTTTTCAATTTTGCAGCAAACAGGGTCAGTGATCGTGACCTAGCAAAAGATTTAGTTCAAGACACTTTCTTTTCTGCATTGAAAGCATGGGATAGATTTGAACAGAAAAGCACGGTAAAGACTTGGCTTTTTTCTATTCTAAAAAGAAAAATAATTGACCATTGGAGGCAACAACAAAGCCGAAAAACTCGACCAATTTCGCAATACACAACCAATGATGAGGACGAAAATAATTGGATAGAAGCTACTACACCAAATAGTGAAGTAAATGAAACAGATGCAACAATTGAGAATAGAGAATTAAGAGGCGCTCTGATGGGATGCATTGAATTACTACCCGAGAAACAAAGAGGAATTTTTATTGATAAATTTATCGACAACAAAGATTCAGAAGAAATTTGTAATGAGTACGAAATAACTTCGTCCAACTTTTGGGTGATCATCCACCGAGCAAAAATTCAGCTGAAAGGATGTTTAGATAAAAAATGGTTTGAATTATGATGAATTG
>JBDMYC010000162.1:0-11533 GCA_039770535.1 Flavobacteriales bacterium
AATACATTGCAATCCTATTCAAATTTGAGTAATTTTGAATCAAAATAAATAAGGGATGACAATTTCTGAAATAGAAAATGAAATTATTGATGAATTCTCCATGTTTGACGACTGGATGGAAAAGTACGAGCACATAATTGAGCTGGGAAAAGATTTGCCAATAATTGAAGAATCAAAAAAACTGGAAGAGAATCTAATTAAAGGTTGTCAATCTAGGGTATGGTTGAATGCAGAAGTGAAAAACGGAGAAATAGCATACACGGCAGATAGTGATGCGATTATCACAAAAGGAATTATTGCCTTGCTGGTGCGAGTATTGAACAACCAAGATGCCAAAGAAATTGTGGATGCAAAACTATCGTTTATTGACGAAATAGGATTAAAAGAACATTTATCACCTACTCGTTCCAATGGATTGGTGAGTATGATAAAGCAAATGAAAGTATATGCATTATTAATGCAAGCCTCATAAATAAGGAGAATGAAAAAGAAAAAATTAGAAGATATAATTATCGCCACAATCAAAACTATTTTTGATCCCGAAATTCCTGTAGATATCTACGAATTAGGATTGATTTATGATGTGCGTATCGACAAAGATTTTAATGTAGATGTAGATATGACTTTGACCTCTCCATCTTGTCCTGTAGCAGAGACTTTACCAGTAGAAGTAGAAGAAAAAATAGCGGGAATTGAGCAAGTAAAATCTGCAAAAGTACAAGTAGTATTTGACCCAACTTGGACCAAAGACATGATGAGTGAAGAAGCTCAGTTGGACTTAGGATTTATGTAATTGTATAAGAATGAAAACAGTAGGAGAATATTGCCACTTGCATGAGTCTTATCTTGAAAAAGCAGCCCTAGAATTGGAAGGAATGGAATCATTCATCATAAACGAAAATTCTTTTACTACCATGCCGGATGGATTTCAGATTAGTGTGAGGTTACAAGTGAGTGCTGAAAATTTTGAAAAAGCACAGCAAATTCTTAAAGAATTGAGAGAGGAGGAAGAATAACCACTTCTTTTTTGTTAAAAACCCATCCTTAATATCTTACTCAATCTAGCTCCAATGCGAGCAATTATTCCCTTAGATTTGCGTTCATGACTACGACAATTCGTAATCGTCAGGCAAGTAGATGGAAGAAATAGAGAAAAAATCACGTTTTAGAAAAGTAAAAAAAATTGCACTCTTTTTGAGTTCTGTGATTTTATTGCTCATTATTTCTGCCGTTATTTTGGCCAATGTCTATGAAAAGGAAATAAAGCAATATGCTATTTCTGAGATAAACGAGCAGCTCAAAGCCAAGTTGAAAATTGAGGAAGACAATGTGTCGTTTTCATTTTTCAAAAAATTCCCAAAAGCAAGTCTTAACTTTACAGACCTTTTGATTGAAGCCGAAAATAAAAAAGACACCATTCTTTTTGCTCAAAATTTTTCTTTGGAGTTTGGTTTGGGTTCCGTTTTTTCAGGAAATTATGCAGTGAACGAAGCCGATTTGGATGATGCAATCGTTAATTTAGTGGTAGATGAAAAAGGGAATGAGAACTACATTTTTTGGAAAAAAAGTGAAGAAACAGATACCACAGAATCTAATTTTAGTTTCAAACTGAACGAGATTAATTTCAATAATGTAGCGCTACAATATGTGAACAAGAGAACAAAGATTGCTGCTGATTTAATATTAAACCAAACTACTTTTGCAGGAGATTTTTCCTCAGACTCCAATGAAATTTCCATTAATTCGTCACATTTTATAAATACAATAAGTAACGATAGCACAATTTATTTCCAGGATAAGAACAGCACATTGGCAATCGAAAAAGGATTGTTTACTTCTGATTTGATTTCTTTGACCAAAGGGCAAATTTCTATTGAGGAAATGAAACTAGATGTAAATTGTGATTTTTATCTGAAAAAGAACAGTTCTGTCATAAAAGCAGAGGCGACTAATGTCGAAATTTCTGATGTTTTTACTCTTATGCCTAACGAGGTTGCTCAAAAACTGAAAGATTATGCCACTAAAGGGAAGGTGAATGGGACGATTGAAATTACGAATAAAAAGAAACAGAAAAGTCCGGGTATAGTTGCGGATTTCAATGTGGAAAACGGAACAATTACCGAAGAAAATTCTGGGGTCCAACTTTCTAATTTGAAATTTAATGGAAACTTTTCTTCTAGTGCAAATTCGCAAAGAATAGAATTAGTAGCTGGCTCGGGAATGCTAAGTGGAGGCAATTTTACATGGAATGGAAAAGTGATTGGTAAGAACAGTCAAACCATTATTTCTAATTTAAAAGGTGATTTTGACTTGAAAGAGTTGAGTGATTTCTTGAAAATTGAAAACATTGAATCCATCACAGGATCTATCTCTTTGGATAATCAGTTCAGAGGTTCAATTTCTGCAAACAACACCATGCAAGTAACAGAATTCACAGGAAATGCTAAGCTTTTAGGAGCATCCATGAAACTGAAAGGAGCGGAAAATGCATTCGAAAATTTTGTTGGAGACATCCAATTCAATCGATTTAATTCGAATGCAAAGATATCAGGAAATTATGGCAGTAGTGATTTGTTGTTGAGCTCTCAGTTCAGCAATTTCATCCCGTATTTATTTTATGACAAAGAGCTAAAATCTAATGTTTATCTTCAATCTAATCTTCTAGAGTTAGACAAGTTATTGGGGAATAACCAAGCCTCAATTGAAAGTGGGGCCGATACAACAGGGGTGAAATTGCCCAAAAATATCAATGCTACCTTGAGGGCAAACATAAAAAAACTGACTTATCAAAAACACAATTTATCGGCCTTGTCAGGTACCTTATTTGTGTCAGACGACAAGGTTAAAACCTCCAATTTGAAATTCGAAGGAAACGGAGGTTCCTATGCTTTAGAGGGGGATTTGGCTAAAAAAGGAGAAGAATTTGCGCTAAGTGCCAAAGTCATTTGCGGACAAATAATGATCAATGATTTTCTTGAAAAATTCAATAATTTTGGACAAACCGTTTTGAGGCATGATCACCTGAGTGGAAGGGCAAACGCTTTGATTACAATGAAAGCAAAACTTTCCAAAAACTTGGAAGTTGACATGGAAACATTAGATGCAAACACAGAATTTTCTGTAACAAAAGGAATTTTGAAAAACCTTGAGCTGTTTGATGAAATTGGTCAATACCTCAAATCGAATGTAATATCAAGAAATATTGTAAAAGTAGATGAACTGGCCAAGAAGCTTAAGACAGTTCATTTCTCTGAGTTCAACAATACGATTATTGTGAAGGACAGCAAAATCACAATTCCCAATATGTTCTTGAAAACATCAGCCATGGATATCGGAATATACGGCAGTCAGACTTTTGATTATGACATCAATTATGGAATGAATCTGAGATTAACCGACATTCTAACTAAGAAAAAAGACACGGAATACGGATATATTGTGGATGACGGGACCGGAGCTAGGTTATTTATGTTGATGACAGGAACTATTGACAAACCTATTTTTAAACTAGACAAAGAAGCACGAAAAGAGCACAACAAAAAGCAAAGACAAGAGGAAAAAAATAACGTCAAAAATATATTGAAAGACGAGTTTGGGTTCTTCAAGAAAGACACAACTCTGAAAACGGAGAAAACAGAAGAAAAAGCAAAACCAAAGTTTCAGGTAGATTGGGGAGAAGAAAAACCAAAAGGAACAAAGATTATTGAGGAAAAACCGAACAAAGAGGAAGAGAAAACGACAAAAGAAGAACCTAAAGAAAAATCTAGACGCCAAAAATGGCTGGATAAATTGAAAGGAAAAGAAGAAAAGAAAGACAAAGTAGGATTCGAAATAGACTAGATTTTTTGGATTGGAATAAGCTAAACCTCAAAAAAAAGTTAACTTTACTACTCTTAAAAAAGATAAAAAGATGAAAAACATAGTTACATCACTGTTATTTACATTGCTTACATTCGCAGGATTTTCTCAATTGCATGATCCAGTGGACTGGAGTTCGGAAGTAATTCAGGACGGAAAAGAAGCTACTTTGGTAATAAAAGGAACCATTGATCAAGGGTGGCATGTCTATTCACAAGTGCTTGAAAGTGATGATGGACCTATTGCAACTGAGGTAACTTTTAAAGAAAATCCAAATTTCGAATTAGTAGGAAAAGTAACGGAATCTAAGACTTACAAAGAATATGACCCAAACTTTGAAATGAACCTTACTTTTTTCAAAAAAGAGGTTGTCTTCAAACAAAAAATCAAATTAAAATCTGATGTTAGCTTTGACGCAACAGGAAATGTGTATTTCATGGTTTGTAATGAATCTATGTGTTTACCTCCTTCTGATGAGGAGTTTACTTTTGCATTAAATAACAAAAGTGGAGTTAAGCTAATTGAAGTTGAGGTTGAAAACAAGGAAGAAGAAACACCAACAACTATGGTTGTTTCTGGAGAAGAAAACCCTGAAAAAAAAAGTGAAGGCCTTGAAGATCCAGTTCAATGGGAGTTTACCTCAAAAAAAATAGGAGATAATTTATATGAGGTTTCTGCAAAAGCTATTATGGATGAAACTTGGCATATCTATGCCAATCAGCAAGAAAGTGAATATGTAATTGGGACAGAGTTTTACATTGAAGAAAGTTTAGGAAATCTAAAAGGGGTAGTGTCGGAAAAAGGCGAGCTGCACGAAGAGTATGAAAAAGTAAATGACGCAACCAGCAGATTTTATGAAGGAGAAGTTATTTTTACTCAGCAAATAGAGGTAAAACCTGGAGCAAAAACTGTAGAGGCCGACATTACTTACATGGTTTGTGACGATAGTCACTGCTTGCCACCAACAACTGAAGCTTTTAAAATTGATACCGAAACAGGTGAGATCGTAAAAGAAGAAAGTTCAAAAGCTGGAAGCTCGGATGCAATGAATATTTTGCCTCCAATGGATAATTTTGATTTGAATAATCCTGTAGCAGATTGCGGTGGAGAAAGCACAAACACTGAAGAAAAAAAGGGGCTTTGGTTACTTTTTTTACTAGGATTGGGAGGAGGTCTTTTCGCAATTTTAACACCCTGTGTTTACCCAATGATTCCATTAACTGTGAGTTTTTTCACCAAAGGAGGTGCGGATGCAAAAGGAGGTTTTGGAAAAGCAGTTTTATACGGATTGTTTATCTTTTTGATTTATACTTCGCTTAGTCTACCCTTTTGGTTTTCTGATGCAGACCCTCAGATGTTAAGTGGAATTGCTACAAACCCTTACTTAAACATAGTATTTTTTGTGGTTTTTGTCTTTTTTGCATTCTCATTTTTGGGATACTACGAGCTTACGCTTCCTAGTAAATGGAGCAACAAAGTAGACTCAGCATCTAATGTTGGAGGAATAGTCGGAATTGCATTGATGGCACTGACACTTGCATTGGTTTCCTTTTCTTGCACAGGACCAATTTTAGGTTCTGTTTTAGCAGGAGTTCTAAAAGATGGGCCACTTCCCTTAACAGTTGCACTTGCAGGATTTGGATTAGCGTTAGGATTGCCATTTACCTTGTTTGCTGCCTTTCCAAGTTTAATGAAAAAATTACCGCAGTCTGGAGGTTGGTTAAATTCTGTGAAAGTAGTTCTTGGTTTTTTAGAGCTAGCACTAGCAGTAAAATTCCTGTCGAATGCAGATTTAGTAATGCAATGGGGATTAATAAAAAGAGAAGTATTTTTTGCCTTGTGGATTTTAATTGGATTAGGATTAGTAGCTTATTTATTCGGGCTAATAAAATTCCCTCACGATACTAAAGGGAAGCTTAAGCTCAAATTCCCAAGAATAGCATTTGCCCTAATGATATTGGCTTTTGTAATTTACTTAGTACCTGGATTAACTTGCGGAGAAAACTCCAATAGAAGATTAGTAAGTGGATTTCCGCCACCAATGCACTACAGTTTTTGTGGAGGAGAAACATTTCATGTTTATCTTGATTATGAAGAAGGAAGAAAAGCAGCTGAAGAACAAGGAAAACCAATGTTGGTTGACTTCACAGGATGGGCTTGCGTAAACTGCAGAGAAGTAGAAGAAAATATTTGGCCAGAGCCAGAAGTTATGAAATTAATTTCAGAAGAATACATTTTAGTTTCTCTGTATGTAGACGCAAAAGAGGAATTACCAAAAGAACAACAAGGAGAAATTGACATAACTTATGACAATGGAAAAGTAAAGAAAAAGAAGATTAAAACAATAGGAGACAAATGGTTTACGTTTGAAACTTTAGTATTTAAAAACAATGCTCAACCAAGATATGCATTATTGTCTGATGACGGGACTTTATTGAATAATCCAATCAGTTATGTTGATATCAAAAAAGGAGGAGGAGCTCCATTTTATGCAGAGTTCTTAGAGTGCGGATTAGAAGCATACAAAACAATGAAGTAAAAAAAAGAAGAGATAGATAGATGAAGAAAGCCCTTTTTGTAGTAACCCTTATTTTTATTTTATTGATAGCACAAACCTCATGCGAAGGCGGAGGAAGTTGCAGCCCACCCAGAAATGAAGAGATTCCAGAAATTGTAGATACAATTACTCCAAACATGCAGTATGGATTCGATTTTGATCAATACGATATTCACGAAGGAGAAGTAGAAAAAGACTGGACACTCAGTCATTTATTTGCTAAATATGATGTAACGCAGGCCGAAATAAACGAAGCTTACAACATTGCAAAAGACAGCCTAAATCTGAATTATATTTCCAAAGGAAACCGCTATTACATGCTGTGCAGGAAAGATAACGACACTATTCACAATTTGGATTATGCGATTTATGTGAAAAACTCAGTAGAATATTTCGTTTTTGATTTCTCAGATTCTGTTATGGTTCATGCCAAGAAAAAAGAAGTGGTAGTGACCGTGAAACAGATTGGCGCAAGGATCAAACAAGGAGGAAATTTATCTAATGCAATAAACAGAGCCGCAGGAAACAAGACTATCAGTTTTCCTATGGTAGATAGAATAGCAGAAATATTTTCTTGGTCTATTGATTTCTTTCATTTGCAGCCAGATGATAAGTTGAAAATTATCTACGAAGAAAAATCAGTGGACGGAGTGCCAGTTGGAATAGGAAATATAACTTGTATTTTGTTCGATCACAACAAGACAGATTTTTACGCATTTCGCTACGAAAACGATTCTATTTCCAATTATTTTAATGAAAAAGGGCAAGGGATGAAAAGTTTATTTCTTTCCGCTCCGCTCAAATATACCCGAATGAGTTCTGGATATAACTTGAGGCGTTACATAAAACTGTACGGAAGAATAAAACCACACTTAGGAACCGATTATGCAGCACCTTACGGAACGCCAATTTGGACCACCGCAGACGGAACAGTTTCCAGAGCGGGATACGGAAGAGGAAATGGGAATTTTGTAAAGGTGAAACACAACAAACAATATTCCACGCAGTATTTGCACATGTCCAAGATTGCAGCAGGAATAAAAGTGGGAAAATACGTGAAGCAAGGAGAAATCATTGGTTACGTGGGAAGTACAGGTTCTTCTTCGGGAAACCATGTGTGCTACCGATTCTGGAAAGATGGAAAACAAGTAGACTCCAGAAAACAGAAGTTTGAAAATGCCAAACCCATGGATTCAACCATGCTGAAACAGTATTTGGTCTATTTAGACTCTGTGAAACCAACTTTGGATCGAATTGAATTTCCGGTTCTTGATACAATTGCCGAGGAAATGGACACTATGACTTTCGACTAAACTAAAAAAGAATAACAGCTGCAGCTAAAAGTGCAGCTAAGCAGAGCAAGAACCCTACAATTAGAATTGCAGAAGGATTGAGAATTAAGGAGAATAAAAATGATAAGCCAACAAGACTTGTCACAAACAACCCCAATACATAACCAATACTTGCCATCCATTTATTGCCGAAAACATTAGGGGTTTCATGGTGCGCCTTGCGTGCAATTGCCCCAGTTATCAGAGCAGGAATGCAACCAACTAAAACCAAGCTTAAAATACCAAACAACAAAGCCAACTCGCTCCATGGTTCATTGATTTTAAAATCTTCTATTGGTTTCTTCTCAACATATGTTTTGGATGATTTTTTTAATGCCGAATAGGTTTCTTGATCGTTTTTTTTGTCATTAAGCGATCTATCTTTCCTAGGTTTTTTTGATAAATTTATTACTTCTTTTTTGATGTTTATTGAAACGAACCTCTGTTCATTAAATTTATCTAAATTTTTATTTTGTTCGACTTTAGCTATGCTTGTTGGCTTTCCTTTTTCTAAGTTTTTGGAATCAACTTTCTTAGTTTTACTCTTAGTTTTTAAAATGACTTTGGAGTTCGAGGAAATATAATATCCTGGACGGTACAATCTTTTTTCAATGCTGCAGGATGAAAAAATTATGGCGATTAAAAATAAATATTTCATAGAGATTAAGTTTTGATTTAAATTTATTAAACTGATTTTAAAAAAATAAATGAAAATTTACACTAAACTGACATTGTTTACTCACTTTTTATTCTTCAAAAGACTGTATTGTAATAATATAAGCTAAGTATTGATGACAAATAATGCAAGGCAAATAAACTTTATTGTTTCATTCAATTACTATTTATTTATTGTTAGTCTTTCAAATTGTTTAATTCCTCGATAAACCCTAATTTTAACCAACCAAAAAAAACGGTTGAGAAATGGATTTGATAAAAGAATTAACTTGGAGAGGAATGCTACACGATAGCATGCCAGGCATGAAAGAACATTTGGAAGAGAAAATGAGAGCTGCTTATGTGGGAATAGATCCAACTGCCGATTCTTTGCACATTGGTCATTTGGTTTCTGTGATGATGCTCAAGCATTTGCAGGTTGCAGGGCACAAACCAATTGCTTTGGTAGGCGGAGCGACAGGAATGATAGGTGACCCAAGTGGAAAATCAGCAGAAAGAAATTTATTGGACGAAGAAACTCTTCGCAAAAATGAAGAGGGTTTAAAATCTCAGTTAAAAAAGTTTTTGGATTTTGAATCGGATGAAAAAAATGCAGCCGAATTGGTCAACAATTACGATTGGATGAAAAACTTTTCGTTTTTGGAATTTATTCGTGATGTTGGAAAACACATTACAGTGAATTACATGATGGCAAAAGATTCAGTGAAGAAGAGAATCTCGGGGGAAGATAGCGAAGGAATGTCTTTCACAGAATTTACTTACCAATTAGTTCAAGGATATGATTTTTTGCACCTGTACCGCGAGAAAAACTGCACTATCCAGATGGGAGGAAGCGACCAATGGGGAAACATTGTAACCGGAACAGAACTAATTAGAAGAATTGGCGGAGGAAAAGCATTTGCCGCAACTTGTCCTTTGATAACAAAAGCAGACGGAGGAAAGTTTGGGAAAACAGAAAGTGGAAACATTTGGCTTGACCCAGAGAAAACTTCACCTTACAAGTTCTACCAGTTTTGGTTAAACACAAGTGATGAAGATGCTGAGAAATACATTAAAATTTTCACTCTTTTTGGACAAGAAGAAATAGAAAAATTGGTGGCTGATCACAAAGAAGCACCACATGAAAGAAAGTTACAAAAAGCACTTGCCGAAGACATTACTACTAGAGTTCACTCAAAAGAGGAGTTAAACAATGCAATTGCAGCTTCTGAAATCCTCTTCAAAAAAGGAAAAGAAGCGGTAGAAGGTTTGAAATCTTTGTCGGCCGGAATGATTCAAGATATTTTTGAGGGAGTTCCGCAAGCAAGTTTTAGTAAAAGAGATTTGGCAAATGGAATCGATATTGTGTCTGCATTGGTCGAGCTAGGAGGATTTTTGAAATCTAACGGAGAAGCCAGAAGAGAGCTCAGGCAAAATGCGATAAGTGTAAACAAAGCCAAAGTAACAGATAATAAAATACTGAAAGAGCAGGATTTGATTGGAGGAAAATATATCTTATTACAAAAAGGAAAGAAAAACAATTATTTGGTAACGGTAGAGTAAAATTTGTATCTTGAGTTCTATTAAAGACTTGTAACAGATTGTTTAACCGCAAAAGACTCAAAGAAAAAATTAAAACAAGCTAATAAAATTTCTAACTAGCTACCCAGAAACCAGAACATGTTAAGACAATACTTATCACAAAAGCTTTCACAAAAGCTATCGCCCCAACAAATTCAGTTGATGAAATTGTTGCAGGTGCCCACGGTTGAGTTGGAACAAAGAATAAAGGATGAAATTGAGGAAAATCCGGCTTTGGAAGAGGGATTGCAGAAAGAAGATGACGAGTTCAAGAACGAAGAGCAAGCAGAAGATTTAACAGATTCTCGAGACGATTTTGATGTGAGTGATTACCTAGATAGTGAATCGCATTACAGCACAAAATCAAATAATTATGCCGATCCTGAAGAAGAGAACAACATCCCAATTTCAGGAGGAAAAACTTTCCAAGAAAGATTGACTTCACAAATTTCTTTGCGGTTAAGAGATTCAAGAAAGTTAACCATTGCTCAAAACATTATCGGGAACCTAGATGAATCAGGATATTTGAGAAGAGAACTGATTAATATTTCAGATGACTTGGCATTTATGTTCAATATTATGGCAGAAGAGCCAGAGATTTTGGAAGTGTTGTATGAAGTTCAAGACTTAGATCCAGCAGGTATTGGAGCCAGAGATTTGCAAGAATGTTTGCTGATTCAGCTAGAGAGAAAACAAAATCTACACGAAGAAGAGCCTGGGCAATTGTTGGATGCTATCAATTTAATTGAAAATCAATTTGAGGCTTTTACAAAAAAGCATTACTCCAAAATTCTGGAGAAACTAAACTTTGACGAAGACAGATTGAAATCAGCAATAGAGGTGATTACAAAACTAAACCCAAAACCAGCAGGATCGATTAAGGAATCATCTATGCCGGCACAGCACGTAATTCCAGACTATATTTTGACGGATGAAGATGGAGAATTGAATCTAGTACTTAATGCCAGAAATGCTCCGCAATTGAGTGTAAGTCATACTTATGCAAATATGTTGCAGACTTATGATAAGAGTAAAAAAACGAAGCAAGACAAAGAAGCTGTAATGTTTATCAAACAAAAACTGGACTCGGCTATGTGGTTTATTGATGCCATAAAGCAGAGACAGCACACCATGATGAGCACCATGGAAACTATTCTTAAATATCAAAAAGAATATTTCATGACAGGAGATGAAACAAAGCTAAAACCAATGATATTGAAAGATATTGCGGATGTGGTGGAATTGGATATTTCTACGGTTTCTAGGGTAACTAATTCTAAATACATCCAGACTCCTTTCGGAACATTTTTATTGAAATCATTCTTCTCAGAATCACTTTCTACCGATAGTGGCGAAGATGTATCGACTAGAGAAGTGAAAAAAATATTGCAAAATATTATAGAAGATGAAAGCAAGAAAAAGCCTTTGACGGATGGTGTTCTAGCAGAAATGCTGAAAGACAAAGGATACAACATTGCCAGAAGAACCATAGCGAAATACCGAGAACAGCTGGGAATTCCGGTTGCTAGATTAAGAAAAGAACTCTAACATT
>JBDMYC010000163.1:0-5157 GCA_039770535.1 Flavobacteriales bacterium
AAAATGGGGAATCCTGCAAAAAAACTACTAATTTTACTCTTCAATTTTTTAAAACACAATCAATGTCAGACGATTTACTAAAAAAAGTAATTTCACATGCTAAAGAATACGGGTATGTTTTTCCTTCCTCAGAGATTTATGATGGACTAAGTGCAACTTACGACTATGGTCAAAATGGTGTTGAGCTTAAGAACAACATCAAAAACTACTGGTGGACTGCCATGGTAAAGATGCACGAAAACATTGTGGGTATTGATGCTGCAATTTTTATGCACCCAACCACGTGGAAAGCTTCCGGACACGTAGATGCTTTTAACGACCCTTTGATTGATAACAAAGATTCTAAGAAGCGTTACCGTGCAGATGTATTGATTGAAGATTACATTGAAAAAATAAGAGGTAAAATAAACAAGGATGTTGCAAAAGGATTGAAACGATTTGGAGACGATTTTGACGAAGTAGAATTTCGCAAAACAAACCCAAATGTGTTAAGAAATGTGGCAAAAATTGAAGAAATTGAGCAAAAATTCAAAGATTCTTTAGGAAATGACGATTTACCAGCTGTAAAAGAATTGATAGAAGAATTGGGAATTGCTTGTCCTATTTCGGGTTCAAAAAACTGGACAGATGTTCGTCAGTTTAACTTGATGTTTAGCACAGAAATGGGTTCTGTTGCCGAAGGTGCAAACACGATTTATTTGCGCCCAGAAACGGCTCAAGGAATTTTTGTAAACTACCTAAATGTGCAAAAAACGGGAAGAATGAAAATTCCTTTTGGAATTGCACAAACTGGAAAAGCATTTAGAAATGAAATTATTGCTCGTCAGTTTATTTTCCGAATGAGAGAGTTTGAACAAATGGAAATGCAATTTTTCATCAAGCCAGGAACACAAAAAGAATGGTTTGACTATTGGAAAAAAACAAGAATAGATTGGCATAAATCATTAGGATTGGGAGAAGAAAACTACCGTTTTCACGATCATTTGAAACTAGCTCATTATGCAGATGCTGCAACCGATATCGAATTTAATTTCCCAATGGGTTTCAAAGAATTGGAAGGAGTTCACTCAAGAACAGATTTTGATTTGAAAGCTCACGAAGAACATTCAGGAAAGAAACTACAATATTTTGACCCAGAAATAAACGAAAGTTACGTTCCTTATGTAATTGAAACTTCTATTGGATTGGACAGAATGTTCCTAGCAATATTATCCAATTCATTGAAAGAAGAAAAGCTAGAAAACGGAACTGAAAGAACTGTTTTGGCACTTCCTGCTGCCCTTGCTCCTATCAAAGTTGCGATTATGCCATTAACCAAAAAAGATGGATTGCCAGAGAAAGCCAGAGGAATTTTTGATGATTTGAAATTTGATTTCAACTGTACTTATGATGAAAAAGATTCTCCAGGAAAACGTTACAGAAGACAAGATGCCATTGGTACTCCTTTTTGTGTAATGGTAGATCACCAAACTTTGGAAGATAATACAGTTACCATAAGAGACAGAGACACAATGGAAAGCGAAAGAGTTGCTATTTCTGAACTTGGTCGGATTATTGGGAAGAAAGTTAGTTTTAGGAGTTTAATGAAGTAATTATGAAAACAGCACTAATCACAGGAGCAACCTCAGGAATTGGGATGGCTACGGCCAAAATATTTGCAAAAAAAGGACAAAAACTTATCCTTTGTGGACGAAGAAAAGAACGCTTAGAAGAATTGAAAAACGAATTGAGCAAATTTACTTCGGTTCACACTTTGCAATTTGATGTGAGAGAAAAAGAGGCTGTATTTTCTGCAATAAAATCTATTCCAAGAGAATTTCAAAATATTGATATCTTGCTAAATAACGCAGGAAATGCTCACGGAATGAGCAAAATACAAGATGGGAATATTGACGACTGGGATGCCATGATGGATGGAAATGTAAAAGGATTATTGTACGTTACCAAAGCTGTTTTGCCCACTATGATTACCAATAATTCTGGATTTATTGTAAATATTGGTTCGGTTGCTGCCAAAGAAGTTTACCCAAATGGAAATGTGTATTGCGCTTCTAAACATGCAGTAGATGCTTTGAGCAAATCTATGCGAATAGATTTGAGTGGTCACAACATTCGTGTTTCGGCAATTCACCCAGGAGCGGTAGAAACTGAATTTTCGGATGTAAGATTTAAAGGCGACAAAGAAAAAGCTTCTGGAGTTTATAAAGGTTTTGATGCTTTGCAAGCTCAAGACATAGCAGAAATTATTGAATTTGTTACTTCAAGACCTGGTCACGTAAATATCGAGGATTTAATTGTTTATCCTACTGCTCAGGCAAATACTACTACTTTGGTAAGAAACTAACTCAATTATGGCAAAAAAAGAGGATTTAGGATTTGGAGACAAATACGACAAAAATGAAAAACGGCTTTTCAATAAAGACGGTTCTTTCAATGTGAAAAAAACGGGAGTTCTTCGTGGAGTTCGAGATATTTATATTCACTTAATTGAAATGAATTGGGCGAAATTCATTTTAATGCTTTTCTCAACATATTTTGTTTTAAATTTACTTTTTGCCCTTCTCTATTTTTCCATTGGCGTAGAATATTTGGATGGAGCTAGAACAGGAAATGCTCTGCAAAATTACATGAGTTGTCTTTACTTCAGTTCACAAACATTTACCACAGTGGGTTATGGGACAATTTCGCCAGTGGGAGTTCCAGTAAATTTAATTGCCTCTATAGAAGCTATGATTGGTTTGTTAAGTTTTGCTTTAGCAACAGGTCTACTTTTTGGACGGTTCTCTAGAGCCAATTTAAAGCTAAAATTTAGTGAAAACATCCTAATTTCCGATTACTCAAAAAACAATGGAAAAGGGCTAATGTTTAGAGTCACAAATAGAAGAGACACTACTTTGCTAGATACTTCAGCAGAAGTAATTGCAACCACTTTTTTTATAGATGAAAACGGAGAAATGAAAAGAAATTATTCTCGTTTAGAGTTAGAATTAAGCGAGATAAAAATGTTCCCTTCTCTCTGGACAATAGTCCATCCGATTGACGAAAACAGTATTTTTGGCCAGTATTCCTTAGAAGAATTAAAAGAAAAGAACCTAGAAATACTTGTTCTTATAAAATCCCATGACGAAACTTACGGGCAAATTGTGCATGCCCGAACTTCTTACAAAGGGGAAGAAATAGTGGACAATGCTAATTTTGTAAAATCTGCTTTATTAACCAAAGAAGGAGATTTCAAAATGGATATTGATACCATTGGGGAATTTGTACGGAAGTAAATATCTGGTTTCCACTATCCCTTCAAAGGAATGTTTTTCAAAACCTCTAGCGTAAATTTCCAATATTTTTGAGCAGAAGTAATACTTGCTCTTTCATCTGGTGAGTGAGCTCCTTTGATTGTTGGTCCAAAAGAAATCATATCCATTTCTGGGTAGTTGGTTCCTAAAATTCCACATTCCAGCCCTGCGTGACAAGCCATAACTCTTGGCTTTTCATTAAATAATTCTTCGTATTTATTTTCTAAAACTACCAATATTTCAGAATCTCTGTTGGGTTTCCATCCTGGGTAAGAACCTCCAGCTTCAACAGAAAATCCTGCCAATTCAAATCCTGCAGTTAAGTGATTTGCCATGTTCCATTTTCCAGATTCGACTGAAGAACGGGTCAAACAAAGAATCTCTATTTTTCCTTCCTTTACCTCCACTCTTGCTACGTTATTTGATGTTTCTACCAAATTTTCAATATCTGGCGACATTCTAAAAACTCCATTGTGTGCCGAATAAACCGCATTGATAAATGTTTTTTGATCTGACTTGTTCATTACAGTTTTCTCGTCATCCGAAGCATGTAATAAAATAACTAAGTCTGGTTCTATTGTTTTGAATTCAGTAATAATTTCATTTTTAATTACTTCAAAAGCCGAATTAAAATTCTCAATATCTTCCGTTACAATAACCGAATTACTTTCTCTTGGAATAGCATTTCTAAGTCCACCTCCCATTACAGATGCAATTTGCATGTAGTTTTGAGTAGCATAGAATATTCTATTCATCAGTTTATTAGCATTTCCAAGTCCTTCGTGAATTTGCATTCCAGAATGTCCTCCTTGCAATCCTTTTACCGTAATTTTTAGGCTTGTTCCGTTTGCGTCTTCTTGCGCATAAGTTCTTGAAGCAGTTAAATCAACTCCTCCAGCACATCCAATACTAAACTCGTCATCATCTTCTGTATCTAGGTTTAATAAAATTTCTCCATCCAAATATCCTCCTTGCAATCCCAAAGCTCCAGTCATACCAGTTTCTTCATCAATTGTAAATAAAGCTTCAATAGCTGGATGAGGAATATCTGTAGATTCCAAAATCGCCATAATAGTTGCAACTCCCAATCCGTTATCTGCTCCCAATGTTGTTCCTTCTGCTTTAACCCAGTCTCCTTCTATTTTCATTTTAATTCCTTCTTTATCAAAATCAAAAACAGTATCGTTATTTTTTTGGTGAACCATATCCAAATGCGATTGCATTACAATCGTTTTTCTATTCTCCATACCTGCCGTAGCCGGTTTCTTTATGATTACATTCTGAACGGGATCAATCACTACATCCAATCCGAGATTTTTACCAAAATCTACCATAAAAGCAATGACTCTTTCTTCTTTTTTAGAAGGTCTTGGAACTGCGTTCAAGTCTGCAAATTTATTCCACAATTGTTTTGGTTCTAGGTCTCTTACTTCTTGGCTCATAGTTTGTTTTTTTATGTGGTACAAAGTTAAGAATAATTGAGATTTATAGTTAATATAAAATGTTTTCTTGTTCTTATATTTATTTAAAAAACTATTAATGAATTCAAATCCTATGACCTTTTGAAATTTACGTGAAGAAAATGATTTCTTTTTTCGTGAAGAAAACAAAACTGTCTGAATCTGACCGCTAGGGAAGATGAGTTTTTTGTTTTTAGAAAAATGGAATCATTTTTAGTCAATTTCAAACAGTCTTGACTTTTTTTTGTTTCTTTTTTTGCGTCAAGACAAAAAGAAGAAAAATCAAACTAAATAAATTACCTTTGTTCTATGAAGAAGAAGAGAACAACAAACAATCCTAGAGGAAGAAACAGAAATGTGGACGAGGACAGATCGAAGAAGAGCGGATTTAAAACGAGCGGAAG
>JBDMYC010000164.1:0-7210 GCA_039770535.1 Flavobacteriales bacterium
CTTAAAAAAATATTTGAATCCAAATAGCAAGAGAATAACGCCACCAATTCCTGCAAACCATCTTTGGTTATCAGGAGATTCAAAATAAGTGCCAAAGCCATAAATAGCGAGTAAAACACATATTATATCTCCGATTATTATGCCAACTGCAACAGCCAATCCAGCTTCAAAACCCGATTCTAATGAGCTTTTTAATAGATAAAAAAATACGGGACCAATAAATAGCAAAGTCGTTAATCCTAAAAATATTCCTGTGAAAATTGGCATAGCTTTATAATTATTAACCAAATAACGGCTTATTTACATTAAAATCAAAGGAATACGAGACGTAAGAACAAATACAATACAACCAATCTAGTTTGTTCAAATTCTACAAAAACACAAGTTAAAACATTGCAAAACATCACTTTAAATTAATTTCTAATACAATGTATGACTTTCACATAGGATTACTATTTGAAAATAAATTTCTAATCGTAGGTTTATTGAGAAATAAAAAGTACATTTGTGCTTATAAAAATATATAAATAAACAATATGAGTAAAGGAACAGTAAAATTTTTCAATGAAACTAAAGGATTTGGATTCATAACACCAGACGAAGGTGGAAAAGATGTATTCGTACATGCAAATGGACTAGTTGACGAAATTAGAGAAGGAGATACAGTAAGCTACGAAGTAGAAGAAACTCCAAAAGGATTGAATGCATTAAACGTAACTGTTGACTAATTATTAGTTAAACAATTTACGATACATATATATGATATCGAAAAAAAGCTTCCTTTTGAGGAGGCTTTTTTTGTGCCTATTAGTTTTGTGACTCTTCATGGTTATCAACTAAAATATTTATTAATGCATCCGTTCCAGGATGATCTCACAAAGAATATTCTCTAAAAATAAGGGTAATATTTACCTCAGTATAGAACTTGAAGGAGGTTAAGGATAAAATCTGCAATATTCCAATTTTTAAGAAAACTCCATTCTCAATTTAATTTTAAGGTACTCTCTTCTTAAAATTAAATTTACCAAATGTTGCTCTGCAGTCATTTGCTCATTAAAATTAATGCTTGATTCTGGAATATCCATTCGATACAACAAATTAAGTAAAGTTGGGTACTCTTTAGAAAGTAACTCCTCCACTACTTCATACAAAGCATTGATTAGCTGATTTGGTAACAAATCACTGAAATCATAATTTATTCCTGACATCACAAAGTCTTTCTCGAGTTGCGCAATTAATTTGTGATAAAAATCTTCATCTATTTGAGATTCCAAGGTTGAATTTAGTGGCTGTAAATCCATTAGTTATTCATTAACGAGAATTGAACAATATTAGCTCCCATTTTGAGTGCATTATCCCTAGCCTCTTTTGTATCGTTATGCACATCTTCATCTTCCCAGCCATCTCCTAAATCGCATTCTACAGAATAATAAACCAAAACTCTTCCGTTCTTGATAATTGCTAATCCTTTAGGAGCCTTATCATCATGCTCATGAATCTTGGGCAATCCTGTTCCGAATTTATAAGTTTGATTGTAAATTGGATGACTAAAGGGTAATTCTATTAACTCTGTATTAGGAAATACTTTTTTGAGTTCTGTTCTTACAAACTTATCCATCCCGTAATTGTCATCAATATGAAGAAAACCTCCTGCATTCAAATATTTTCTTAAGTTAGTCACATCATTTTCGGTAAATACAACATTACCATGACCTGTCATGTGTACAAATGGATAATTGAATAATTCAGGATCACCTACATTCACTTCATCCACATCTTGGTTTATATTCATCCCTAAGTTTTTATTACAAAAACCAACCAAATTGGGAACAGAAGTAGGATTTGCATACCAATCTCCACCTCCGCTATACTTCAAAACCGCAAATTTATATGAGGGTTTTGTTGAACTCACAAATGAAACTGTGAGCAAAACAAGTATTAACCCTAGTATGAATTTGAATTTATTCATTTATTATTAAATACCGATTATCGGCTTACTTTAGTTTATTAAAAGTTGCGGCAGCATCAAATGCTTCAGCATCTGCTCCATTTCTGATAATCTCTACTGATTCCATCAAATCTCCACCTCTAATATCATCTACTACATCCTGCCCTTCAATCACATGTCCAAAAACCGTATGATTTCCATCTAGCCAAGGAGTAGCAACATGAGTAATAAAAAATTGACTTCCGTTAGTTCCAGGACCTGCATTTGCCATTGATAAAATTCCTGGTGCATCATGAATTAAAGCTGGGTGAAACTCATCTTTGAAATCGTATCCTGGACCTCCAGCCCCAGTTCCATTTGGACAACCTCCTTGAACCATAAAATCTGGTATTACCCTATGGAAATTTAATCCATTGTAATAAGGCTCTCCTGGCGCTTTTGCATCATTTTCAATTTTCCCCTCAGCCAATCCTATGAAGTTTCCTACTGTCATTGGGCATTTTTCTGCTTCTAATTTTACTGTAATACTTCCTTTCGAAGTATTGAATTTTGCGAATATTCCGTTTTCCATTTTTAATTTTTGTTTGTACAAAGATACTTATTTAATGCAGAAATAATCTATCAATTTATGTACTTTTACACCAAAACTAAAAAATCCAACAACCATTTGAAAAATCATAAAATGTTACCAGCTTATTTACTGACTTTCGTCAATGTGCTAGGTTTCAGTATTATGATTCCTGTTCTTCCTTTTATTGTGAAAGAAGCGAATGCACCAGAATACATTTATGGACTCCTTCTTTCCTCTTATTCATTTTTTCAGTTCATAGGGTCACCTTTTTTGGGCAAATTATCCGATAGTTTTGGAAGAAAGCCAATACTACTTATTTCTCAATTAGGAACATTTATCAGTTGGTTGGTTTATATCGTAGCTTATTTCATTCCTTATAATTCTCTCGAAGAATTTCGATTCGTTTTTCTGGGTTCTGTGTTTTTCTTCAGTTTACCTTTGCTGATAATTGCTGTCGCAAGAGTTGCAGACGGACTAACAGGGGGTAATATTTCTGTAGCAAACGCTTACGTTTCAGATATCACCACTCCAGAAGAAAAGAAAACTATTTTTGGCGCACTAGGAGGAATTGCTGGAATAGGATTTGTTTTAGGACCTGCAATTGGTGGTTTCGCAGCCAGTTTTTCTATAGGATATTTAGGAACAGTTATCACAGCTGCGTCCATATCTTTAATAACTTTATTTGCATTAATATTCTTCTTAAAGGAATCGCACAAGAAAGAAGCAAGAAGACCCTACGTAAAACATAATTTCTTAAAGGCTTTTAACTTGCCGAAAAGAGTAAACCTGCTAAACCCAAAACCAATCATTAAGCAAGTGCTTATGCTTAAAGTGATTATGGGGATAACAATGGCTTGTTATATTGCTACAATTGTACTATACATTATCGATTTATTCGAATTTAATTCGGTGGGTGTTGGTTTATTTCTTCTAGTAGCAGGGATATTTTTGGGTTTCAATCAAGCATTTATTTATCGAAAAGTAGTAGTGAAAATTGGCGAACTCAAAACCCTAGCATTCGGTTTCTCTCTGATCTTTCTCGGTTTTCTTGCCATCACTGTAACCAGTACTCTTTGGATTTATATGGTTTTATATTACATCCTTAATCTTGGCTTATCACTAAGCATGCCTGTGTTTAATTCACTTATCTCTCAGCATGCCGACAAAGACAAATTAGGGGAACTGATGGGCATTAGCGAAAGTATTCAGTCTCTTTCCAATGCTGTCTTTCCAGTTATTGCAGCCGCAATTTATGGTGCGATCAATTACAATATCTACATTCTACTATCACTTTTGCCACTAACAGGCGCGTTCATCACATTCAAATTAATTAAAAAAAATAAAAAAAATGAAGCTCACGATTGATAAAAATTTCTGGGAGAACAAATACGAACAGAACAAAATAGGTTGGGATCTTGGCGAGGTATCTTCTCCTATCAAGCAATATATAGATCAATTGACCAACAAAAATATTCGAATTTTAATACCAGGAGCCGGAAACAGCCATGAGGCAGAATACATTATAAATGAGGGATTCACCAATGTAACTGTAATTGATATAGCCAAACAACCTCTTGAAAATATCAAAAAAAGAGTTCCAAACTTTCCACAAGAAAAATTAATATGTCATGACTTTTTTGAGTTTGAAGGTGAATTTGATTTAATTATTGAACAAACATTCTTCTGCGCTTTAGACCCTAAACACAGAAAGAATTACGTGCAAAAAATGCACAGTTTATTAGCAAAAAAGGGAACTTTAGCTGGATTGCTATTTGATGCTGAATTAAATGAAGACCATCCTCCTTTTAGTGGAAGCAAGGAAGAATATATTGGTCTTTTTGAACCGAAATTTGAATTAAAAAATATTGAAGCAGCTCACAATTCTGTTGAATCTCGTGCTGGCAAAGAACTTTTTATTAATTTCATAAAAAAATAATTATGGCTACTTCCACTGAAGAATTACTTTCTCACTCTCAAATTTTACAAAAAATTGATCGAATTGCGTTTCAAATTATTGAAGACAATCTGAATGAAAAAGAAATCTACTTGGTTGGAATTGCTAACAAAGGATTTGTTTTTGCCGAATACCTCATAGAATATTTGAGAAAAAACAGCACCAATACTTTTCACCTTATCAAATTAGAGATCAACAAGAAAAATTCGGTAGAATGCTTGTCTTCAGATATTAAACTTGTAATTCCCGAGGGCAGAATAGTTATTTTGGTGGATGATGTTCTTAATACTGGAGAAACTTTGATGCATGCCAGCCATGTTATTTTAAAGCACAAAGTAAGCAAAATGCGCACAGTAGTTTTGATAGACAGACGACATAGGTTATTCCCAATTAAGGCTGATTATGCTGGGTTGACACTTTCTACTACCTTAGAAAATCACATTGAAGTGATTTATGAAAATGAGCAGTTTTCTGCGTTTTTGGAGTAGGTTATTTTTATTTAATAAGTTCCTCCCTTGAGGGAGGTTAGGTGGGTGATTTATTCATCTGAAAAGTCACCCCTATAATCTCCTCAGAGGGATAAAATGATTAATAAATATTAAGCAAACTAATCCACCAAATGCCTCTCAAAACCACCATAAAAAGAGGTTGAGTATTCTTCTTTCCCTTCACTTTCAATAAACATAAGCTTAGCGTTATATTTGTTGTTTTTCTCAAGAAACTCAATAGATTTTTCTCTTCCCATTACCAAAAATGAGGTTGCTAAAGCGTCTGCTATAGCACAATTTTCTGCAATTACTGAAACACTGAGTAAATTGTGAGTTACTCCTAATCCTGTTTTTGGATTGATAGCGTGAGAATATCTCACACCCTCAATTATTTTAAATTTTCTGTAACTTCCTGAGGTTACAACCGATTCATTATTCAGCCGAATCGTTTCCTGTACTTTCCTATTCTCAAGTTTAGAATTTGGAGCTTCTAAACTAATTTTCCACAGCTTGCCTCTATTATTATTTCCCCTCACTCTTACCTCTCCTCCTATTTCTACCATGTAATTTTGAACTCCTTGTGAGTCAAAAAAAGCGCAAATGATGTCCACAGATTGCCCTTGTGCAATGGCATCAAAACTAAACTGAGAGTTGGTGTCTATTTTAGTTATAAACTCATCATTCATAATTACTTCTGAGGGAATCGCTAAGATTGAATCTCTTATTTCCTTGTTGTAAATCCCTTGCGAATAACTGCTGTAACGATTAGCTCTAATTAGATTCTGTAGTCCATGATTGAAACTGCCATTTGTATACTTTTGAATAGAAATAGAAGTCTTAAAACAATCGAATAATCTTCCTGTTTTTTCAGAAAGATGAATCGTATCAATCTCATTGTTATTAAATCGAGATATGACAGAAGATTTTAAATATCCTGAAAGTTGATTGTCAAAATCTATTAAAATTTGTTCTATTTGAGGCGAGTAGTCTACTTTTAAACTATCGTAATAGGAAATAAAAAATGTAGTTCCTTGAGCTTCTCCTTGCAACTGAATATACTCGTTTGTGCTTGAATCTGTGCATGAAAAAACAAATAGAAAACAAACCGCTAATCCTATTATTCTTAACATTTTTAGTCTATTTTAATTTTTTGGCAACAATATCAAAAGCAATATTCACCAACTCCTCTATAGTTAATTCTGTATTATCCAATAGAATAGCATCATCCGCTTGTCGCAATGGATTTTCTTCTCGATTCATATCATTGTGATCCCTTTCGAGCAGATTTTTCTTCACTTTTTCGAAAGAATATGAATATCCTTTACTTTCAAGCTCATCAAATCTTCTTTGAGTTCTTATTTCTAGATCTGCTGTCACAAAAAATTTAACCTCTGCATCTGGTAAAACTGCTGTTCCAATATCTCGACCATCCATTACAATACCACCACTTTCGCCCATTTTCTTTTGCAACACAATGAGTTTTTGCCTCACTTCTTTCAAAGTGCTGATTCCACTCACAAGACTAGAAATTTCTGGAGAACGAATTTCATCTTCCACGTTTTTACCATTCAAATAAGTGTCTGATTGATTTTTGGAAGTGTTATATTTGAAAGTGACATCAATATTTGGCAAAGCCGAAATGATAGAGTTTCTATCTACTTTCCCGTCTTTTATTAAGCCTTTATTTAAAAGATATAAGGTAACAGAGCGATACATTGCACCTGTGTCAATATAGCTATACTCCAATTTTTGTGATAAAAATTTGGCTAAGGTACTTTTCCCACAGGAAGAATAACCGTCTATTGCAATGTTTATTTTCATAGATAACAAATGTAAAGGTTTAAATTCAGTATTAAAAAAATTGAGAAATTTTAATTTAGAATTATCCTATATTTGCACAATCAAATTAAAACAAAAACTATGAATAATATTGCAGTAATTGGAGCGGGAACAATGGGAAATGGTATCGCGCATGTGTATGCACAATCGGGATTTAAAGTTTCTTTAATTGACATTTCGCAGCAATCACTTGATAAAGCTCTAGCAACTATCACAAAGAACCTAGATAGATTGATAGCTAAGGAGAGAATTACTGAAGAAAAGAAAAATGAAACGCTATCTAACATTACAACTTTTACCGATATGGCAAAAGGAGTTGAAGGAATTGATTTGGTAGTTGAAGCGGCTACCGAAAATGTAGATTTGAAACTTAAGATCTTCAAACAGTTGGATGAATTAACTGGTGAAAA
>JBDMYC010000165.1:0-5641 GCA_039770535.1 Flavobacteriales bacterium
GTGCAATCCATGACCACTGCCGATACTATGGACACTAAAAAATCTGTAGAAGAAACAATCAGCTTAGCAAAAGTAGGTTGTGAAATTGTGCGATTAACCGCTCCCAGCAAAAAAGATGCGGAAAACTTGCGTGAAATAAAAAGGCTAGTGAGGGAAGCAGGATATGATGTTCCTTTGGTTGCAGATATTCATTTCACTCCCAATGCTGCCGAAGTTGCGGCAGGAATTGTGGAAAAAGTGAGAGTGAATCCAGGAAACTATGCTGACAAAAAGCAATTTAACGAATACGAATATACAGACGAAACTTACCAAGCAGAATTAGAAAGAATTAGAAGTAAATTTACTCCTTTGGTCCTTTTGTGTAAAGAGAATGGAGTTGCTATGAGAATTGGTACCAACCATGGTTCTTTATCCGATAGAATATTGAGTAGATACGGAGACACGCCACTAGGTATGGTAGAATCTGCTATGGAATTTATAAGGATTTGCAGAGATCATGATTACCACGAATTGGTGCTTTCAATGAAGGCAAGTAATCCCAAAGTAATGGTGCAAGCGTACCGATTATTGGTAGCTGCTATGATTGAAAAAGGGATGGATTATCCTCTTCATTTAGGAGTTACAGAAGCTGGAGAAGGGGAAGATGGAAGAATCAAATCTGCGATAGGAATTGGAACTTTATTAGAAGATGGCATTGGAGATACAATTCGTGTTTCATTGACCGAATCAGCAGAATCTGAAATTCCTGTGGCTCAAAACTTAGTAAAAAGATACTCGCACAGAGAAGATCACGAACCGATAGAAATTGCAGCTCAGTCATTCATTGATCCCTACGAATACAACAGAAGAAAAACGTATTCCATTAATAATATAGGAAGCGAACATGTACCCGTAGTAATGGCAGATTTTTCTTTGAAAAAAGAAATAAAACAAGCCTCCTTTTTTGCTTTGGGATATAATTACTCTGTTCCGCTTGATAAATGGAATATTACAGATAAAGCCTGCGATTATGTATTTACAAATAAAAATACAGTTGATTTTGAAATCCCAGGAACACTCGGATTAATTCACGAATACAACACTTGGGTAGCTGAAAAAAACAGACCTAATAGATTCCCATTCTTGGATTCAAAACAGTATTTATCCGATTGTGAAAAGCACGAAAAATTAAATTTTGTTTATGTGTTGTTGGCAGATTTAACTGACGAATTATTTTCGAAATTAAACCAAGATAAATCAGTTGTGTTAATCATTGACACTTACAACAAACACGGAATGGCAGAGCAAAGAATGTTGTTCAACTCATTGATTAAGAATAATTGTAAAGCACCAGTAGTAATTGGAAGAGCTTACAGAGACTTACCTCAAGAAGAACTGCAGATTGACGCATCTGTAGACATGGGAGGATTACTTATTGATGGACTTGGAGATGGAATTTTTATTGCTGCAGAAAACTGCGGAGGCGATTTATTTTTGAACGATACCGCTTTTGGAATCCTGCAAGCTACAAGAACTAGAATTTCTAAAACTGATTACATTTCTTGTCCATCTTGCGGAAGAACTTTATTCGATTTGCAAGAAACTACAGCCAAAATAAGAGCGAAAACCAATCACTTGAAAGGATTGAAAATAGGAATTATGGGTTGCATTGTGAACGGACCAGGAGAAATGGCAGATGCAGATTATGGATATGTAGGAACAGGAAAAGGAAAAATCACACTTTACAAAGAAAAGACCGTAGTAAAGAAAAATATTCCAGAAGAAGATGCTTTAGATGAATTAATAGGTTTAATCAAAGAATATGGAGACTGGGTTGAGGTTAAGCAATAAATAAAGCAACTGATTTTAACCGATTCTCGTTAGTATTACTACAAACGAAATGAAGAAAAGCGCAGCCATATTATTGTTTTTGTTAATGAATATAGTTTCATTTTCACAAGAAATATGTGACAATGGAATTGATGATGATTTTGATGGACTCATTGATTTACAGGACACTGTAGATTGTTTTTGTGCGGAAGCAAAACCTGACTCAATACTTTCTTCTCTGATTCCTAACCCTTCTTTTGAGCAAAGAACGTGCTGTCCAAATGGCGCTAGCCAGCTAAATTGCGCAGTTAATTGGGTTCAAGCCTCTGGCGCAACTTCAGATTATTTCAATACATGTGGATTTATAACAATCGGTACATTTCCAGCCCCGCCTTTACCTTTGCCAAACGGAAATGGTTACGTGGGCTTTTTTAATAATTTTAGCACTCTCAACCTTCCATACAAAGAGTATGTGGGTACGTGCCTAACAGATACTACTAAGATTGGTAAAAACTATCAGATTGAATTTTTTCTAGCCAATTCATTCGGCAATCTAACTACCGAAATGGCAATTTATGGGACCACTAATTGTGCAAATTTACCTTTCGGAAATTTACTACCCACAGCCTCAGCTTTTTGCCCCACCACAACCGCTCCACTAGATTGGGATTTGTTAGATGTTGATACAGTAACTTGCTCAGCAACAGGATGGATAAAGGTAAGCCTTAGTTTTACAGCCGCACAAAACTATGCAGCTATTGTTTTGGGAGGAAGTTGTACCAATAACACAGGATCAAATTACTACTACATGGATAATTTAATTCTTAACGAAACAGCTCTTTTTCTTCCTTCAATTAACATTGAAGATGCCGGTCACTATTGCCAAGGAAATCTAGTGTTAAAAGCAAATTTCGATTCAGTTCCAAGATTTTTTCAATGGTACAAAGACAGCATTGCAATAGCAGGCGCAACCGACTCAACTTATTCTGTTCCGAATGGAGGATTAGGAAATTATCAGTTATTAGCAACCTACGATACGAGTTGTGTACTAACCCAAGTTTATAGACTAGACACCACAATTATTACTTTTGATTTAGACTCCGCAGGAACGTGTCCAGTTGGAATTCAAACAGGTGAAATAATTGCAAGAAATACCAGCTCAGGAACAAGTCCTTACGAATATCAGCTGGACAATAGTGCATTTGTGACTGACACAGGTTTTTCCTCACTCACAGCCGGATTATATACAATGACAGTACAAGACAGTAACGGTTGTCAAACTTCACAAACAGTAATAGTGGAGTCATTTCCTGAGCCAGAAGCTAGTTTTTTGGTAGATTCTGTTTGTTTGGGTTTTACCAGCAATTTTATTGATCAATCTTCTGTCACAACTGGTTCTATTACAAATTGGCAATGGGCACTTCCCGGAAATCCCACGATTCCAAATCCAACATTTGTTTCTCCTGCTGCGGGCGATTTGCCAATTACCTTGACAGTTACTTCAGATTCTGGTTGTGTGGATGATACCACAATCTTGGCTGTTGTGCATGCTTTGCCTGTTCCAAGTTTTAGTTTTTCTCCTCAAGAATTGTACACCTTCAATCCAGATGTTTGCTTTTCTAATCAATCCACAGGTGCAACTTCCTATTCGTGGGATTTTGATTTTAATGGGACAAACGGCAGATCAACCCTAGTAAACCCCTGTACAGTGAGGTTTCCTGAGAACAATGAGAAAATATACCAGGTTGTGCTAACCGCAGAAAATGAATTTGGGTGTATTGATTCCATTTCAGGCGCTATTTCTATTTTGGATGAGTTCTTACTTTACATTCCATCAGCTTTTTCACCCAATGCAGATGGCAAGAATGATGAATTCAGGATATTTTCGGCAGGTGTAGATAAGTTTTCTATCAAAATTTTCAATAACTGGGGCGAGCTTATGTTTGAAACCGAAGAATCAGATCAGTTTTGGGATGGGAAACACAAAGGCGAATTGGTTCCAGTAGGAATTTATCCTTACCGAGCAGTGCTGAAAGGCGAAAATGGCAAGGTAAAAGAAGTGCTCGGACATCTGAGTGTTGTTAGATAGCTTTCCTGAAACTTTTTGGAACTAAAAAATTTATCTATTAATTGCAACCGATTGCGTAATGTCAGAAATATAGACTTGCAACCAAGTAAAACAGAAGTATTTCGGAGTTTTTACAGAATATTTCTGTCAGTTCTTAACGTATTTTACTTTTTAACATGAATGAAATTCATTCATATTTGCTTTATTAATAGCTATCTTAGAAACATAAAGCAATTTAGTATGAAACGAAAACACTTTTTGTCGCTACTTATTTTCTCTATTTTTACAATCAATTGTAAAAAAGAAGAACCATTGGTTGAATGCGCTCCCGAGCCAACAAATATAAATTCGGATTTCGAGTTAATATGGTCGAAAAGCGGAAATAGAAGATATTTGGATGTAAATCATGTTACTGTTGCTTCAAGTTCTGTTATATACAACCACAATCCAAGTGGGTCGGTTCAAGATGAAGAATTAATAGCTTTTGACAAGGCAACTGGAGACACTTTGTGGCAATACAAATCAGGTTTTTGGTATCAAGCCCCACAAGTTTATCAAGACAAGTATTTTGTAAATATTGACGGAGAGTTGGTTTGCATTGATGCGGCAAATGGAAATGAAGTTTGGAGATTGAACAAAGGATATTTATCGCATTTTACGATAGAAAATGGCAATATTTATGCTGCTTTCGGAAATGTAAGAGGTGTCTCTGACAGCACAGAGTTTTTCAAAATCAACCCATCAACAGGAAATGAAATCAAGATGTACTCCATTCATAAATCGGAGCGAAATAATTTTAGTCAGAATCCAAAAGGAATGAAGGTATGGATTCATCCAAACGGAAATGAAGTTTTGTTTGTGCATAGCGTAAGCTATTATTCGTCTTCACTAAACGTTATCTCTAAAAGCGAATACTATGCTTTAGATTTAACAGCAGATTCAATGTATTGGGATTTGGGTTATTATTTTGTTTCAAATGAAGTGTCCAACCCAGTTATTGAAAATTATAATTTATACTTACACAGCAGTTTAGGAGAAATTGCCAAAATCAATTTATTAGCCAAAACTGAGATTTGGAGAAATTTAACTTTACCCTATTCACACTCAACTAGAATGATTTTAAACAATAATCTTCTCTATAAATCTATTGGTTCCGTGAGCGAAGTGAGAGTTCACAGTGTAAATGACGGCAGTATATATAAGAAATTAGGAAATTTAAGCACATTTAGTACTGAACAACCGCACGCAACTTCTAATTTTAAAAAATACAACAACAAGATATATTTTAGCAATTACAACACGGTTTGTGTTGTCGATTTACTTTCAAATGAAGTTTTGCGAATAATCAATCAAACTGAAAAATTAGGACCTTTAAGCTCAGGGGGATTTGCAAAATCATTGGATTTAGATCCAAGGACAAATTATATTTATACCGAAAGAGAGGGGAGTATAATATGTATGAAAGAACTGTAACCAATTAAATTAACAGTCTATTTTCGGGTATTGTAAACAAATACACTACCTTTGCACAAAATTTAATTGATTTTATGTCACAAGAAATAAAGAATATTGCAATCATTGCCCACGTAGATCACGGGAAAACAACCTTAGTTGATAAAATGATTTTGGCTGGAAAATTGTTTTCAGATCACGAAACTACAGGAGAGTTAATCTTGGATAAAAATGACCTTGAAAGAGAAAGAGGATTTACGATTCTTGCAAAAAACGTATCGGTAAACTACAAAGGAGTTAAGATAAACATCA
>JBDMYC010000166.1:0-13098 GCA_039770535.1 Flavobacteriales bacterium
AAGTTTGTCAATTAACAGGAAAAAAAGTACAGTCAGGTAATAACGTTTCATTCTCTTTGAGAAGAACTAGAAGAAAATTTTACCCAAATTTAGTAACTAAGACTTTTCACTTACCGAGTGAAGATAGAAAAGTAAAACTAAAAGTATGTACAAGAGCATTGAGAACTATCGACAAGATAGGGATCGAAGCAATGATAAAAGATTCAAAATCAAAAGGATTGTACACTGGAGCGTAAGTTTCTTTGTATCCAAATTTTAAAAACGTCTTGAACTCTGTTCAAGACGTTTTTTTTGTGCAATTATTTCGACAAAAAAACAAACCAGATTGATGGTTGTCAAGATGGTTTTTAGTAAATTGTATTCCTATTACTAACAAAAAGTAAAAACATAATTATGAAATACGATTACATCATAACTGGAGCAGGATGTGCTGGGTTATCGTTATTGTATAGAATATTGCAAGAAAAAGAATTGAAATCGAAAAAAATTTTAGTTCTAGATAGAGACAAAAAACAAACTAACGACAGAACTTGGTGCTATTGGGAAAAAGAAGAAGGTTTATTTGAATCTATTGTTACCCACAAATGGAAAACTTTAGAGTTTCTTTCGGAAAAAGTAACCAAACAATTTGAACTGCAAGAATATGAGTATAAAATGATACAAGGTGTTGATTTTTATAGTTATGTATTGTCGTTTGCAGAAAAATTTGAAAATGTCACTTTCAACTATGAGAAAGTAACTCACATCTCTACTGAAAATAATGTGGGAAAAGTAGAAACAGCAAATAAAAGCTATGAAGCAGACTTTGTTTTCAACTCTACTCCTATTTTCAACCCAGAATTGAACATAAAAAACTCGCTTCTACAGCATTTTGAGGGCTGGAACATCAAGGTGAAAAAGCCTATTTTTAATCCAAAAATAGGAACTTTGATGGATTTTAGAATCTCCCAACAGTATGGCGATACTTTCATGTATGTTCTTCCCACAAGCCCCACTGAGGCTCTGATTGAATACACCTTATTCACCAAAGAATTACTTAAAAAAGAGGCTTACGGTATAGAAATAGAGAAATACATCAAAGATTATCTCGACACTGAAAACTATGAAATCACACACAAAGAATCGGGCGTTATTCCTATGTCTTTGGCAAAATTTAATCGAGAGAATTCTAATAACGAAAAGGTCATAAACATTGGAACTGCAGGAGGCTATACCAAAGCGAGCAGTGGTTACACTTTTCAATTTATCCAAACTGGTACTGAAAAAATTATTGAAAATTTGAGGAAGGGAATAAATCCCAATCCTGAAAAAAGTTTCAGGGAAAAAATGTTCCATTGGTACGACAAAACTTTGTTGGATGTTATGTTGACTGATAAGCTGAGTGGAAAAGATGTTTTCGAAATCTTATTTACAAAAATAGAACCCGAAAAAATTCTTGGCTTTTTAGGAAATGAAACCAGATTCATTGATGAGCTGCACATCATGAGGAGTGTGCCAATGATTCCTTTTATTACTTCCGGTATTAAACAAATGAAATAAATTAATTTTCGAGATGAAGAAAAACTTACTATTTACATTACTTCTCCTCTCTTTTTTGAGTTGCTTTTCGCAAGAAAAAGCTCTTGAATTGAAAAGCGAAAAAATTGTACCAGCAGAAATAGGAATTTTTGATAAAGACCTGCTGCCTGCTTCTTTTCATAAAGAAAGGCGAGAGAAATTGAGAGATTTGATGCCATTAAATTCTGTAGCAATAATCTACTCCTCTCCTATTCGTAATCGCTCCAATGATGTAGATTATGAATATCATCAAGATCCAAACTTCTACTATCTCACAGGGTTAAAAGAACCTCACTCTGTTGTCTTAATTTACAAAGATAAAATAAACCAAGGTACAGTCGAAACCAATGAAATAATATTAGTGCAACCCAGAGATGCTTCTAAGGAATTGTGGTTGGGCAAAAGAATGGGAGTAACTGGCGTGAGAGAAATACTTGACTTTGATGCTGTATATTCGAATAAAGACTTGAGCAACATAGACCTTGACTTAAAAAATAAAGAAAATGTCTTTTTTGTTGCTGATAAGAACGACACTCGCGACACGCGCAGCTCTTCTGATTTGTATGACTTGAAAAAACAAATCTTAGCATCAACCATAGACTCTACTTTGAATGCAACAAAACTTAAGAATTGGATGGCAGAACTGAGGGAGATAAAGACAGAACAAGAATTGGTTCTAATGCGCAAAGCCATTGATATTACTTGTAAAGCCCAAATAGAATTGATGAAAAAACTCACTCCTGAGATGGCTGAATATCAGAGTGAAGCATTAGTAGAATATCATTTTAAAAATGAAGGAGCCGAGCATGCAGGTTTTCCTTCCATTCACGGAAGTGGCGGAAATTCTTGCATTCTGCATTACGTGAGCAACCGCAGAATGTTTGAACAAAACGATTTATTAGTGAGTGATATTGGCGCGGAGTATCATGGATACACAGCAGATGTGACCCGAACTTTACCAGTAAATGGGAAATATAGCAAAGAACAAGCCATTATCTATAACATAGTCCTAGAAGCACAAACAGCAGGGATTAAATCTTGCGTGGCAGGAAATAGTTTCTGGACACCTGGACAAATTGCCAATGAAATCATTGGAAAAAGACTAAAAGAATTAGGTATTATTAAAGAAGTATATGAAGTGAAAAAATATTTTCCTCACGGAACTTCCCATTATTTGGGGCTTGATGTACATGATTCAGGAACTTATAATTCACTAGAAGCAAACCAAGTAATAACTGTTGAGCCAGGAATTTACATTCCTGAAGGGTCAGACTGTGATAAAAAATGGTGGAATATTGGAGTTAGAATTGAAGACGATATTTTAATTACCACCAAAAAACCAATAAATTTATCAGGTTGTGTGCCGAGAACTATTTCAGAGATTGAAGAAATTATGAAAAAGTAATTGGAAGTGATGAATGAGGAGAACGGGGGTTGAAGTTTGGTTCTACAAACAAGCGAATTGAAAGGGAAAACCACACAAAATAAAAATAGAAAAAAAGTAACTGTTTATATTTGAAACTAAATTAATAGTTTCTATATTTGCACTCTTGAAATTAAAAGGAAAATGGCAAAGACTAAAGGAAATAGAATACAAGTAATTTTAGAATGTACAGAACACAAAGCAACTGGGGTGCCAGGAACTTCGAGGTACATAACGACTAAAAACAGAAAAAACACTCCAGAAAGAATGGAAGTGAAAAAGTATAACAGAATTTTGAGAAAGCACACAGTTCACAAAGAAATAAAATAATAAGATATGGCTAAGAAAGTAGTAGCATCCTTGCAAAAAGGAGGAGGAAAACAACATACAAAAGTGATTAAGGCGGTAAAATCTCCAAAAACTGGAGCTTACCAATTTAAAGAAGCAATCGTATTAAACAGTGAGGTAAAAGAATTTTTTAGTAAATAATAATATATTTACTCTCAATTATATTTAGCTTCTTTCAGTTTCTGAAAGAAGCTTTTTCTATTTTATAGAATCAGCACTTATGAAGTATACTCTAATTATATCTCTGTTTCTTCTTGCCTCCTGTGCAACAAGAAAAGTAAATACGGACTCTACTGCAGTAGTCAATGCGACCGAAACACCAGTAATTGCTAGAAAAATTAACTTTAATTTGACCAATGATTCAGATAATTCAATTCCACTGCTAATACCAAGTGTTATGAGTCCTAATCTATCGCCCAAGTCGTCAAGTGCAGTTACTTTAAAAGTAGGTCAAGAGATATTATTTAAATACAAATTCAAAAAGTATTTATTGATAAAAATAGACGACAAAATAAAATCTGGAGATAACATAGAAGTTTCTGAATTACTCGCTAACAGAAAAAAAGAACTTGGACTAAACTAAATCGATCATGAGTATATTTAAAAAATTCTTTTCGAAAGATAAAAAAGAAACCCTAGATAAAGGATTGGAAAAAACTAAACAATCAGTTTTTTCTAAACTATCGAGAGCAGTTGCAGGAAAATCAACTGTAGATGCTGATGTACTGGATGAATTGGAGGAAGCTCTAATCACATCAGATGTGGGTGTAAAAACAACTGTAAAAATCATTGAAAGAATTGAAGCTCGCGTTTCTAAAGACAAATACATCAATACTTCGGAGTTGAACACAATTCTTCAAGAAGAAATTGCAAACCTATTAGAAGAAAATAACTCTGTAGACCAAGTGGATTTTGATATTAAAACTTCGCATAAACCTCACGTAATTATGGTGGTTGGTGTGAACGGAGTTGGAAAAACTACTACCATTGGGAAATTGGCTCATCAATTCAAGAAAGCTGGGAAGAAAGTTGTTCTTGGAGCTGCCGATACATTCAGAGCTGCTGCCGTAGATCAATTGATTATCTGGAGCGAGCGTGTGGGAGTCCCTATCGTTCAACAAGGAATGAATGCAGATCCTGCTGCAGTTGCTTTTGACACAATAGAAAGTGCAGTGAAACAAAATGCTGATATTGTGCTAATAGACACTGCGGGAAGACTTCACAACAAAGTGGGATTGATGAACGAGCTAACTAAAATAAAAAGAGTCATGGACAAAATTGTTCCAGGTGCTCCCCACGAAATACTTTTAGTTTTGGATGGTTCTACAGGGCAAAACGCAATTGAACAATGTGCTCAATTTACGCAAGCTACAGATGTTTCGGCATTGGCACTTACCAAACTAGACGGAACAGCAAAAGGAGGTGTTGTAATAGGGATTTCTGATCAATTCAACATTCCAGTAAAATATATTGGTGTGGGTGAAGGAATCGAAGATTTACAAGTATTTAATAAAATGGAATTTGTGGATTCGCTTTTTAGTTTAAAGTAGGATTCTGGTGTTCTTAGAATGTTAGAATCCAGAATTATAGAGTGTTAGGTGTCAAAACAAAATTTAAATGGAAAATAAAAATTATTCTTCTGAAAATTTAATTGTGTGGCAAAAAGCCCATTCTTTAGTTCTCAACATATATAAGATAACAAAACAATTTCCTAAAGATGAAATTTATGGACTAACCTCACAGATAAGAAGAGCTTCTGTTTCAATATCTGCAAATATTGCCGAAGGTTTTGGACGAAGAGGAGCAAAAGATAAGTTGAGATTCTACAACATTCCGAAAGCATCTTTGAATGAAGTTAAATACTTTTTAATATTATCAAAAGACTTATATTATTATGACACTTCTAATTTATTAAAAGATTTAGTAGAAGTAGAAAAACTTTTATTTGGTTATATGAAATCAATCTCAGATAATCCACTGTAAAAATTCATTTATTATAAATAACTAACTTTTCAAACATCCTATTATTCTAGATTCTATAATTCTAACATTCTTTAAGACTAATGAAAGCAAAAACTCTCAAAAAAAACAAAGTAAACGTAATCACATTAGGTTGTTCCAAGAACACGTTTGATTCTGAACTATTAATGGCACAATTACATGCCAATAAATTTGACGTGGAACACGAATCTGATTCGGGCGATCATGAGATTGTGATTGTAAATACCTGCGGATTTATTGATAATGCCAAACAAGAATCTATCGATACTATTTTGCAATATGCAGATGCCAAAGAACAAGGATTAGTTGATAAATTGTACGTTACCGGTTGCTTATCTGAACGATACAAAGACAACTTGGAAGAGGAAATTCCTCAGGTAGATGCTTATTTTGGTACGCAGGAATTGCCAAAAATGCTCAAAACTCTTAACGCAGATTACAAAAAGGAACTATTAGGAGAAAGAATCTTAACTACGCCAAGTCATTTTGCCTATTTCAAAATAGCAGAAGGTTGCGACAGACCTTGCTCGTTTTGTGCTATTCCACTAATGAGAGGAAAACACAGGTCTACTCCTATTGAGCAACTTGTTTCAAATGCTAAAAGCCTTGCAGCTCAGGGCGTGAAAGAATTAATGCTTATCGCTCAAGATTTGACTTATTATGGCCTTGATTTATACAAAGAGAGAAAACTGGCAGAATTACTCCGTCAATTATCTGATATTGATGGCATAGAATGGATTAGGTTACATTACGCCTACCCTTCTGGCTTTCCGTTAGATGTGTTGGATGTAATGGCAGAAAGAGACAATATTTGTAATTATTTGGATATGCCTTTGCAACATGGTTCTACCAAGGTTTTGAAAGACATGCGAAGAGGAATTACCAGAGAAAAAACGACAGAATTGGTGAAAACAATTCGTGAGAAAGTTCCGGGAATTGCAATTCGTACAACTCTTATTGCAGGTTATCCTGGAGAAACGGAAGAAGATTTTCAAGAAATGGCGGATTGGGTGAGAGAAATGAAATTTGATAGATTGGGAATATTTGAATATTCGCACGAAGAAAATACGCATGCTCACAATGCAGAAGATGATGTTCCTGCTGAAGTAAAGACAGCTAGAGCAGAAGAAATTATGGATATTCAGTCTACTATTTCTTACGAACACAACCAGAATAAAGTAGGAAAAGAATTCAAGGTGCTATTCGACAGAATAGAAGGAGAATATTTTGTAGGAAGAACAGAATTTGACTCCCCAGAAGTAGATAACGAAGTTTGGGTTCCAATCTCCGAAGAAAATCACGTGAGAATTGGAGATTACGCTACTGTGAAAGTAAACTCTGCTGATTACTTTGATTTGTTTGGGAGTATTGTAAGGTAATGTCTTGATGCTTTTTATGCATCAATCATTTAACCCTGCCAACAAATTATCTAATTCCACTTTGCTCGCTTCTGTAAAACTTACTTTACCCACTGATTCTTTGACTGAACTCAGCCTCTTTTTGTATACCAATTGTTTATCATTTGAAATACTTATTCCAATAACTGTAAGCGATTGATCTACAGGTAAACTTCCGAAGGTTATTTTCTCTCTATTTCCCCGTCCTTTCACTATTCCTTTTTCTTTCTCGAAAATTATGTAGTAAGTTGCTTTCACAGAATTGTCTGCAAAAATCTCGAAGTTTTCTGTGATAGTATCTACAAATTTATCGCAGTTTATAAAACCCAAATTATTTACAGCTAGCCGAGAAATGGTTGCGTCATTTTCTTTAATATCAGCAAGTTCTGCAAAATACTCTTTGTTTTCTTCGCGATAAATACTGTCTTTTATTGCTCTTACTCTCGCCAGTTCAGCTTCTCTTTTTTCTCTTTCAGCCCTCTTTTTTTCTCTGTAAATGGCTTTCAATACTCCAGTCCACTCGTCTTCTACTTTTTTGGCTTCGCCAGAAGTAAAAAACACCTGATATTCATTGGGCGAATTGAATACCAGTGTTTTGTATTTTTCTTGTCTATTCAGCATGTAATTTCTTGTGTACCTCCAACTGCTTTTTCTGCTCAACAACCAATTGGTTTCTTTCGCGTTTTTATCTTTTAAAAATAACTTCATCTTAGGATCATTTTTCCCCTCTGTAAATTCTGCATTAATTCCTCTAGAGGGATTAATCTTTACCTGCTTTTTGAGATTTGCTTTCTCCCTTGCATCCAAATAAATTGTGCCGCCTGTGTACAATAATTTCCCGTTAGAAACGGTCTGTAAATCTGCCTTGAAAAAATCTGAAGTCTTGTAAAATTCTTTCAATTCTATCTGAACCAAGTCTTTGGAAAGAAGCGAACCTTTGGCAAAAAATAATTTTGTTCCTTCGTTTCCCTCTATCAAAGTATCTTCATTGGGATTGATAATAAAAAATTGCGATTCTTTTTCAGGGTATAAGTCTTTCAAAGTTTTTTGTTCTGAAAATACGCTTGGCTTCTCTCTCTTTCCGTTAAATGCGATAGGTTCTTTGTAATAATTAAGAGAAATTTTCACTCGGATAGACGGACCTTTCAGTAGGTAACCAAAATCTCTGTCTATCTCTATTTTGCTGTTATTTGTAGAAACTAAATAGTCGATAATTGATTTGGCTTGTTCCTGTGATTTTGGATCAAACCACACGTTTTCCCTTTCGCTTTTCTGCCTCAGGTTAGTCACAGCCGATCTAGTTTTTTTCTGTTTGTAAGTAGATAAAGGATAAATCCAAACTTCATCACCATCAGAAAGATCAACCTCTGCTTTGTCTAGAATTTTCTTGTGTTTAGCAGTTAATCTTGTTTTTCCTGGCTTGAAAATTAGTTGAATTTCAGCAGGCTGTTTCGTGCCCCTTTCTGTGGTTTGGGCAAGAAAACTGTTGGATACAAAAGCAAAAAATAGCAGTATTAACGATAAATTTTTCATAGTTTCTTTGGTTTACGGGGTTGGGGGCAATTGAGGATAAAGTCACAAAATTATTTTCACACTCAATTATAACTGAGATTTTCTTCTAAATATTTTAAATTCATTACAAGAATTTTGAAATACAGTTGAAAAAATTAAAAATGAAACTCAACAATTATTCGTAAATTACAAACGATTACTCATTTATACTCTCAATCAATGAAGCATTTATTACTTTCAATTTTGATTCTAATCGGATTAACTTCCATTTCGCAAATTACTTATACTTCTGCAAATCATGCAAGTGGAGCATACTCTCAACAAATGACAAATGTCACAGTAGGAATAAATGGTTTCAATTTTGCCTCAACTGGAGCAAATTTCTCTTGGAATTATGCCACCTTGGGAAAAGACTCTTGGGGAAATAAATCAACCGTTACTGCAGCCGCATCTGGTTATCAAGCTCCTTATATCGCTCAGTGTATTGCAAATGGAGGAGGATTTACGTGCCTATTCAACTGGAACAACTTGACCAACATGGGAATTCTTGAAACAGATTCCATGAACGCATTTGTAGTGACTTTGTATGACGTGATGACTATGGCAAAGAAAACAACTAATCATCTTGTGGGAACTGTGAAAGGACTCAGAATCAAAGATTCCACAGGAATTACCATTCCGCTTGTGACCGAATACACTGACCAAGACACGATTTTCAATTTTCCTCTCAATTACCAAGATTCTGGGACATCTAAAGGTGCTTGGGGATATGATTTGAACTCTTTGGGACAAAATATTGTGTACAAAGCAAGTTACACCAGAAACTACCAAATAGAAGGCTGGGGATCATTAGTAACTCCGCACGCAACCTATGCCAACACCTTGAAAATAAAAACTGTGATCGACCAAATTGACTCCGTAGATTTTTTGGGGACACCTTTTGGATTACCTAGGAAAATTGTAGAATACACTTGGCTTGATGCAGCTTTTGGATTACCCGTAATGAAAGCCGAAGGGATAGAAGTGTTAGGAACAACAACCATCAATTCCGTTTCCTACATTGATAATGTGTATGTGGGAATTGAAGAAAACAAACTAACTACTTTCAATTTGTACCCAAATCCTTCTTCAGATTTAATTACGGTCATCAACAAAGAAAATAATAGAATAGAATCCTACAAAATACTTGACCTCCAAGGGCGTTTTGTGCAAGAGAATAGTTTTACAAAATCGATTTCTGTTGCTGAGTTGGAGCCTGGCACTTATATTATCCAGTTATTTTCTGATAATGAGATTGTTGGAATTGAGAAATTTGTGAAGGAGTAGATGAATTACTGCATTAAAGATGGCATGTCATACCCTGACTACTACCCTTTCGGGATGTTAATGCCTAACCGTTACCATCATCCATCAGATGATAATTCTTACGGTTTCCAAGGTCAAGAAATGGATGACGAAATTAAAGGAAAAGGTGTATCAGCTAATTATAAGTATCGTATGAATGATACTAGGATTGGAAGATTTTTTGCTGTTGACCCTCTTGAAGCCTCATATCCGTGGATCTCTCCTTATGCTTTTAGTGAAAATGTAGTAATTAATGCAATTGAACTAGAAGGTCTTGAGAAATTAGAAGTTCATGGACTAATTGTCACAGCATCAAAAACTCATATTAGAAAAACATTTGCATTTTATCAAGATGATTTTAATATGAAACAAGTAAGAACAGCAGCAATTACACAATATAATGATGCCCAACCTGTTGCAGTTGGAGTAGTTTATAATTATGGTACCAAATCTGTGAAAGATATTACTGTTACAAACAAAATTCCAAATGTATCAGACAAGCTTAAAACCCCCTCGTCCTCGTCTTAGCAACCAACAAAAGCTGGTGCTTGTTTGAGCGATAGCGGAAACGAGTGCCTAACCTTATCTTAGCGTTTCCAAACGCGGGTTTTGAAATGATAAACGTGAAAGTAAGATAGGTCCTCGTTACAAACGAGCACCAGCAAATGGTTGCAAGACGTGAGAAATAAGCGTGAAGCACTCTCCTCTTCGTAGTTAATCCCACTAAAACTTGTGCTTCTTTACGCGAATCGTAACCAGCTCCAATCTTCATTATGTGTTTATAATACAATTTAGTCAAAACATTATTAGTATCTTACAAACAAAAACTTGTCAGAGAAATACAAAGTAATAGACAGTCAGACTCCAACATTTATAACATTTACACTAGTAGGTTGGGTAGATTTATTCATCAGAAAAGTTTATACCGATATACTGGATGAATCGTTTGAATTTTGCCAAAAGTACAAAGGGTTGAAAATACACGGTTATGTATACATGACAAGTCACATTCATTTGATAGTTAGTTCAGAAGAACACAAAATACAAGATATAGTAAGAGATTTTAAAAAGTATACCAACAAAAGGCTAATAGAAACAATAATAAGCTGCAATGAAAGCCGAAGAGAATGGCTATTAAACAAATTCAGCTATGAAGCCAAAAAGAATGGTAGAGCATCTACTTTCAAATTGTGGCAAGATGGATTTCATCCTGTAATCTTGGATAGCGGTAAAAAAATAATGCAAAGGCTGGCTTATATGCACGAAAACCCATTAGAAACAGGATTAATTTATGAAGAAAAAGATTGGAAGCATAGTAGTTATAATGTATATTTTAATGAGAAAGGAGAACTGCCCAATTTAAAAATTACTAAGTTGTTTTGAAAATAAAACTTTTCCCCATGTTCTCAACCCAAAATCACTGGTGCTTGTTTGAGCGATAGCGGAAACGTGTGCCTAACCTTATCTTAGCGTTTCCAAACGCGGGTTATAAAAAGACAAATGTGAAAGTAAAATAGGTCCTCGTTACGCTTCGCTAAACGAGAACCAGCAAATGGTTGCAAGACGCGAGAAATAAAATCAAGTCTTCCTCTTCTTTTTCTTAGCTGCTGGGAACAATAAGTTATTCAAAATCAAACGGTAACCTGGTGAATTTGGGTGTAAATTCAAATCGGTTGGGGGATCTCCCACTCTGTGTTGATAATCTTCTGGATCGTGACCTCCGTAAAAAGTCCATCTCCCCTGCCCCAATTCTCCACTGATGTAACGCACAGTTCCCAAAGCTTTGGATTCTCCCATTACGGTTACACTGGATTTCACATATTGCTTGTGAAAATCAGTAGTTTGCCCCATAAATCCTTTGATTACTGATTGATGATTTTGACAAAGCATTGTCGGAACGATATCCCATTTTGCTGAGAATTCAAACAAATTAAAGACATCTTGTTTTTCTGGAATTCGCTTCGGTTTGAATCTCACCATGGTTCCATCAATTGTAGAAAACTCGTATTCGTATGGGTTTGGTCTTAGTTTAAAATCTTTGAAAGCAAGAGTTTTGCTGAAATCTAATTTTGATTGCGCTTGCTTATCTGCAGGATCGCCATCAAACATAGACTCACAAATGTCAGTTTCGGTTGCCGACAAAGCAATGTCGTAAGAATCTGTCCCTGAACACATAGTAAATAGAAATCCCCCTCCAGCTACAAATTCTTTGATTCTTGTTGCTACTCCAGCTTTCAATTCTGAAACCTTCTGGAAACCTAAACGTTTGGCTCTAGCTTCCGATTCTCTTTGCTGTTTTTGGTACCAAGCTGCATTTCGATAGGAAGCATAAAATTTTCCGTATTGTCCTGTAAAATCTTCGTGATGCAGGTGCAACCAATCGTATTTTGGGAGAACAGTATTGATAACTGCAGAATCATAAATCTTGTCGTACGGTATTTCGGCATACTCTAGAACCATGGTAACAGCATCATCCCAGGGCATTTTTCCTGATGGAGTATACACAGCAACTTTGGGTGATTTCTCTAACTTTACAACTTCCTGATTTACTTCTGGATTAGAGATTTCTCTTTTTATGGCAGTCGCCTGAATGTCAGCAATTACATCAAAAGAAACTCCTCGAATCACGCATTCTTTTTCTATGTCCTTGTAGTATTTTATCAGGAAGCTTCCACCTCGGTAATTCAATAACCATTCAATTTCTAGGTCATTTTGTAAAATCCAAAAAGCTATTCCATAAGCTTTTAAATGATTCTTTTGTTTCCCCTCATCCATAGGAATTAGGATGTGAGAGGAGACTCCCAGTTTCACAAAAAAAGAAAGGGCAAAGAGTAAAATGAGTTTCTTCATACCTAAAAATACAAGTTTTACGATTAGTATTTTAAACTTTTAACAAAAATTTGGCTTAGAAAAATTCATTGTCATCTTCGTCATCATCTCCAAAAACATCTCCAGAATCTGTGTCGTCCCATCCTTTAGATTTCATGGTCAGTGTTCCATCACCATTTTCAAAATCTGCATTGGGCGCAATCGCATTCATTCCCATATCTGAAAAAGAATCTAAGTTTTCGAATTTGGCAAATTGACCTACAAATCTCAACTGAATGGTTTCTAGGGAACCATTTCTGTGTTTTGCAATAATAAACTCACCAATACCTTCTACAGAATTTCCGTCTTCGTCTGTTGTAATGTCATAATATTCTGGACGATAGATAAACGAAACGATATCTGCATCCTGCTCAATCGCTCCCGATTCCCTCAAATCGGATAGCATTGGCTTTTTATCTCCACCTCTCGTTTCTACCGATCTACTCAACTGCGATAGCGCAATAATTGGCACTTCCAATTCCTTAGCAACTGTTTTTATTGAACGAGAAATAAAACTAATTTCTTGCTCTCTGTTTCCTTTTCCTTCACCTCCTCCTGTCATCAATTGCAAGTAATCAATAATAATAAGATTTACATCATGCTGTGCTTTAAGTCTTCGACATTTTGCTCTGAACTCAAATACAGAAA